>UQXG01000022.1 GCA_900544945.1 uncultured Eubacteriales bacterium | reverse complement strand
GATAGGGAAAAAGATCCGCTATCCAGCCGCAGACGATTTATTCAGAGGTTCCTTAACATTTCCCGCTTGCCGCCGTTTTCATCGATTACGGGAGGGATCTATGTGAAGCAGCTTACCCGGGCACGGCGGGTAGGAATCACAGCGGTGCTCTGCGCCCTGGTTCTGCGGCTTTGGCTGGGGGGCTGGGGCGGACGGGCTCTGGATTTTCTGACCAGCCCCCAGACGGCGGCCTTTTTTCTATACCTGGAAACCGGACGGGATGTCCGGTTTTCAAGCTCTTTACCCGCTTTTTCCCCGAATTTCATGGAATCTCCCCCGGCGGCGACGGTTCCCGCGGAAACGGTGCCCACCCTTCCCAGCTTTTCTCAGGCGGAAGAGCCCTCCCTCTATTACGCCGCTACGGTGGAGCCGGATATTGAGGCACTGCTTACCCGGCCTCTGACCTGGAATCTCCGGGAAAATCCACCCTCGGTGCTCATTATCCACACCCACACCACGGAAGGCTACGCCGAGTCCCCAGGCTGGCGCACCACGGAGGAGACGGGAAACATGATTGCCATCGGCGACATTGTAGCCGATGCTCTGACGGCTCAGGGCATCGGCGTCATCCACGATCGGGAGCTTCACGACTACCCCAGCTACAACGGAGCCTATGTACGCACCCGGAAATCCCTGGAAGCCTATCTTCGCCAATACCCCGGTCTCCGGCTGATTCTCGACCTGCACCGGGACGCGGCAGGGGAGGGAAGCCGCCAAATGCGTACCCAGGCCACGGTGGCAGGGGAGCCGTCGGCTCAGCTGATGATCGTCATGGGGACGAATTACGATACCTACGAGGAAAATCTCTCCCTGGGGCTGAAGCTCCACGCCCAGCTGGAACGAATGTATCCGGGCATCACCCGCCCCTTGCAGCTTCGCGCCGCCCGGTTCAACCAGGATCTGTGCCCCGGCTCCCTGCTGATTGAAATCGGCGCGGCAGGGAATACCCAGGCGGAGGCTCAGCGAGCGGCAAAGGCACTGGCTCAGGCCGTAGCCGCCCTGGCCCTGGGGACGGAGGGGGGCTAAGGCTCCCCTTGCTGACCAAGGGGAGCTGCCCCAGTGCACACACTGGGGCTGAGGGGATCAGAACTTCCATATTTCCGAGCACTCACAACGAGTGCTGTTTTGCAATCCCTCAGTCAAAAATCAAAGATTTTTGCCAGCTCCCTTTACACAAGGGAGCCGGGGGTGCTCCCGCACCAGTGACGTTGTACGAAGGTTCTCTGATAACATGCGTGAAACGGAGATTTCTAAAGAAAGCGGGCGGCCAATGGCCGCCCCTACACACTATTTCGGAGATTTTACAACATTTCATCACAGCAGATTCCACCAATTGAAGGCATGGGCAGCGCCGATCGCCTCCACCATTTTGGCCGCCCGGGCACAGGCGGCGGCAAACTCCGGCCACTGCGCCAAAGCCCCTGCCCACCGAGCCGCCGCCAGCTCCTGATCTACCGCCTCCGTGGGGGTGTGATCCGCAAAGCAGCCTCGGAAATGAGCCCATCTTTCCCAGTCCGTCTGCGCTTTTCTGAATTCCGCCTGCGCCTGCTCCGACGCTTCCGCCTGGGCGCAGATCGCCGCCCGGCGCAATTCCCCGGCAATCGGCCGGTGCACCGCATCCATGCCCCAGCTTACGGCAAGACTGACGCCCAGCAGCGCCACCAGCAGACCCAGGCCAAACCAGCATCGCTTCATTTTATTTCCTTTCCCAGCCAGACCACCTGGCCGCTTTCGTCCACCGTCAGCAAGAAGGTATCCTGAATTCCGCAATTGTGCTGGGAAAGCACCTTTTCCAGCCAGACTTTGTCCTTTTTTGCCCGTTCCAGATTCTCCCGGGACAGATAACCGTCCTCCACCACCGTCACAGGCAAATGCTGCCCGGTCGCCTGCACCCCCGCGTCCTTGGCGCTGGCAGGCTTTTCCTTGGGATAGGGGAAGACGGACAAATCTCCGCTGGTTTCCAGGATGGCAAACTGCACCGTCCGGATGTCCAGCACGTCCTTGGCCCGAAGCTGACCGGTGAGCTCATCCAGGTTAATTCTTGCGCTTTTCAGATTCTCCTGCAAGATTTTTCCGTTGTCGATGAGAATCACCGGCTTGCCGCACAGCAGCTGCCGGAGCCGGACGCTGCGCAGAATCAGCCCGGACAGCACCAGCTCCATGCCCAGCACCGTCAGAATGGGCACCAGTCCGGAATACAGGGGGATGGCTCCGTCCTGCATGGGAATGGCCGCCAGGTTCGCCACCAGCATAGTCACAACGAATTCCGCCGGCTCCATTTCCCCGATCTGCCGCTTGCCCATGAGCCGGACGGCGAAAATCAGCACCAGGTACAAAAACAATGTACGAAAATACGACAGGATCATTTTCTTCCCTCCTTCGGTTATTTTCCCCCCTGGGTGACAGGGTTATTCACAAAGCGTAAGGGTTTTGTTTGTTACATTTCCCTAAAAATTTAGGGAAACCGACGATTTCCTGTCTACGCACTTGCTTTCCGTGGCCTGAAAGCGTATAATGAAAGAACATCCAACACACAAAGGAGAAAGATTCTATGGCAAAGAAACCTGTTCTTGTGGTTCTGGCCGCCGGTATGGGCAGCCGCTACGGCGGATTGAAGCAGATCGACCCGGTCGGCAGTCAGGGCGAGGCCATTTTGGATTATTCCATTTATGATGCCCATCAGGCCGGCTTCGACACCGTTGTGATTATCATCAAGGAAGCCATCAAGAAGGACTTCCTGGAAACCGTCGGCAAGCGTCTGGAGAAGGCTCCCGTGGAGATTCGCTACGCCTATCAGGAGCTGACGGATCTGCCCGAGGGATTTACCGTCCCCGAAGGCCGGGTCAAGCCCTGGGGCACCGCCCATGCGGTGTTCTGCGCCCGGGAGGCCATTGATGGCGCACCCTTTGCGGTGGTCAATGCCGACGACTACTACGGCAAGGCCGCGTTCAAGGTGATCTACGACCAGCTGGCCGCCACCACCGATCCCCACGCCTACTGCATGGTGGGCTACGAGCTGGGCAAGACCGTCACCGAGAACGGCAGCGTGGCTCGTGGCATCTGCCAGGTGGATGCCAACGGCTACCTGGAGGAAGTCATCGAGCGCACCCACATTGAGACCTATCCCGGCGGCATTCGCTATCTGGAAGACGGTGTTTACACGGATGTGGCTCCGGAAACCATCGTATCCATGAATATGTGGGGCTTTATGCCCAGCTTCCTGGATGAGCTTGAGGGCCGGTTCTCCGCTTTCCTGAAGGAAGCCCTGAAGACCAATCCTCTCAAGTGTGAGTTCTTCCTGCCCCTGCCCATCACCCAGCTGATTCAGGAGAAGAAGGCCACCTTCCGGGTGCTGTCCTCTCCCGACCGTTGGTTCGGCGTGACCTACGCCGCCGATAAGCCCATGGTGGTGAACGCCTTGAAGGCCATGACTGACGCGGGCAAGTACCCCGACGGTCTGTGGAAGTAAGACGCTTTTGAAAATTGCAAAAAAGGCTTGCCGTCTGTTTCCGGACGGCAAGCCTTTTTGCGTATTTGTGCGGGAATCAGTATGAGAATCACCGAAAGAGCAAGTAGGGGCGGCCATTGGCCGCCCATTTTCTTTGGAAATCTGCGTAAAAAAGCGGGCGGCCAGTGGCCGCCCCTACAGGAGAATCTACAGTTTACGCGTGTCTTTGCGAGGAGGCGACCGATGTCACTGGTATGGCCTTCCAGGGATTCCCACCGGTCACAATCCGTTTCCCTTTGGCTCCCACTTTGGGGGCGCTGGCGGCGAAGCCGACTGAGAGGGTAAAATTCGCCCTCTCCGCCCCTTTCAGGGGCACCTCTCCCATAGGGAGAGGCAAGGCCCTCATCCGTCTCCAGAGGGGAAGGCTTTCTTCCTTTAGGCCGCGTCGGCGTAGTCGATAAAACCGGACAGATCATTCACATATTCCGCCACGCCCTGGCCAATGAATTGCAGGGTGTCGGCGTCGAAGGTATTGTGCAGACCCACCTGCTCCAAGGCCTGCTGGTAGGGAATATCCATGGGCAGGGCGGTCAGCCGCATGTAGGTGTCTACCGCCTCCCGGTAGTCCTCCTGAGAAATACTCAGAATGTCCAGGGCGTTTACCGCCGAGGTGGCGTAGCTGATATAGTAGAAGGGGTTTTCATAGGTGTGGGGAATCTCCACCCAGCCGTAAATCTCCTTGGCTCCGGGCTGCGTTTCCAGGCCGTACTCATTGTAAAGCCGGCAGGCAAGTTCGTTCAGCTCCTTCACGGTCAGCTTGTGATCCTTGGCGGCGGCGTAGGCCAGCTGTTGGAATTCATCCTGTAAGCACCCCTGGACAATGGAATCCAAAAGGTTATAAAGGATATTCAGCTTCTTCACGGCGGCGTTTTCCTCCCCGTAAATGGCATCGGCGCAGCTGAGGAACAGCACCTCCAACCCCTGGGAGTGAATCTCGCTGGTATCCAGGCAGAAGCCCATATCCAGCGCCTGCTGCTTCCGGTGCATATCGGCGTTGTAGTGACCGAATTCGTGAACCAGGGTCTCCAGGTCACTGTCGCTGCCCGCCAAATCCATAAAAATGGCGGCGTCATTGTACTGGGGCAGGCTGATGGTAAAGCCGTCCCCCCGGCCGGTGTAATAGTCAATGGAATAAAGGCCTACCTGGGACATATGCCGGAAGGACAAGTCCAAATCCGCGTCAATGGTTCCGATATACTTGCCTACGATCTCCATGAGCTTTTCCGCGTCGATTTCGCCCAGCACATCCGGGTTTTCGTAGCTTTGCACCAGTTCCCCGATTTGCTGATACACCGGCACGATGGATTCCTTCACCGCCGCGTGAAGAGCCCGGGCATCCTCCGGGGTGTAGTCCCGGCCGTAACCCTCATAGGCATACTCCCGGCAGCTGTCGTAACCGCTGAGCTCCGCGGTTTGGTTGTACAGCTCGATCAGGTCAATCAGGATCGGAGCCAGCTGCTCATTTTCCTTTTTGCCCAGAGCCGTGGCCACCTCCCAGTACAGTTTCTCGTCCCCGATTTCGTCCAGGCAGTCCATGGTATAGGTCTCCCCATCCAGGGTGACGCTGATCTGGGCCAGGGTCAGTTCGTTATATTGCTGAACCTTCCGCGAGACTTCCTTGGACAGACTGAGCAGGGCTTTGTCGGTTTCGGTGTAGTCTTCCAGTTCCTCCACCAGATCATCGTCACCGCCCAGAAGCTCCCGGATAAGGTCGGCATAGTCGCCCTCCAGCAGCTGCGCCAACGTCTGGGCCAGGGCGTCCGAAGTCTGCGTGCGGATGTCCTCCAGGGTGGTCATATCCTCGGCGTAATCCGAGGTCAGATTCTCCATGTAGCGGATATAGGCCAGGGCATTGGTCGTGGTGATCCGGCAGGATTCGTCAAGCAGCTTCTGATAGCACTCGGCGATGGCCGTTTCGTTTCCAGGCTTCTGAGCCAACGCTTCCAGCTCATCTGCAAGATCGTAAAAGTCCTGGATGTCGTACATTTCATAAGGCATATCCCCAAGAGACAGGGCAGCGTGCCGGACACCGGCATCGTCATACCACCGATAGGCGGAAGTCTCCGTCTGGGGCTGGGTCGTGGCGGCGGTGGCTTTTGTCGGCGCATCCGGAGTGTCCTCACAGCCCGTCAGGCAGCCGAGAACCATGGACAGGATCAGCAGCAGTGCCAGAAAGCGTTTTTTCATAATTTCCCCTCTTTTCAAGATAGATTTTTCTTTTATTATACCAAAACAGAGGAAAAATGCAAGAATATTTCGTCAGGTGCTTCCTGCCCGAATGGAAAACAAATGCCCCCGGTTCCGAAAGGAACCGGGGGACATAACTGCATGTCAAAAATCATACTCACAATCCAAAGGCTTCCGATAAAGCCACCCATAGTAACCCGAAATATTCTGACGCAGTTCGTTGGGGCGGCCGGGGGATTCTTAAGGGGGCGGCTTTTCGGCAGCGCCCCTTAAGCCGGCTTCTTATCAATGTTCTTGCCGGGACAAGAACATTGCCTCCGGAGGAACCAGAGCCGAAAGATTCTGTGCATCTTGGAATATAAGGATAGCCTTGCAATTCACGGGCCGATGAAGGGCATCGGCCCCTACATGTTCTATGACGGTTCTGGGAAGAACCGTGGGGTAAAATAACCTTATACCATTTCCTCCGGGTGGAAGACCTGGTCAAATTGTTCCGCCGTCAGGAAGCCCAGCGCGACACAGGCTTCTTTCAGGGTAATGTTCTCGGAAAAGGCCTTTTTCGCGGTTTTTGCCGCATTTTCGTAGCCGATGTAGGGGTTCAGGGCAGTGACCAGCATGAGGGAATTTCGCAGATTGGCGTTCATCTTCTCCTGATTGGCGGTGATGCCCGCCACGCACCGCTCCCGGAAGGCGGTCATGGATTCCGCCAGAAGCCGGGCAGACTGGAGAAAATTGTAAATGAGCACCGGCATGAACACATTCAGCTGGAAGTTTCCCTGACTTGCCGCCAGGGACACGGCGGTGTCGTTGCCCATGACCTGGACGGCTACCATGGTCGTCTGCTCGCACTGGGTGGGATTCACCTTGCCGGGCATAATGGAGGAACCTGGCTCGTTGGCGGGGATGGTGATTTCTCCCAGACCCAGCCGGGGGCCGGAGGCCAGCCAGCGGACATCGTTGGCAATCTTCATCAGATCGCAGGCCAGAGCTTTCAGAGCACCGTGGGCGAAGACCAGCTCGTCCTTGGAGGTCAGGGCGTGGAACTTGTTGGGGGCGGTGCGGAAGGGCTTGCCGGTGAGGATGGTCAGCGCCTCGGCGGCGGCCTGGTCGAAGCCCGCCGGGGCGTTCAGGCCTGTCCCCACGGCAGTGCCGCCCAGCGCCAGCTCATGGAGCGGCGGCAGCGCCCGCTTCAGAAGCTCCCGATCCTGCTCCAAGCTGGCCCGCCAGCCGGAAATCTCCTGGGAGAAGGAAATGGGGGTGGCGTCCTGCAAATGGGTGCGGCCGCACTTGATGATTCCCCGGTTTTCCGCCTCCAACCGCCCGAACTCCGCAATGAGCCGCTCCAGGGCAGGAATCACCTGATCCTCAATGGCCAGCACCGCCGCAATGTGCATGGCGGTGGGGAAGGTATCGTTGGAGGACTGGGACATATTCACGTCGTCGTTGGGGTGCAGCAGATTTTTTCCCAGATGAACGTTTCCCATGTGGGCGATGACCTCATTGGCGTTCATATTGGACTGGGTGCCGGAGCCGGTCTGCCAGACAACCAATGGGAACTGGTCGTAGCAGTGCCCGGCGATAATCTCCTCGCAGGCCTTCGAAATGGCGGTAAGCTTCTCGTCCGTCATTTTCTCCGGACGGATGGCGGCGTTTGCCATGGCCGCCGCCTTTTTCAGATACCCGAAGGCCCGGATGATCTCCTTGGGCATGGTTTCCAGGCCTACGCCGATGGGGAAGTTCTCCACGCTGCGCTGGGTCTGAGCCCCCCAGAATTTGTCCGCGGGGACCCGAACCTCCCCCATGGAATCGTGTTCAATGCGGTATTCCATTGTTAGCCTCCTTGGTTTACATAATGTGTGTAAGGATGGGCATGAGCACTGCGGTAAGCAGTCCGGCTACCACCAGGGAAAGACTGCTGGCCGCCCCGGTCAGCTGGCTCAGCTCGTTGGCCTTGGCTGTGCCGATGACGTGGGCGGCGGTGCCGAAGGCAACGCCCTGAGCCACCGGATCCTCAATTCTGAAAAGTTTACATAACACCGGCCCAAGCATGTTTCCGCCGATGCCGGTGACGATAATCACCGCGGTGGTCACACCTGCCATGCCGCCGAACAGCTCGCTGAGGGACACGCCGATGGCGGTGGTCACCGACTTGGGAAGCAGGGACACAATCAGCTCCTGGTCAAATTCCAGCAGCAGACCCAGCACCAGGATGGTGCCCATGCAGGCCAGGGAACCGGCAATCACACCTGCCAGAATCGCCTTCAGATTCCTGCGCAGCACCCGGAACTGCTCATACATGGGGATCGCCAGGCAAATGGTTGCCGGGGTCATCAGCCAGGACAGCCGCACCATTCCGGCGGTGTAGCCCGCCGGATTCATGCCGGTAGCCAGAAGAACAGCCACCACCAGAATCATGCCGATAAGCGTTGGGTTAAAAATCGGTTTTTTCCACTTTTCCTGAGCCATCCGTCCGATTTGAAAGGCCAGAAGTGTGAGAATCATGGGAAATAGATCAATGCTCTCCAGAAGCGTCATTGGGCTTTTCCTCCTTTCCCATCATCGCCTGGGTGGCGCGTCCCGCAATGCCGAAGGTCAGGACGGTGCTCAGCAGCGTCAGCGCCAGAATGGGGATCAGCGCGCCCCGGATGGCCTCCCAGTTGTCCAGAATCCCCACCGCCGGGGAGACAAAGAGGATGGGCAGAATGGAAATGAGGAAGCCGCCCGCGTCCTTTACCTGCTCCAGCTTGACCAGGCCGGTATTCAGAGCTCCGAACAGCAGCACCAGCCCGTAGACCGAGGCGGGAATGGGCAGGGGAACCAGCCGCTGCAGCAGCTCCCCCGCCAGTGTAAATGCGAGAATTCTCAAAAATTGGGTCAGATATTTCATAGTTACCTCTACATAGAAAGGCTGCTAAGGGTATCCCGGCAGGGGACACCCTTAACAGCGGTTTTCCTTATTTGTTTTTCAGCAGATCCCGGATTTCCATAAGCAGCTTTTCCTGGGCGGTAGGCTGGGGGGGGGCGGCAGGGGCCGCAGGCTCCTTCATTTTGCCAACCTCGGAGAGCTTGTTCAGCCCCTTGACCAGGAAGAACACCACCAGCGCCAGAATCAGGAAGTTGATGACGGCGGAGATAAAGTTGCCGTAGTTCAGGGTGTTCTCGATGACCCGGCCGTTTTCGTCCAGGGTCTCGGCGAAGAGCCGGGGGAGCGTCAGCTTCATCTCGGAAAAGTCCACGCCGCCGATGAAGATGGAAACGATGGGCATAATGATGTCGTCCGTCAGGCTCTTGGTGATGCCGGAGAAAGCCGCGCCGATGATGGTGCCAACGGCCAGGGCCATGGCGTTGCCCTTGACGGCAAAGGCTACGAATTCATCCCACCACTTGGGCTTATTTCCCTTGTCCATTTCCGTTTCTCCCTTTCGGCTTGGAATTTCCCGGCGGCGCGCCGCCGGGATGGCTGATTACTTCTTCTCGATGATCTCCATGCCGCCCAGATACTTACGCAGGGCCTCGGGAATGACGACGGAGCCGTCGGCTCTCTGGTTCTGCTCCACGAGAGCCGGGAAGATACGGGAGGTGGCCAGGCCGGAGCCGTTCAGAGTGTGGACGAACTCGGGCTTGCCGGTGGCCTCCCGGCGGAAGCGGATATTGCCCCGACGGGCCTGGTAATCCCGGGCGTTGGACACGGAGGAAACCTCCTTGTAGCCGTCCATGGAGGGGATCAGGATTTCAATATCATAGGTTCTGGCCATGGAGGCGGAGCAGTCGCCGGCAGCCAGCTTCACGGTGCGGAAGTGCAGACCCAGTCCTGCCACCAGCTTCTCGGCCTTGGTGACCAGCTCCTCAAAGGCCGCGTCGGAATCCTCGGGACGGGTGAACTGGAACATCTCCACCTTGTTGAACTGGTGTCCCCGCACCATGCCCCGCTCGTCGGCACGGTGAGAACCGGCCTCCCGGCGGAAGCAGGGAGTGTAGGCAAAGAGCTTCCGGGGCAGATCGGATTCGTTCAGAATCTCATCCCGGTAGATGGAGCACAGAGCAGCCTCGGCGGTGGGCAGCATATAGTGCACCCGGTCATCGGTGGGGTTGGCGATCTTGTAGACCTCGTCGGCAAACTTGGGGAACTGACCGGCAGTCTCGCCGCAGGCATACTCCAGCATGTGAGGAGGCAGGATGAACTCATAGCCGTCGGCAATGTGGGTGTCGATGAAGTAGTTCAGCAGTGCCCACTCCAGCCGGGCGCCCATGCCGGTGTACATCCAGTTGCCGGAGCCTGCCAGCTTCACGCCCCGCTCGTAGTCGATGAGACCCAGGTTCTGGCAGAGGTCAACGTGGTGCTTGGGCTCAAAGTCAAAGGCGTGCTTAGGGCCAATATAGCGCAGGGGCTGGTTGTTCTCCTTGCCGCCGGGAAGCAGATCCGGGTCGGGCAGGTTGGGCAGGCTAAGCATGGCGGTGCGGTACTCGGCGTTCAGGGTCTTCAGCTTCTCCGCGTCGTCGGCGATTTCCTTGTCCAGGCGAATGGACTCGGCCTTGTTGGCCTCAATGGCTGCGTCCAGAGCGGAGGTGTCCTCGCCCTTCTTCTCCATGCCCTTCTTCTGGCCGAAGAGCTTGCCGTTTTCCTTGGCCAGCTTGTTCTTCTGGGCGGTGGCCGTCTCGGTTGCCGTCTTCAGGCCACGGACTTCCACGTCCAGCTCCAGAATCCGGTCGACGGTGGCATCGCAGTCCACTTCCTTTGCCTTCAGGCCGGCCTTCACGGCATCGGGATTTTCCTTGATACGCTTGATGTCTAACATTGTAAATAACCTCTCTTAAAGAAATTAGGATATATAAATTAGGATATATAAATAAAGTTTATTTTTCCAGCTTCATCAGGGCGTCCAGCAGCTTTTGCAGGTCCTCTTCGCCGTAAAATTCCAGCTCAAAGCGACCTTTTTTCTTGCCGTTGACGATTTTCACGCCCCGGCCTAAGCGCTTGCTCAGACTCTTTTCGCACTCCGCCACATAGTCCACGGCAAATACCGCTTTCTTTTCCGGTGCCGGGGGCTTGCCCATGTTTTTGCACAGGGTCTCCGCCTGTCGGACGGACAGGGACAGGGCGATGATCTTCTTTGCCGCCTCCTGCTGCTGCTTTTCGGTTTTCAGGCTCAGAATGGCTCGGGCGTGTCCGGCAGACAGGCTTCCGGCCTTCAGCAGCTCCAGCACCTCCGGGCACAGGCCCAAAAGTCTGAGAGAATTGGCAACCGCCGGACGGGATTTTCCCACCCGGGCGGCGGTTTCCTCCTGGGTCAGGCCGTATTCCTCGATTAAGGACTGATAACCCAGGGCTTCTTCCACCGGGTTCAAGTCCTGCCGCTGCAAATTTTCAATCAGCGCCAGCTCCATGGCCTTCTTGTCGTCGGCCTCCACCACGATCACCGGCACGTCGCTCAGGTTTGCCAGCCGGGCAGCCCGCCAACGCCGTTCTCCCGCGATGATCTGATAGTAGCCGTTGGGCATTTCCCGAACCGTCAGGGGCTGGACAATGCCGTGGACGGCAATGGACTCGGACAGGGCTTGCAGCTCCTCCTCGTCAAAATCATGCCGGGGCTGATCGGGATTGGGCTCCACCTTATAAATGGGCAGCAGCCGATAGGCGCTGTCGCTGACGGGCTCCTCGCTAAAGTCCCCCAGCAGTGCCCCCAGGCCTTTACCAAGGCCTTTGTTGCTTGCCATCACGTCACCTCTTCCTTATAATTTTCCTTTGACTTCCTCTGCCATGGCCCGATAGGCGTTGGCGCCCCGGCTGGTGCGGTCGTAGGCCGTCACCGGGATGCCATGGCTGGGTGCCTCCGCCAGGCGGATATTCCGGGGAATCACCGTGGCGAAGACCTTGCCGGGGAAGTGCTTGCGCACCTCCTGGGCCACCTGGGTGGAGAAGTTGGTGCGGCCATCGAACATGGTCAGCGCCACGCCGAAAATCTCCAGCCGGGGATTCATCCGCTTTTTCACCATCCGCAGGGTGCTCATCAGATCGCTGAGGCCTTCCAGCGCAAAATACTCGCACTGCACCGGAACCAGGATTCCGTCCGCCGCGCACAGGCCGTTCAGAGTCAGCAGCTCCAGGGAAGGGGGGCAGTCGATGAAAATCAGGTCGTAGTCCTCCTTGGCCCGGAACAGTGCCTTTTCCAGCACCCGCTCCCGATGGGTTTCCCCGATCAGCTCCACGGTAGCACCTGCCAGATCCGCGGAGGAGGGGAGTACGTCGCCGTAGTCCGTGTGGATGATGGCGTCTTTCAGCGGGGTTTCGTTGATGGTCACGTCATAGGCTGAGTATTTGATTTTCCGCTTGTCCACCCCCATGCCGGAGGTGGCGTTGGCCTGGGGGTCGAAGTCGCACAGCAGCACCCGCACCCCCATCTCATGAAGGGCCGCCGTCAGATTCACCGCCGTGGTGGTTTTCCCCACGCCGCCCTTCTGATTGACAACCGCAATGATTTTGCCCATCTTTCTCTCCTTGCTTTTCCTTGTTTCACGTGAAACAGTTTTGATTTCCGATTTTGGATGTTTCACGTGAAACAATCACTTTGGCTCCGACACCGGAATGGTCGGCACAGTGCCCGGCTTGATGGTCACATAGTTCTTGCCGATCTGTCCCCGCTCGTCCTGCATCCGCAAAACCAGCGGCACGCACAAACACACCACTACAATCAAAGCCGCCAGGAACAGGCAGGCGTAAAGCCGCACCCGCTTGCGCAGAATCTTCACCTGCTCCTCCGGCGTAATCCGGCGCTTGGAGGTCTTCTTCTGGGTAGTCTGCCTGCGGGGCGGAATCTGCACGGCAACGCCGGGGTCAACGGGGTATTTTGCCATTTCCTTCTGGCATTCCAGGCAGAAGGCCTGATCGTCATTGGTTTCCTTGCCGCATTTCAGGCAGTACACAGCCCACACCTCCCATTGTGATATGAAGTATTGTACAACAGTTTTTCCGTTTCGTAAAGAGGGAAAGCGGAAAATAAAGGCCAAAAACCAGGAAAAACCGGTGGGCAACGCCCACCGGTCGGGTGTATTATCGTACAAAATCCGTACTCAGAGTGCAGCTCCATTCCTCGCCAGGAGCCAGGATCGCGGCGGCAGGCTTTTTCTCCCACTGGGTGCTGCCGTTTTCCGCCGAGGGCAGGCTGTGCCAAGGCTCGATGCAGACGAACTGGGGCTGGCCGGGTTTGCTCCAGATCAGGGTATAGGGGAAATCCGCAATGTCGCAGACCACCGCCCGTCCCGTGTCCTTCTCGTAAATGCCGATGGTCTGGGAGCGGAGATTCACCATGCAGTGGGAGTCGTTGACGAAAAGCTTCTCGTCAATGGGAATCTCCCGGATGTTGCTGCCCAGATAATAAAGGTTGCCGTGGAGCAGACCGTAGGGGCGGCAGTTGACGCACAGGGGAGACTCCGGCTCGGAAAAGCGAATCTCATAGTCGGCGAAGGTATGCCTGTCGTCAAAGGGAATGGCAAAAGCCGGATGATAGCCGATGCCGAAGGGCAGATTGCTCTCGTCCAGGTTTTCCACGGTCAAAGTATGGTGGATGGTGCTGCCCTCCAGCGTAAAGGTAGACACCAGCCGGAAATCGTAGGGAAATACCTTCATGGTCTTTTCATTTGCGCACAGCTCCAGCACCAGGGTATCCGCGCTCTGATCCACGAAGGTGTGCTCCAGCAGCCGGGCAAAGCCGTGCTGGGCGGATTTGAATTTGGAGCCCTTGGCCTCGATAATCCCGTCCGTCACCTTGCCGCAGTGGGGGAAGAGAACCGGCGCATGATAGCCCCAGACGTTCTTATCCGCCTTCCACATGTGCTCCACGCCGTCACATTTGCGGATAACGCTTTTGACCTGGGCTCCGAAGGTGGTGACCGTCACCTTCAGGTAGTCATTTTCCAGAAAATACTCCATAGAAACCTCCCATTATCAGGCACAAGTGCCCGTCTATTTATGCCAGGAACGCGAAGTAAGCAAGAACCACGATGCCAAGAACAATCCGGTAAACACCGAAAGCGGAGAAGGAATGGCTGCGCACATACTGCATGAGCCCCCGGATGACCAGCAGGCTCACCAGGAAGGACACCACACAGCCGACCACAAGAACGCCGATTTCCGTGCCGGTGGCGCTGACGCCGGAAAGCAGGAACTTCAGTCCCTTGATGGCGGAAGCGCCCAGCATGGTGGGAATGGCCATGAAGAAAGAGAATTCCGCACCTGCCGGACGGCCAATGCCAATGATGATAGCGCCCAGGATGGTGGAGCCGGAGCGGGAAGTGCCGGGGACCAGGCTCAGGCACTGGAACAGGCCGATAATCAGAGCCGTCTTGTAAGTAATGTCGTACACATCGTTGACAGCAGCAAGCTTCACATGTGCCGCGCCGTCCTTACCCCGCTCGAAACGTCCGTGCTGGTTCCGAGCTTCTACGACAATAAAGGCAATGCCGTAGACGATCAGTGCAATGGAAACCACGATGCCGTTGTGCAGGTGAGTATCCATCCAATCGTCAAACAGAACGCCCACAATACCCGAGGGAATGATAGACACCACCACCTTGAACCACAGCTGCCAGGTCTGCTTTTTCTCTTCCTGAGTCTTGCTTGGGGAGAAGGGATTCAGCTTGTGGAAGAACAGGACGATCACCGCCAGAATCGCTCCCAGCTGAATCACCACGTCAAACATGCTCTTGAATTCCTCGGACATATTCAGGGTAATGAACTCGTCCAAAAGAATCAGGTGGCCGGTGGAGGAAATGGGCAGCCACTCCGTCACGCCCTCCACGATGCCAAAGAGAACCGCTTTCAATAACTCAATCATAGGAAATCCTCATTTCAAACAAATATTATCTGTCAGCCCTATCATACCGCCATCCGAGCGGAAATGCAACAACTATTTCTTGTTCACAAATTTGGGTTGTATTCTTTACAAACTGTTCACGTTTCGACGGCGCAAATCGCTATAATAATAGAAAAAGGAAACAATAGGAGGAAGAGAACATGGCTATATCGGTTTTGATCGCGGAAGACGACCGGAATATTGCGGAGCTTCTGCAAATGTATCTGGAAAAGGAAGGCTACGCCGTAACCGTAGCCAACGACGGCGGTCAGGGACTGGCCAAATTCCGGGCCATCAAGCCCGACCTGGTGCTGCTGGATGTGATGATGCCGGTCATGGACGGCTGGAGCGTCTGCAAGGCCATCCGGGCGGAATCCCAGGTGCCCATCATCATGCTCACCGCCAAGGGGGAAACCGACGACAAGGTCAGTGGCCTGAAAGCCGGTGCCGACGACTATATTACCAAGCCCTTCGAAATGAAGGAGGTGCTGGCAAGAATCGAGGCGGTGCTCCGCCGGACGGCGGGGGTGACTACCGAGAAAAAGGCTCGCCGACTGGTATTCGACAAGCTGATTATCGATATGGACGCCTTCGAGCTGATCGTGGACGGCAAGAAGATCGACACGCCTCCCAAGGAGATGGAGCTGCTGTACTACCTGGCCTCCTCGCCCAACCGGGTCTATACCCGCAACCAGCTGCTGGACGAGGTCTGGGGCTTTGACTATTTCGGCGACAGCCGGACGGTGGACGTCCACGTGAAGCGGCTTCGTGAGAAGCTGGAGAATGTCCACGCCAACTGGAGCCTGAAAACCGTCTGGGGCGTAGGCTATAAGTTCGAGGTATTACAGCAGTAAAGATGCCTTGACTTTTCACCAGGCCGTGGTATAATAAACATGAAAAGAGCATTGCCGATAAGCGGTTGGCTCAGTTAATAGTTTGCAAGACTAGCTTAGAAACCGTCACTTGGCCGAGTGGCGGTTTCTGCGTTTTACGGTGATCGTAATGGTATAACTACCAATATGTAAGGTCAGCGTAATCGGCACGGCTCTCACCTCCTTTCGGAGATGCAGCCAACCGCCTATCCGTATTATGGCAATGCTCTTTCCGGCCCCGAATGGGGTTGGTAATATATTAGCAAGAAAACAGAAATTTGTCAATTTTGCGAAGGAGGACTGCGCGATGAATCCCCTGTATCCACTGACCCACCGGCTGGTTTTTTCCACCTTCTCTTCCGAAGAGCTGAAGAAGAAAACGGAAATTCTGGAAAATGCCGGCATCAAGCCCCTGGTCAAGTCCCACAACGCCAACCCCCAGACCGGAACCCTTGGCCAGCTGCCGGAGTACCAGATTTCCTACGACCTGTACGTTCCCAATTCGGATTTTGAGGAAGCCAACCACCTGCTCGGTTAATCCATACTCCGCCCGCCGTCCCTCCGGACAGCGGGCGGTTTTTCTAAAATTGTAAACTTTCTTTTGCTTTGGTTGAAATGCCCGGCGAATATGCTATAATAAAATCAAAAATTTCAGGAAATCAGGAAAGAGGTGCCCCGAGGATGAAAAGCTCCTTCAGCCGCAGTTTTTCCATGGTGGCAACCACCCTTCTGCTGGCACTGACCATTCTGGGCGCGTCCTTCCAGTATCAGGTAAACAGCTTTCTGGAGGATACCACCGTATCCCAGCTCCACCAGGATGCCCAGGTGGTGGCAAACCTGGCCAGCGCCTATGGAATGGACAACAATCTGACAAGCCGGGAGCTAATGCTCAACCTGGACATCGTCTCCCAGATCACCCAGGCGGATGTGGTCATCTGCAACAATCAGGGCTATATCATCCTGTGCTCCGGCAATCTCACCGGCTGCGACCACGACGGCTGGCAGTTGAATCAGGAGTATCTGGACAAGGTTTACGAAAACAACGGCTACAGTGCCACCGGCACTATCCGCAATCTCTACTCCGAGGAGCGGTATGTGGTCTCCGCTCCCATTGTCAGCGGGGAGGAGCACCTGGGCATCGTCATGGTCTCCACCCCCACCGCGGGAACCCGGGTGGTTCTGGACAAAATCGGCAATATTTTCACCACCGCCGCCGTCTTTGTGGTTCTGGTGGCCGTGCTGGGCGTTACCGCCTTTGCCCGCCGGGAAAGTAAGCCATTGAAGGAGCTTGCCAACGCCGCCACCGCCTTCGGCCACGGAGAGCTGGATGCCCGGGTGAAAATCGACGAGGATTCCAGCGAGGAAATGGAGGAGCTGGCTCTGGCCTTCAACAACATGGCCTCCTCCCTGCAAAAGAGCGAATACCAGCGTCAGGAATTCGTTGCCAACGTGTCCCATGAGCTGAAGACCCCCATGACCACCATTTCCGGCTATGTGGACGGGATTCTGGACGGCACCATCCCGCCGGAGCATCAGGAGCATTACCTGCACATCGTCTCCGATGAGACCAAGCGTCTGAGCCGGTTGGTGCGCAGTATGCTGGATATCTCCCAGCTGCAAAAGGAGCAGGGAATTCCGGAGGACAAAAAGATTCACTTTGATCTGGAAGAATGCGCCGGTCAGGTGCTCATCACCTTCGAAAAGAAGATCAACGACAAGAAGCTGAACGTGGACGTGAACTTCCCGGAGCACCCGGTTTACACCATGGCAAACCAGGACTACATCACCCAGGTCATCTACAATCTGCTGGACAACGCCGTCAAGTTCTGCCCGGAAGGGGGCACTCTGGGACTGACCATCCGGGAGGGCGGCAGCAAGGCCTACGTCTCCGTTTCCAACGACGGCCAGACCATCCCGCCGGAGGAGCTGCCCCTGGTCTTCGACCGGTTCCATAAGCTGGACAAATCCCGCTCCCAGAACCGGGACGGCTGGGGTCTGGGGCTTTACATTGTGAAAACCATCGTCTGCGCCCACGGAGAGAACATCTCCGTCACCTCCAAAAACGGGAAAACCGAATTTACCTTTACCATGCCCCTTGTGAACTGAGGTCATCTATGAACGAACGCAATCGAAACTATCCCGAATGGGATGACAATACCTATTATACCGGCCCCACCGAGCCGCCGAAAAACCGGGGTGCTCTGGTGGCAATGCTTCTGATCTTCATCATCTTCCTGTGCGGCATCGTCACCGTGCTGGGGGTGCTGAACATCCGGCTGTTCCAGAAGCTGAACCGGGAGGATCCTTCCCAGGAGCTGGCCATTTCCTTCACCACCGAGGAAACTACCTCCGAGACCCAGGCACCGGAAGCCACCGCCGAAGACCGGGAAGCAAAGCCGGCCGTCCATGCCGGGTGCACCATGGATTTACAGGCAGCCCCCAAGGGGGTGGATACCGTTCCTGAGGGCGGCGGCCTGTCCCTGCAAGAGATTTACGCCAAAAACATCCCCTCGGTGGTCTCCATTTCCTGCGTGGGCAGCCGGAGCACTTCCTCCGGCACCGGCGTGGCGATCTCGTCCGACGGATATCTCGTAACCAACTATCACGTCATCAGCGATGCCAAGGAGATCACCGTGCTGCTCACCGACGACCGGACCTTCACCGCCCAATCCGTAGGCTATGACGCGGTATCCGATCTGGCGGTGCTGCACATCAATGCCCAGGATCTGACCCCCGCCCGGTTCGGCAATTCCGACAGCCTGCGGGTAGGGGACACGGTGGTTGCCATCGGCGATCCTCTGGGGGTGGAATTCCGGGGCACCTATACCAACGGCATCGTCTCCGCCATCAACCGGGATGTGGAGGTCAACGGCCGAACCATGACCCTGATTCAGACCAACGCCGCCCTGAACTCCGGCAATTCCGGCGGGCCGCTGATTAACTGCTACGGTCAGGTCATCGGCATCAACACCGTCAAAATCGGCGCTTTCGCCGACACTGCCGGTGTGGAGGGGCTTGGCTTTGCCATTCCCAGCACCCAGGTGAAGGAAATCGTGGATCAGATCATCGCCCAGGGCTATGTGTCCGGTCGGCCCACTCTGGGCATCTCCGGCGAGGCTCTGTCCAAATTCTATCAGCACTACTACCGGATGCCCGCGGGGCTCTACATCACCCAGGTGGACGGGGGCAGCGACGCGGCTCAGAAGGGCGTTCAGGTGGGCGATATGCTTCTGTACCTGGGAGACACCCGGATCACCGGCCTGGACGATCTGAAAGCCGCCATTTACGACTGCCAGGTAGGCCAGCAGGTGGAGGCCATTCTCTATCGCCGGGGCCAGCAGTACCGGCTGACGCTGACTCTTCAGGAGGATATTCCCAACTAATCCAGTATTCTTACCCTTCCATCGTGACCGGTGGGAGGTGGGTTTTAACAGATTGCGAGGTCATTTTTCATGGAACCCATTTATCAGACAAATTTTCAAATCACCGAGCGGGATGTGGACTGCCACGGGCGGCTGCTGCCCTCCCGGATTCTCTCCTACGCCCAGGAGGTAGCCGGGATGCACAGCACCGAGCTCACCGTCGGCTATGATGTTCTGGCCCGGCAGCGGATGTTCTGGGCCGTCACCCGGCACAAGGTGCAGGTGACCCGGCTTCCCCGGCTGGGGGAGACCATCCATGTGGAAACCTGGCCCATGCCGCCTACCCGGGTGGCCTTCCCCCGTTCCATGGTCGCCTATGACGCGGCAGGCCGGGAGGTTTTCCGTTCCATCAGCCTTTGGGTGCTGATGGATCTGGACACCCGGAACATGATCCTTCCGGGAAAAAGCGGCATTGCTCTGGCCGGCACCCTCCGGGGCAACGAGCTGACGGTACCCACGGGTCTGCCCGCCAAGCTGCTGAAAAACAGCCGGAACCGCCAGGTGTGCTTCACCGACCTGGATCGGAACGGGCATATGAACAACTGCCGGTACTTAGACTGGATCTGCGACCTGATTCCCAGCACCTACCACACCGCCCACGAAATCCGGGAATTCACCGTCTGCTATCTCAGCGAAGCCCGGGAGGGCCAGCAGCTGGAGCTTCGGTGGGATTATCCCGAGGAGCGGTGTCTGTACATGGATGCCCACCGGCAGGACGGCAGTGAGAATACCCGGGTGTTCTCCGCCAGACTGCTCTTCGACTAAACGTGTTATGTAAACTTATGGAACTCCACAGCTTTTGATAAGGCTGTGGAGTTTTTTCGGTACCACCAGGGAAGGCCCTTCCAATTTCAGGGGTTTTCCGGAAAAGCCTGTGGAGAAACCTGTGGAGAATGTGGATAACTCATGTGGAAAAAGAGAGGAAAAGATTATGATAGTGCGTTATGTAAACTCTTTTCGACTTTTTTCGCCGGTTTCGTAGAAATCAAGGTACGTCTCCACAGGGCAGAAAAAACCCCGGTCTGATTTTCAGACCGGGGGTGTGGATTTACATGCGCATCAGATCCATGATGGCCGCACCATACACGACAATCAGCACAACGGTCAGCGCAAGGGTCACCAGCGTGATGATAAACTGGGCAATGGCCCAATTCTTCCGGGAACGCTTCTCCGGGGAGCTGCTTACTGCCCAGACAATCAGGCAGATAAAGCCCACCAGGGGAATTGCCGTCAGAATCAGGGTGAGCACCCAGTCGCCAACGGACATATCCGCGGTATTCCGGGTATAGGGCGGTACATAATCGGGGTCAATGATCGGATTTTCCATGGTAATTCCCTCCTGAATTTTGATTCCGTCTTTATTGTAGCATACAGGCCAGAAAAAGAAAACCGTTTTTTGAAAAATCTGTGGCTGCTTTTGGGAAAACGGCGAAAAACAGCCGCCGCCCATGGGGGCGGCGGCTTCCGAGATTGTCAAAGAACCATGTCATTGCGAGCCAGTGCTCACACTGGCGTGGCAAT
>UQXG01000021.1 GCA_900544945.1 uncultured Eubacteriales bacterium | reverse complement strand
TGATGTAGACGATGTTGGCGTCCGGATTTTCCTTGCGGATGCCGTTGGCGATGGCATACAGCAAGTGGGTTTTGCCCACGCCGGGAGGGCCATAAAGGAACAGGGGATTGTACACCTGCCCCGGCGTTTTGGAAACGGCGATGGCCGCGCTGTGGGCGAAGCGGTTGGAGGGGCCGACAACGAAGTTGTCAAAGGTAAACTGGGGATTGAAGTCCATGGAAGAAGCGCTTTTCCCCTTCTGTTTGAAGGTGTTCAGCTCTTCGTCACCGAAGACCATCAGCTTCGCGTCGGAATTGAACACTTCCTTCAGCGCGTCCTGAATGTAATCGGTGCAGCGGCGGCGGATAATCTCCCGGCGGAAATCCGAGGGGGAGTACAGAATCAGATTGTTCTCGTTCAGCTCCACCACCTCGGCATCGTCGAACCATGCCGAAACGGTGACAGCCCCCAGCCGCTCTTCCATATGGCTCAGAACCTTTGCCCACACATAGGCAGATGAATACATAGGGCAGCTCCTTTCATAACTCTTTTGAGGTAAAAACAGTAGAAAACGCTCGATTTTTGCGCATAATCTCTCAACCTAAATTTTATCACATTTCACCAGAAAACACAAGGAGTTTTTAGGGAAAATTAAGGGAAGAACCCTACGAATTGCCGAAGAATGGGAAGATAAATGGAGAACATTTGTATTTGCCTGAAAGATGGGTGGACATACCCCCCAGATTGGAAAAATTTTGGCCCTTCTTTTTCGTCAAATTGCGTCTTGACCGGAAAAATAACCTATGTTAGAATTTATCACTAAGGAAGCAGCGGGTCAAAATACCCGAAAAACGGATTGGAAAAGGAAACATCATGGCAACGGAAAAGACAACTCTGCACGCAGCGAAAAAATTCTGGACCTACCTGGTGATTGCCGGTGTGGCGATGATCGGCGCAATCAACTATGAGCTTTTCGTCTTCCCCAACCAGTTCGCTCCCTCCGGCCTGAACGGTATCTGCACCATGATTCAGTATGTCACGGGCATCAGCGTGGGCTATCTGAGCCTGCTCGTCAACGTGCCCCTTGCCGTCTGGTGCTATATTGAGGTCAGTAAGCCCGTGGCCCTGCGGAGCATGGTCTATGTGCTTACCTTCTCCCTGGGACTGATACTGCTTGACCATGAGGATCTTTCCGCCTTCGCCTATTCTACGGAAAACGGTACCAGCAAAATTCTGGGGCCTCTGGTTGCCGGTGTGATTCAGGGCTATGTCTATTCCATTCTGGTCAAGGCCAGCGCCTATACCGGCGGCACGGATTTTGTCTCCGCCATCGTACATAAGCATTCTCCCCAGATGGGCTTTTTCGGAGTCACCTTTGCCCTGAATACCTGCGTGGCCGTGTGCAGCTATTTTGTCTACGGCTATCAGATGGAGCCGGTGATTTTGTGCATTCTCTATAGCTTTATGTCAACCACCGTAGGCGAGCGGCTGATGAAGTCCGGCCGGTCTGCCATTGCCTTTGAGATCATCACCGACTATCCAGAGGAAATCTCCAGGGAGATTATCAAGAATATCCATCACACCACTACCCTGATTCCCGGCAAAGGCATGTATTCCGGTCGGGAGACCAGCGTACTGCTGTGCGTGGTGAATAAGACCCAGGTGGCCGCGGTGAACCAGATCATCCACCAGTACCCCAATACCTTCGCCATTGTCAATCCCGTCAGCGAAATTCTGGGCAATTTCCGCAAGCTCAGCTCCTCCGGCAAGGAGATCGCCGAGGTTCTGGACTCCGGCGACGGAAAAACACTGTAATATAGGGGCGGCCAAAGGCCGCCCTTATCATAAATACCCCCGTAAGAAAAACTTATCCCACATACATTACTTTCAAAGAAACAGGAGGAACCCCCCAATGGCTTATTACTATCCGGAACCCAGCCACACCTTCAGCGAGTATCTGCTCATCCCCGGCTATACCTCCGAGGACTGCATCCCTGACCGGGTCAGCCTGAAGACCCCCCTGGTCAAGTACCGCAAGGGCGTGGAAGAGCCTGCTCTCAGCCTGAACGTGCCTCTGACCTCTGCCGTCATGCAGTCCGTTTCCAACGATACCCTGGCCATTGCCCTGGCCAAGGAGGGCGGCATCAGCTTCATTTTCGGCTCCCAGAGCATTGAGAATCAGGCTGCCATGGTGGCCAAGGTGAAGGGCTACAAGGCCGGCTTTGTCACCTCCGCTTCCAATCTGACTCCGGATGCCACCCTGGCGGACGTGCTGGCGCTGAAGGCCAGAAACGGCTTCTCCACCGTGGCCATCACTGCCGACGGCACCGCCAACGGAAAGCTGCTGGGCATTGTCACCAGCCGGGACTACCGGGTTTCCCGGATGGAGCCTACGGATAAGGTCTGCGATTTCATGACCCCCCGCTCCAAGCTCATCACCGCCCCCAAGGAGACCACTCTGAAGGAGGCCAACGACATTATCTGGGAGAACAAGCTGAACAGCCTGCCCATCGTGGACGAGGACGACCATCTTCTGTACTTCGTCTTCCGGAAGGACTACGCCTCCCACAAGGCCAACCCTCTGGAGCTGCTGGATGCCAAGAAGCGGTATCTGGTGGGCGCGGGTATCAACACCCGGGACTACGCCACCCGGATTCCCGCTCTGCTGGAGGCCGGTGCCGACGTGCTGGTCATTGATTCCTCCGAGGGCTACACCTGCTGGCAGGAAAAGACCATCCGGTGGGTGCGGGATACTTACGGCGACACCGTGAAGATCGGCGCGGGCAACGTGGTTGACCGGGACGGCTTCCTGTTCCTGGCCAAGGCCGGGGCGGACTTCGTCAAAGTCGGTATCGGCGGCGGCTCCATCTGCATCACCCGGGAGACCAAGGGCATCGGCCGTGGCCAGGCAACGGCTCTGATTGAGGTGGCCGCGGCCCGGGACGAGTATTTCAAGGAAACCGGCATTTATGTGCCCATCTGCTCCGACGGCGGCATTGTCCACGACTATCACATGACCCTGGCTCTGGCCATGGGCGCGGACTTCCTGATGCTGGGCCGGTACTTCGCCCGGTTCGACGAGTCTCCCACCAATAAGGTTATGATTAACGGCGCTTATATGAAGGAATACTGGGGCGAAGGCTCCAACCGTGCCCGGAACTGGCAGCGCTACGACCTGGGCGGCTCCACCAAGCTGAGCTTTGAGGAGGGCGTGGATTCCTACGTCACCTACGCCGGTTCTCTCCACGACAACGTGGAAGGCTCCCTGTATAAAGTCCGCTCCACCATGTGCAACGTGGGCGTGACCAACATCCCCGATCTCCAGCGGGATGCCAAGCTGACCCTGGTGTCTTCCGTGTCCATCGTCGAGGGCGGCGCCCACGACGTGACCCTGCGTTCTACCTCCAACGTGAAGTAAGTGTATCATTGTGTAAACGTCCCGTGGAAATTTCTCCACGGGACGTTTTTCAGATAATGTATCCTCGCCGCATAAAAACGCCCCTCTTCGGGAGAATTCCGAAGAGGGGCGTCAGCGTGTCAAAAAAAGTCCGAAAGATACGGTGTCATTCCGAACCAGTCCGCAGACTGGTGTGGGAATCCCCCGGTGAACGTAAAAGCTACTGGTTTAGGATTGAAAATATTTGAATATCAGGGGGATTGCCACGCCAGTGTGAGCACTGGCTCGCAATGACATGGTTCTTTGACAATCTCACGCCCCTCTTCGGGAGAATTCCGAAGAGGGGCATTTCTTGTTAGAACATACTGCGTTCCGTCTCCACGGCATCGGACTCGGTGACCGTGTCATAGTACAGGTAATAGACGGTAGTGCCGCTGTCGATGCCGGAGAGAATTTCCACATTCTCTCCATCGGACAGGCCGGTGGTGACCTCCACAGGGTTGGCAGGCTCCCCGGTTTTCTTGTCCTTGCCGGTGTAGACCAGGGTCTTGCCTCCCTCGTCCCGGAGGGCGGCCACAGGCAGGGTCAGCACGTCCATTTTTTCGTAGAGGGTCAGCTGGGCGGTGGCGCTCATGCCCGGAAGCATGTCGCTTTCCCGGGACAGGGTAATCTCCACATCAAATTTGCTGCTGCCGCCGTTGCCGCTGCCGGTCTGGGCCACCCGGGTGACCTGACCTTCAAAGGTTTCGTCGGGCAGGGCGTTCATGGTCAGCTGGGCGGTCATGCCGGTCTTTACGCTGGCGATGTCCTTTTCGTCCACGGCAATGGTGACGGTCATCGTGTCCAGGGGGGTGACGGTCAGAAGCACATCCCCGTCCAGACTGTACAGCTGGGTCTGGGAGCTGCCGGTACCGCCGTAGCCGCCCATGGAGAAGCCGCCCATCATGCCCATCAGCCCACTGAGGTCAAAGCCGGGCATCTGGGAGCCGCCGGAGGAAATCTTCACCAGACCAAGGGGACTGTCATTTTCGCCAGACTTGTGCACGGTGACGGACAGCAGCACGTCTCCGACCTGATAGTTTCCGGAAGTGGAAATCGTATCCGCCTGGACGCAATTGTTGGTGGAGAAGGGCTGTCCGTCCTTCCGGGCCCAGCCGCTGGCGGTTTTCACCACATCATAGACGGTGGAATCCCAATAGCCTACCAGTGTGCCGCTGCCCACGGACACCACCTTGAATACCTGGCCGGTGTAGGTGGCGTTCTGGAAATAGCAGCCGTCCTTATGCTTGGTAGCGGGACAGGGGTCGTCCGCCGATTTGCTTACAATACAGCTTTCGATGCAGTCGGCCTTGTGGTGCCCGGCGGTACATTTTCCTGCGGTGTCCGCACTGATGCAGGACTCGATACAGCCCTTCTTATGAATATGAGCCGGGCATTCACCACTGACCGCGGATTCGGTGCACTTTTCAATACAGCCGTCATAGTGATACTTGGTTGCCGGGCACTTGTGCTCCTGGGTGGTTTCGATACAGGCCTTGATGCAGTCCGTATGATGCGCACCGGTAGCCGGGCAGTCCTCAGGATTTTCCGCATGGGTACAGGCCATGATACAGTCGGCAAAGTGCTCGGAGGCCATGCACTCAGCCTCGTTAGCGGCATGCTTGCAGGCCCTGGGACAGCCTTCCTTGTGGTTGGAATCCGTGCCCTTCAGGGGGCACTTGTCGTCGCCGGTGCAGGTCTGGGTCACCTGGCTCAGAAGCACCAGCCGGAAGTCCCCATCGTCGGCATTCAGAAGACTTGCGGTGAGTTTCTCGTCCTCGGCGGCCAGCAGATGGGTGCTGTCCGTGTCAATGCCGGAAACCAGACCGTCGCAGGGGGCGGTAATGACGCCGGTATCCTGCCAGGTCAGAAGCTTCTGAAGCAGCTCCTCATAGTCCCGGTGCGTTTCGGCCAGCAGCTCCCGCTGGGCGGTGTAGTCCGTGTCCTTCAGGGTGAAAAGGCTTCCTCCGGAGGAAACCGTCTGCTCCAGGCGGATATTCACTTGGGAAACGGTGCCGTTGAAGGCGGTGGCCAGCCAGGGGTTGTGGATTTCCAGGGAACCGGAGCCAAGACCTTCCAGGGTGACGGTATCGCCTACGGCGTAGCCGTTGTCGGCGATGGTCACGGTCAGCTCCCCGTTCAGATTGGATTCCACCCGGCCGGTGACGGTTTTCCCGGAATCCAGGGTGACGGGAATGGAGTCGCCGGGAATCAGCTGGGAGGAAACGGTCAGGGTGACGCACATCCGGCCGTCCAGGCTCAGCAGTGCCAGTCCCCCGTGCTCCACCAGCACCTGGGTCACGGAATCGCCGGGGTTTGCGTAAATGGCCTTCACCCGGCCTCCGGCAGGGGCGGTGACGGTGGAGGCGGATTTTTCATCGGAAAAGGTTTCCATCTGCTTTTCCACAGCAGCCATGGAAGTCCGGATTTCGGTGACGGCGGTGAGGGCGGAAACCTTGTCGATTTTCGCCACCGGGTCGCCTTTTTTGACCTCCTGGCCGTTTTTCACCAAGAATTCGGTGATTTTCACATCCACAGGCAGCTCGATGTCCTCGCCGTCCCCGGCTTCCAGGGTGCCGCCGCCCCGGACGGTGGCCTGGACGGAGCCTTCCTTGACCGTCGCTTCCAGCACGCTTGCCACCGGGCCGTCCTGGGCATCCTGCTGCCGGGCCAGGGCGGGCAGCATTGCCAGACCTGCCACCACCACCGCCAGCACTCCCCACAGGATGTACCGGCGGACATTTTTCTTCTTCGTCTTGTCCATAGTTATCCTCCGTAGTGCAGCGCGTCAATGGGCTTCATCTTTGCCGCCTTATTGGCCGGGTACAGTCCGAAGACCACGCCGATGAGGAAGCAGAAGGCCACGGCCAGCATCACAACGCCCCCATCCAGGGCGAAGGAAATGCCCGCGCTGGCGGTGACGGTGGAAACCACCTGCAAAATGGCCCAGCTCAGGAAAATCCCCAGGCCGCAGCCCATCATGCACAGCACCACCGCCTCCATGAGAAACTGGGTCAGAATGGTGCCCCGGTTTGCGCCGATGGCCTTGCGGATGCCGATTTCCCGGGTTCGCTCGGTGACGGTGACCATCATGATGTTCATAATGCCGATGCCGCCTACCACCAGAGAAATTCCGGCAATGCCGCCCAGCAGAATGGACAGCGTGGAGGTAATGGAATTCATGGCCTCCTCCAGCATATTGGAGGAATCCACCTCAAAGGCATCCTCGTCCTCATCGAACCGCTCCATGAGAATCCGGGTCATGGCGTCGGCGGCAGCGTCCACGTTGGAGCCTTCCGCCGCGGACAGATAGAAGGTGGTCACATTGGTGCTGACGCTGTCCGTCAGACGGATGAGGGTGGAATAGGGAATATAGGCCATCAGGGTTCCGGAGGTAAGCATGGACATCATGGAGCTGGTGTCCTCCTCCAGCACCCCCACCACCTCAAAGGAAACGCCGCTGAGAACCACCGTCTGGCCAACGCAGTCGGTGTAGCCGATCAGCTCCTTGGCGGCGGTGTCGTTGAGAACGCAGACATAGGTGCGGTTGTCCTGGTCGGTGGTTTTCAGCCAGCGACCCATGGAAAGCTGCAAGCCCTGGATATCATAATAGGAGGGAGTGATGCCGTAAACGGTGACGGTGTCGTAGTTGGCTCCGTGCTTGCCCACAAGAGAGGTGCTGGTGCGGGCGGAAATCCGGCCGATATCCGGCTCCTCCGACATCCAGGTGTTCAGGTTGTCCAAGTGAATGGGCTTGCCCTTGTCGTCGGACACGGTGACGGTGACGAGACTGGTACCCAGGTCGGACACCGCGGTGGTGACGGAATTGGTTGCGCCATTGACCAGGCTCACCAGCACCACCAGAGCCATGACGCCGATGATGATGCCCAGCATGGTCAGAGCCGCGCGCATTTTATTGGCACCGATGGAACGCAGTGCCATCACAAAAGACTGCATTACAGGCTCACCTCCGAAATCTGACCGTCCAGAATGTGGATAGACCGCTGAGCCTGCTTGGCAATGCCGCCGTCATGGGTAATGAGGACGATGGTATTGCCCTGACTGTGAAGCTCATGGAAAATATCGATGATCTCCCGGCTGGTTTTGGAGTCCAGCGCGCCGGTGGGCTCGTCCGCCAGAATCAGCTTGGGCCGGGTGACGATGGCCCGGGCGATGGAAACCCGCTGCTGCTGACCGCCGGAAAGCTCCGTAGGCAGGTGCTTTGCCCGGGCGTACATGTTCACCCGCTCCAGAGCCTCCTTCACCCGCTCGGTGCGCTCCTTCTTGGGAACCTTCTGATAGATGAGGGGCAGCTCCACGTTTTCCTCAGCGGTAAGCTTGGGAATCAGGTTGTACTGCTGGAACACAAAGCCGATTTTCTCGTTTCGCACCTTGGCCAGCTGGTTTTCGGTGTAGCTTTCGATGGGCAGGCCGTCCAGCAGGTATTCCCCCGCGTCGGCCACGTCCAGGCAGCCGATGATGTTCATCAGGGTGGATTTGCCGGAGCCGGAGGGGCCGATGATGCTGACAAATTCCTGGGGATAGATGTGCAGATTGGCGTGATCCAGCGCCCGAACCCGGTCGTCGCCCACCTGATAATATTTGCACACGTCTTTCAGCTGAATCATGGCTCAGCCTCCCATGCCGCCGGGGCCGCCGGAAGGTCGTCCTCCGCCCATATTTCCGCTGGGCATTCCGCCGGACATTCCACCGGACATCCCGCCGCTCATTCCGCCGGACATATCGCCGCCCATGAACATATCCATGAAGCTGCCGCTGTCGGCCTCGGTGTAGTAGACGGTGTCCCCCTCCTTCAGACCGGAGGTGATTTCCACATCGTCATCGTTCTGCATACCGATGGTCACTTCCGTCCGGCCGGTGTAACGCTTCTGGGCTTCGTCATAGCCGGTGTAGACATAGTAGCTGGCGCTGTTCTGGTGCAGAGCGTCCACGGGGATAATCAGGGCGTTTTCCGTGCCCTCAATCCGCACGTCCACGTCGGCGGTCATGCCCACCAGCATCCCTTCCTCCCGGTCGAGAGTGACCTCGGCGGAATACCGGGTCACGCCGGTGGAGGTGTCGGCTACTTTACTGATAGAGGTGACGGAGCCGGTGAAGGCGTCGTCGCTGACGGAGCTGACGGTGATCTGCGCCTCCTGCCCCTCCTTCAGGGACAGAATGTCCGTTTCGTCAATGCTGATGGTGACGGTCATCTGCTTCTGGGGATACAGGGTGAGAATCTGGGTTTCCGTTGCGGAGGTGGCGGTGTCCTCGTCATACTCCACGCTGGTCACCAGACCGTCCTGGCTTGCCAGCACCGCCCCGTCCCGGTAAATGGTCAGAAGGCCTGTCAAAGTGTCCTCCAAATCCTGCCGCTGGCGCAGCAGCGCGTCAAAATTCGCGCTGGTTTTGGTGTCGCGCAGGGTCATCAGGGTGGAGCCTGCGGTGACATTGGCGTTTTCCTTGCAGGAAATGCTCTTGACCGTGCCCACATAGCCGGTGACGGCTAGGGGGGAATGGATGTACAGCTTGCCGGTTCCCAGGGTTTTCCCGGCGGCATCGGCCACGGTGACCTGCTCGTCCAGGGCAGGGCCGTTGTCCGTGACCAGCACGGTGACGGTGCCCAGGGTGGCGCTTTCCACGGTGCCCTCCACCGCGGTACCGTCGGGCAGGGTGACGGTGACGGCATCGCCTCTGGCGCAGCTGTCGGATTCAAAATCCACGGCCATGTAGCCGTCCACGCTCAGAAGAGCCAGAGCTCCGTTTTCGGTGACGCAGGAGACCACGTTGTCGCCTACCTGGGCGTAAATCTTTTTCACCCGGCCGCCTACGCTGGTGGTGACGCTGGTGGAGGCGGTGTCGGACTTGGCGCTGTTGATTTTCTTGTCCAGGGTCTTGATCTGATCCTGAGTGCTGCTCAGGGTGTCCACCACGGAAGCCATGTCCACCTTGGCAAGCAGGTCGCCCTTGGCAACCGCGTCTCCGGCCTCGGCGATGACCTCGTCCACCTCCACACCGGCGGGGACGGTCACGTCTTCCTCGTCCACCTGCTCCAGCACGCCGCTGCCGGAGACCAGGGTGTGAATCGTGCCCGGAGCCACGGTATAGCTCTGCACGTCCTTCTGGGTGGCGGCGAACCGGGCGTCCACGTTTTTGCGCAGATGGGAAACCACCATTACCAGAGCCGCGAAAATCACCGCGATGATGATAATTACCCTGCGCAGCCGCTTGCGCCTGCGCTGCTTCTTTTCCTGACTGAGCTTGTCAAATAGCGCCTCGCCAGTCTTTTGCTGTTCCTCCATAGGCTTTCTCCTAACTGTGTGAAGATAATATTCACAAAAATGACGTTATTATTTTATATAACCTGTCAGGGACAATTGGGAAGAAACTGTAAACAAATTGGAAAAAGATTGGCAGATTCCGGAGAATGCCCGGAAAAGAATGTCATTTTGTAACCAACTTACCGGAAAAGAAAACACTCCCCTTGCGGAGAAGGGGAGCGGTGCGGTGAAGCCACAGCGGGAGAATGGTTTGTCGGGAATGCGAGTAATTGGAAAGTATCCAAAAAATAATGTCATTGCGAACCAGTGGTGCTCCGCGCAGCGAATCTAAAATAGTAATGACTGCCGGTGGCAGTCATACCATAGTTTAGCGCAGACTGGTGTGGCAATCCGCACCCTTGCCTCTCCCTATGGGAGAGGTGCCCCGGATGGGGCGGAGCGGGCGAATCTTTACCCTCTCAGTCACTTCGTGACAGCTCCCCCAGAGGGGGAGCCAAGGGGAAAACGGATTGCCACGCCAGTGTGAGCACTGGCTCGCAATGACACGGTATATCGGTTGACTTTTCCGGGACAAAAGCCCTCATCCGCCCAGAACCCGGTTCAGCGCTTCCACCAGCTTATCCAGCTCGATGGGCTTGGACAGGTGGCAGTTCATCCCCGCTTCCAGGGACTTTTTCACGTCCTCGGCAAAGGCGTTGGCGGACATGGCCAGAATGGGCAGGGTTCGCAGATCGGCACGCTCCGGGGTGCCGCGAATCAGATGGGTGGCTTCCAGTCCGTTCATCCGGGGCATCATGATGTCCATGAGCACCACATCGTAGGTGCCGGGGTTGGAGTTCCGCAGAGCCTGCACCGCCTCGTCGCCGTCGGTGGCCGTGTCCACCCGGAAGCCCATTTCCTCCAGAACGGTCTGGGCGATTTCCATATTCAGGGCGTTGTCCTCCACCAGAAGCAGACGCTTGCCGTCGAAGCGGGCGCGCGGGGCGGCCTGCCCCCGGATCACCTCCCTGCCGTGGAGCAGGGGCAGGGTGAAGTCGAAGGTGCTGCCCTTGCCGGGGGTGCTGGTCAGGTTGATTTTTCCGCCCATAAGCCGGGTCAGCCGGGAGCTGATGGAAAGACCCAGACCCGTGCCCCGGACGCCGTTGGAATCCACGCCCGCTACCTGCTCGAAGGAGCGGAAAACCCGTTCCTGATTTTCCTTGGAAATGCCGATGCCCGAGTCCTTCACGGCGAAGAACACCCGGGAATACCGGCCGTTGTCGCCGTCCAGGACGGCTTCCTCCCGGATGATCAGCCGGACGGTTCCCCCGGCGGGGGTGAACTTCACGGCGTTGCCCAGAATATTCACAAGAATCTGACTGATGCGCAGGGAATCTCCCCGGAACCAGTGATTGTCCAGCTGAATTTCCTCCACATAGCGGATATGCTTGCTTTCGGCCTGGGGGGCGATCAGCTCCCGGACGGTGGAAAGCATTCCGGAAAGGTCAAAGTTCTCCGAGGCCAGCTGCATCTTGCCGCTTTCAATCTTGGACATGTCCAGAATGTCGTTGAGAAGGCTCAGCAGATATTGGGAGCTGACGGAGATCTTTTGCAGGCATTGGGTCATCTCCTGCTGGGTCTTGCCGGGAAGCAGAGCCACGTTCGTCATGCCGATGATGCCGTTCATGGGGGTGCGGATTTCGTGGCTCATCCGGGACAGGAAGTCGGACTTGGCCTGGGCGGCGGCATCATGCTGCCGCTGACGGAGGTAGCTCTGGAGCACGCCGGCCAGCTGCCGCAGATCCTCCAGCAGGGCTTTGTCCGCTTTGCCGATGGGGGTTCCGCAGACGTACAGGCAGCCCATATAGCACTCATCGTCGTACATTGGCAGGAAAATGCCGGGCTGATCTCCACGGAACAGGAAGGGCTGAAGGAAGCTCCCGGCATCCCGGAGGCAGTAGCCCCGCATGAGAAGGTTTCCCGTCCATTCCAGCAGGGCATCCAGCTGGCTCTGGGTGAAGAAACGGACGGCGCAGTCCGGCGCGGCCATAGAACCGGGCCGATCGCTGTATTCCAGGGAGGTGGACATGGAGTCCATCCGGCTCAGGCTCACCTCCGCGCCCAAGGCACCCATCCTGCCGGACAGCTCCCGCATGAGAAGGTGCATTTTCAGGCCGAAGTCCCCTTCGCCTCCCAGCAGATTGACCGCCAGATATGCCAGATTGCTTTCCCGGAGATAGTCCACGGAGCCGTGATGCCGGAAAACCACCGGCACCGGATTCCGGCAGACCTCCGCAGGAAGCTCGGAGAAGAACGCGAAGCCCCGCTGGGGATTGTCGGCGATGAAGTCTTTCGCGGTGTTGGCCTGGTTCAGGCAGGTTCGCACGGACACGGTGTCCTCCCACCGGGCAATGCCCACCCGGGGGGACAGCCGAATCACATCGGCAGGGAAGGTGCCCCGGATCTGGTTCAGAAGCTCCCGGGTAAAATCCTCCGCCTGAATCCGGCCGCTGTCCGGAAGCCAGTAGCAGAAGTCGCTGCTGTTGAGCCGGAAGACATGGACGCCGGGCGGCTTCAGAACGGGAGAAAGATGCCGCAGAAGCAGCTGCACCAGAAGATTTCCGTTTTTCATTTGCAGCCGGGTCAGATCCGGCAGACTCAGCAGAAGAATCCAGCCCTTTTCCCCGGTGCTCAGCTGCTTTCGCAGCAGGCGCATTCCCTCGTCCAGGGAATAGACCCCGGTGATGCCGTCTCTGGCATTGCGCTCCCGGAGGCTGGCCTCCTGCTGTTTTTCGTCGTCAATGTCCCGCAGGGAGCAGATCACCTTCACGGCGCTGCCATCGGGAGCACGGAGCACCCGGCCGCAGAACAGATTCCACCGGTACTCCCGGCCGGGACGGCTTAGCCGGAATTCCGTCCGGAAGGAATCCTGATAGGGCTTCCGGTTCAGACCGGCGAACAGCTCCCGCACCCGGGCGTGGTCGCTTGGGTGGATATAGCTTTCCGCGAAGAAGCCGTATTCTCCTCCCACGCAGTCCCAGGTGCCGTCCAGATTGGGCACGTTCAGGATATCCACGGTGTGATCGGGAATGTTGTAGGTGAAGTAGCTGTCGCTGGAATTTTCCAGAGCCACCCGGTAGCGGGAGGCCTCCTCCTGCAATGACAGCTCCGTGGCCTGCTGCTTTTCCACCAGCTGTTTGACCACCCGGTAGATGCCGTCGATTTCCGGAATGTCGGAATTTTTGTACTTGGCAAGACCTCTGGGGCCCTGGCCGATGCTGTCCGTCAGCTGCTGGATGGGGTCGGTCAGGTGGCGCACCAGCACATAGATGGCAACGACCGCGAAGAGAAGACCTACCAGCACCGCGGCAAGCACCCACAGGTACAGGGAGTGCCCTATGCCGAACAGCTCCTCATGCCCCTTCAGCCCCAGGAAAACCCAATTGCTGTTTGCGTAGGGAGGATTGTTGGAGTAAAGCTTCATGGGGGACAAGCTGGCGTACAGGAGCTTTCCGTCAAAGGGAATGCCGTCCACCTGATAGAGGTTATCGTATTTGGTTTCCGCCAGCCGGAAGCTGCTTTGGCTCAGCAGCAGATTGGAAAGGTAGCCGTCTCCGGCAATGGGGCGGTAATTGCCGTCGGTACCTTCCACGGCAATCAGATAGCTGCTGTCATAAATACCTCCGCTGACCATATATTCCTTGATCAGCGCGGGCAGGGAAATCTCAACGCCGAAAACCCCGTAGACCTGGCCGTTTAGGCGCAGGGGGATGGAATAGGTGATGACCTTATAGCCGCAGACCGGGTTGTCCTCCAGATAGAAGGGCTCGGACCAGTAGCCCAGGTTCCGGGTTTCCGCCTCCGGATTTTCCCGGGCGGCTCGCCAGGGGGCGTAGTAGAATTCGTCCGACTGCCGGTTTCCGTCTCCTGCCATGGAAAAATAGGTGGTCCAGTCGCTGCTCAGGGCAATGCCCAGGCTCCGGGACAGCAGCGTGCCGCACCGGGCAAAGGACAGGTCGGTATTGTCCGCCGTCTTGGAAGTGGAGTCATAGTCCCGGAGATAGAAGCCGCTGACATTGCCGGGATTTTCCGGGCTTTCGCCGGTCATCAGGAAGAAGCAGCCGGTGGCTTCGCAGTTCTGGGCGATTTGCTGGCACAGTGGGAACATCTTCAGCAGAAATGCCTGCTGAAGGGTACGGGAGTCGTTCAGTTCCTCCGGCGTCAGCTGGTTCTCCGTCAGAAATTGCTGGAAAACCTGGGTCAGATCTTCCTCGCTCCGGTAGATTCCGCCCCAACGCTGAATCATCTGGGCGTCCAGCCGGGTTCGCTGGTTTTCCACGGTTTTTTCGGTGTTCTCCACAGAGTTACGCTGAATGGAGCCAACCACGTCCCGGAACTCAATGATGCCCAGAATCAGGGAGCTCTGAATGACCATCAGAACAAGCAGCGGTATCAGGAAAAACCAGAAAATCGATTTTTTCGGTAGACGTTTCTCCACAAATCTCAGCCTTTCAACGCGTTTGCAATCTCGGCGACAAAGCCCCTGTACCAGTTTTCAAAGGCGGCGTCGGAGGTGTACTTCGCCAGCACCGCCTCCCGGTCGGCACCGGAAGCCGTCTTCTGCTGGATATCGGCAAGGTCGGCGGTGATTTTGTCTGCCAGGCTGCGCTCCAGCACGCTGCGCACGGCGGTGCCGCCCGTGAAGGTCTGGGGGGTGAAGAATTCGGCTTGCGCCATATGTTCCAGGGAGAAGGTAATGCAGGAATCGGTGATGGGATCCATTTCCAAATGCTGATCCTCCGCGATTTTCCGGAAGGTCTCCACCCGGTTGGCTTCCTTCCGAACGGGCAGATACCCGGAGCTTGCCCCGAAGCGCACGTTGTTTTCCGCCTGGGTAAACCAGCGCAGGAATTCCACAGCCGCCGCCTCCCGCTTGGCATCGGACTTGGTGACGGCCATGCCCGCGCCCTGCTGGACGATCACGTTTTTGCCCCCGGCAAAAATGGGCACAGGCAGAACTTCATAGTCAATGGGATAGGAACCGGTTTCCGTCTCCACCTGCTTGGGGAAGTATCCGGCGGAGGCGGTGGAGCCGGTGTAGGCCAGTAAGTAGCCGGTTTTCACGTCGTCGGAGCGGAATTTGCCATAGGCGCCGAACCAGCCGCTGACCATGGGCACATAGTAGTTGTCCCAGAGCTTCCGGAAAACCTCCTGATCGGCGTTCACATGGGCCTGGTTGTTTTCCACCTTCAGAAGGGGCTGACCCAGCTGCTGGGCGCCGACAAAGAAGTAGTTGGGCAGAGCGTCTCTGCCGTAGAAGGCCTTGCCGTCACCGGGAATGTCCGGGGTCTGGTCGTCCGTCCACTGGTAGTATTTCCTGGAGACTTCCACAACTCCCTCAATGGTGGCCAGATCCTCCAGAGTCACGCCGGTGCTTTCCGCAAAGGGCTCCCAGTCGGTTTTGTTCAGAATCATGACCTCCGTGGACTTGGCAATGGGGAAAATCCGCAGACTGCCGTCGGCGGCGATGCAGCCTTCCTTCACATAGGAGGGGATGTAATCATCCAGCTCCTCCTGGGTGAAGTAGTCGGAGAGATTCGCCAGAGCCCCCGCCTGCTCGGCGTGGAAGGCGGTGTCGGAATAGGAGGAGAACAGATCGGGCAGCGCCTCCGCGCCTACCTTGCCCTCCAGGGAATCCCGGACGGCGGATTCCAGATCGTTGACGGAGCCCTTGCTGTAGCTGGAAACATAGATGCCCTTTTCCTGGCCGACGGTGCTGTTGAAGGTATCCACAATCTCGGAAAAGGCGGACAGCTGGGAGCCGTTGTAGTAGTGCCAGATGGTCAGGTTCACCGGCTCCTTAGGGTTAAGCTGGGTGCTTTTGCCGCCGCAGCCTGCCAGCAGGGTGCTTACCAGCAGGGCGGCGCACAGCGCCAGAGACGCAGTTCTCTTTTGTTTCATATTCCTGTTCTTCTTTCCTGATGTGAAGTATTTTATGGACTCAGTATAGCATAATCCCCTTCCGTTTACCAGAGGAAAGGGAAAAAATGCGCCTGTTATTTCCAAAATTTTTCCGGAGCGGGGGTAAAAAAGGGAAGCACCAAAAAAGCCCCCCTTGTGTAAAGGGGGGGCAAAAGGCTCCCCTTGCTGATCAAGGGGAGCTGCCCCAGTGCGCACACTGGGGCTGAGGGGATCAGAACTCCCATCTTTTTGTGTGCTTTCATTGACGCAGTTTTACAATCCCTCAGTCAAAAATCAGAGATTTTTGCCAGCTCCCTTTACACAAGGGAGCCTTTGGGTGCTCCCCTTGGTCAGCAAGGGGGGAGTCTTTTCCGCCCGGGTTCTAGGAAAAAACGGCGTAAAAACGGGCGGCCAATGGCCGCCCCTACAGGTTCTATGGAAGATTTGCAATATTTCGCGCATTTCTGTCCGTCAGGCTCTGCTTACTTTTCCAGAGCCATGACCTTATCAATTCTCCGCTGATGCCGGGCCTCGCCGCTGAAGGGAGTTTTCAGCCAGGTGTGCATGATTTCCAGAGCCAGATTTTCCCCCACCACACCGGCGCCGATGGCCATCATGTTGGTGTCGTTGTGCTCCCGGGTCAGCCGGGCGGACATCACGTCGCTCAGCAGAGCGCAGCGGATGCCCTTGACCTTGTTGGCGGTGATGGACACGCCGATGCCGGTGGTGCACAGCACAATGCCCTTCTCGCACTCCCCCGCGGCCACCGCCTTCGCCGCCGGGGCGGCATAATCCGGATAGTCGCAGCTGTCGGAGGTGTAGGTGCCGAAGTCCTTGACTTCGTAGCCTTCCTTGGTCAGAACCTCCACCATTTTATTTTTCAGTGCCAGAGCACCGTGATCACAGGCAATCGCAATTTTCATAGTCGTTTCCTCCGTGTATCTATTTACATAACATATCCGCCGCTGACGCCAAGAACCTGTCCCGTGACAAATTCCGCCTCGGCCAGAGCCTCCACCGCCTGAGCAACGTCCTCCGGGGTTCCGTTGCGCCCCAGAGCCGCCTCCTGGGCAAGCCCCTCCAGCACATCAGAACCCACGCTGGCGCACATGTCCGTGAGGATTACCCCCGGAGCCACGCAGTTGACCCGGATGCCGCTGGGGCCAAGCTCCTGAGCCAGCGCCTTGGTCAGGGCAATCACCGCCCCTTTTGTGGCAGAGTAAGCCGCCTCACAGGAGGCGCCCACCTGTCCCCACATGCTGGAAACAGTGACGATGCTTCCCCGGTGGGTGCGCAGAAACGCGGGCATGGCGGCGCGTACGCAGTGATAAATTCCCTTGACGTTCACAGCAAAGAGCCGATCCCAGTCCCCTTCCTCCATGGAGGACAGAAGGCCGTACCAGCAGATTCCCGCGTTGCACACCAGAATGTCCACTTCCGGAATCCGGGCGAAAGCCGCCTTCACCTGCTCTCCGTCCGCTACGTCGCAGCAGATGGCGGTCGCCCCGGTTTTTTCCGAAACCGCCTTCGCCGCCTGGTGATTTTTCTCGTACAGGAAGTACACCCGATCTCCCCGGGCGGCAAAGCGGGCGACAATGGCTGCGCCGATGCCCCGGGAGCCGCCGGTTACGACCACCGTCCGCATATCAGCCTCTTCTTCTGGGACGGCTGGAGCTGCGGTGGTCGGCGTACTGCTTGATGCCGGAGAGCTTGCTGTCGGATTCGGTCATGAAGGCCTTCAGCTTCTCCTCAAAGAGCTGATCGGCGGTCTTGGGGGCGGCGGGCTGCATGGGGGCGCGCTGCTGCTGGGGCCGGGGATTCTCCCGGTTGGGACGATTGCCCTCCCGGTTCTGGAAGCCCTCTCTGCGGGGCTGGCTATTGCCCCCCCGGAAAGGCGCTTTGCCGCCCTGCTCCCGCTGGGGCTTAGGCTCCAAGCGCTTGATGGAAAGATTGATCTTCCCGTTTTCCATGCCGATGACCATCACCTTCACGTCCTGACCCTCGGTCAGGTGCTGGCGGATGTCGCTGACATAGGCATTGGCCACTTCGGAAATATGTACCATGCCGGTCTTTCCCTCCGGCAATGAGACAAACGCGCCGAAATTGGTGATGGATTTGACTTTGCCCTCTACGATGGCTCCTACGGTTAACTCCATATATGCTCTGCTTCCTCCAAATGTTATATAATGACGTTTCGTCAATTATTCCGGTTGAATGAGGACGGTGTCCGGGTTCACAAGGCCCAGCTCGTCTCTTGCGATGTCCTGAATGCCCTGAACGGAACCGGCCTTGTCAATTCTTTCCTGCAAGTCGGCGTTTGTGCCTTCCAGAGCCGCCGCCTGCTGCTGCTTTTCCGCCGTTGCCTCCACAATGCCGTTGTGCACCCATCGCAGGGCAACCAGGGCGCAGACGGAGAAGACAATCAGGGCAATCAGGGCGATTTTCAGCGCCGCCGGGGCGGGACGCAGCCTGACCTTTACCTTTCCGGTTTTGAATTCTTTCATGGGGATTACCTCTTTGCCGGGCCGTCCGGCTGTGAACATGGATTTTTACTATTGTAACCCATTTTTTCACAGATGCAAACAAAATTTTCGCCAAACCGGAAAATTTTTTGAACGGAAACAACGTAAGCCTCCAAAGTGCCTGGATTTTAAGCCAAAACCACCAAAAAACCGGCCTGAGCCACCGTCCGGCGGTGCTCTCCCAGGCAAGCCCTCCGGCCAGAAGCCCCCCGCAGCAGCCCAGACGGATGTCCCCGCCGCACAGGGCGAAGTTGTAGTAGAGCCAGACCCAGAAGGCTCCCAGCAGGAAAAGCCCGTCGGCGAGCACCGTGTGCTTCGGCCGCAGAGGCCGCAGAAAGCCGTAAAGCAGCCCCAGCGCCGCCCCCAGGGTCAGGGCGCAGACCAGGCGGTAAGCCGCCGTTTCCGGGGTCATCGGAACAGTCTGCGCCAGCCGGTCTGCCGGGGTTCCTCGTAGGACAGAGCCCGGATGCTCCCTTCCACGGCCACCTGGCCTCCCTCCAGAGTCAGGTTTTTCAGCTGGAGCTGCTGACCCTGAATGACCAGAAGCCCCAGGGACGTCTGGAGCACCACCGTATTTTCGTCGAAGCTGACCACCTCGGCCACTCCGGTCATGGTCAGGCTTTCTCGCTCGTTGAGTTGCAGCTTGTGGGGCAGATGCGCTTCCTCCATGGCCTTCCCTCCTTGCCGTAAAGCCTATGCGCCCAGGGGGCAGGTTATGCGGCCGGTTCTTCTGAGAATTCCGATGGAGCAAGTAGGGGCGGCCATTGGCCACCAAAGGCTCCCCCTTGCTGACCAAGGGGAGCTGTCATGGCCGTCTCACGCAAGGCCATGACTGAGGGGATCAGAATTTCTATATTTTGACAATCCCTCAGTCAAAAATCAAAGATTTTTGCCAGCTCCCTTTACACAAGGGAGCCGTAGGTGCTCCCGCACCAGTGCGTTTTGGGGTGGTTCTCGGTAAAATTTGGAGCAACCTCCTCCCCCTTGGCTCCCACTCTGGGGGAGCTGTCACGAAGTGACTGAGAGGGAAAACGTGCCCTCTCCGCCCCTGCGGGGCACCTCTCCCATAGGGAGAGGCAAGGGAGGCGGCCAATGGCCGCCCCTACGAGTCCTTAATTGGTTCTCAGGAAAAAGGAAAAGACCCGTGTTCCTGAGAACACGGGTCAAAAAATCTGAAATTCCGAGTTTCCTTAGAACTCGCACTTCTTGGCGATGTAATCCCGCAGCTCACAGATGGGGATTCTCACCTGCTCCATGGTGTCCCGGTCACGGACGGTGACGCAGTTGTCGGCGGGGGTAGTCTCATCGCCAACGGTCTGGAAGTCCACGGTGACGCACAGAGGCGTGCCGATCTCGTCCTCCCGGCGGTAACGCTTGCCGATGGAGCCGGCATCGTCGAAGTCCACCATGAAGTCCTTCTTGAGCATCTTGTAGATTTCCTCGGCCTTGGGGCTGAGCTTCTTGCTCAGAGGCAGGATGGCAGCCTTGAAGGGGGCCAGGTAGGGATGCAGATGCAGCACCGTGCGGATATCGGGATTGCCCTTCTTGTCAACGCCCACCTGCTCCTCGTCGTAGGCCTCGCACAGGAAGGCCAGAGCCACCCGGTCGCAGCCCAGGCTCGGCTCAATGACGTAGGGGATGTAGTGCTCGCCCTTTTCCTGATCGTAGTAGTCCAGGCTCTTGCCGGAGGCCTCCTGATGACGGCCCAGGTCGTAGTCGGTACGGTCGGCAATGCCCCACAGCTCGCCCCAGCCGGAGCCGAAGGGGAACTGGTACTCGATATCGGTGGTCGCCCGGGAATAGAAGGCCAGCTCCGCAGGCTCGTGGTCACGCAGCCGCAGGGAATCCTCCCGGATGCCCAGGCTCGTCAGCCAGTGCTTGCAGAAGTCCTTCCAGTAGGCGAACCACTCCAGGTCGGTGCCGGGCTGGCAGAAGAACTCGCACTCCATCTGCTCGAATTCCCGGGTACGGAAGGTGAAGTTGCCCGGGGTGATCTCGTTGCGGAAGGCCTTGCCCACCTGGCATACGCCGAAGGGCAGCTTTTTCCGGGTGGTGCGCTGGATGTTGGCGAAGTTCACGAAAATGCCCTGGGCGGTTTCCGGACGCAGGTAGACGGTGGAGGAGGAATCCTCGGTAACGCCGATCTGGGTCTTGAACATCAGGTTGAACTTCCGGATGGGGGTGAAGTGGTGCTTGCCGCAGTTGGGGCAGACAACCTCCTCATGGTTTGCGATGAACGCGTCCATTTCCTCGAAGCTCATGGCATCCACGTTCACGTCCTTGCCGGACTCGCAGGACTCGATGAGCTTGTCCGCCCGCTGACGGGAGCCGCAGCCCTTGCAGTCAACCAGGGGGTCAGAGAAGTTGCCCACATGGCCGGTGGTGACCCAGGTGGTGGGGTTCATCAGGATGGCGGCATCCAGACCCACGTTGTAGTCGGATTCCTGGACGAA
>UQXG01000020.1 GCA_900544945.1 uncultured Eubacteriales bacterium | reverse complement strand
TAGAGCTTTGCACCGGCGGGGATGTGGTTATCCAGCATGAGCAGGTGGAGCCGCTCTTCGCCTTCCTCATGGTAGACGGCGGAAATCAGCATACCGCAGGAGTCGATGCCCATCATCTTTCTGGGGGGCAGGTTGGTGATGGCAACGCAGGTCTTGCCTACCAGCTCTTCCGGCTCATAATACTCATGAATACCACTCAAAATGACCCGATCTACGCCGGTTCCGTCGTCCAAAACGAACTTTAAGAGCTTCTTGGACTTCTTCACGGCTTCGCATTCCTTGACCTTCACGGCACGGAAATCGCTCTTGGAGAAGGTGTCAAAATCCACCTGATCCTGGAACAGCGGCTCGATCTCCACCTTGGAGAAGTCGATCTTTTCCTCAGACACGGGAGTCGCCGCGGGGGCAGCCTCCGGCTTTTCCTCGGCCTTTTCCGCCTTGGGCATATCCGTGGGCTTCATGGTCGGGAAGAGCAGCACGTCCCGGATGGAGGCGGAGTCCGTCAGCAGCATGACCAGCCGGTCAACGCCGAAGCCCAGACCGCCCGTGGGGGGCAGGCCGTATTCCAGAGCGGTGACGTAATCGTAGTCCACCTGAGCGCGGCTTGCGGGATCCACCGCCAGCCGGTCGGCCACCTGCTTTTCGAACCGGGCTTTCTGGTCGATGGGGTCGTTCAGCTCGGAGAAGGCGTTGCCGAACTCCGTGGCGTTGATGAAGTACTCAAACCGCTCGGTGAAGGCAGGGTCACCCGGCTTGCGCTTGGCCAGAGGGCTGTTCTCCACGGGATAGTCATAAATAAAGGTAGGCTGAATCAGATTCTCTTCCACAAAGGCATCGAAGAACTCGGCGAGAATCGCTCCCTTGGTGGGGATTTCCGGCAGCTCCACCTTGTGCTCCTTGGCGGCGGCGATGGCCTCCTCATCAGAAGAAATGGCGGCAAAGTCCACGCCGGAGTACTTCTTGACGGCCTCGATCATGGTCATCCGCTCCCAGTGGCTCAGGTCGATGTCCTTGCCCTGGTAGGTGATCTGCAGGGTGCCGCAGACCTTCATGGCCACGGTCTTCATCATTTCCTCCACCAGATCCATCATGCCGTGGAAATCGGTGTAGGCCTGGTACAGCTCAATGGAGGTAAACTCCGGGTTGTGGGTGGGATCCATGCCCTCATTGCGGAAAATCCGGCCTACCTCGTAGACCCGATCCATGCCGCCTACAATCAGCCGCTTCAGATACAGCTCGGTTTCAATGCGCAGTACCATGTCAATGTCCAGGGTGTTGTGATGGGTATAGAAAGGACGGGCGGAGGCACCGATCTCGAAGGGGGTCAGAATGGGGGTGTCTACCTCCAGGAAGCCCTTGCCGTCCAGGAAATGCCGCAGCTCCCGGAGAATCAGGCTCCGCTTGACGAAGGTGTCCTTTACCTCGGGGTTTACAATCAGGTCAACATAACGCTGACGGTACCGGGTTTCCCGGTCGGTCAGGCCGTGGAACTTTTCCGGCAGAGGCAGCAGGGACTTGCTCAGCAGCGTGGCCTCGTGGACACGGACGGAGATTTCGCCCCGCTCGGTTTTGAACACGTCGCCCACCACACCGACGATGTCGCCGATGTCGTTCTTCTTGAACCGCTGGAAGGAGGCCTCCTCCATTTCGTCGAACTTCACATACAGCTGAATCCGGCCGGTGCTGTCCTGCAAATCGCAGAAGGACACCTTGCCCATGCCACGCTTGCTCATGATACGGCCAGCCAGACGGACGGACTTGCCCGCCATGGCATCGTAGTTTTCTTTGATGGCGGCGGAGTCGGCGGTCACTTCAAACTTGGTCTGGACGAAGGGGTCAAAGCCGTCGGCACGCAGAGTATCCAGCTTTTCCCGACGCACCCGAACCTGATCGGACAGGGGCATTTCCGCCTGGGGTACAAACTTTGCCATGGCTCAGCCCTCACGGGTGACGCTGACCACCTTCATGGTGAAGGAGCCGGCAGGGGCGTTGACGGTGAAGGTTTCGCCGGCTGCCTTGCCCACCACGCTCCGGCCGAAGGGGGAGTCGTCGGAGAGCTTGCCCTCCATGGGGTTGGCCTCCTGGGAACCGGTGATCCGATAAGTGGACTGAACGCCCTTCTCATCCTCCACGACCACGGTGCAGCCCAGTCCTACCCGGCCGGTGGCCTCGTTCTCGTCCTCAATGATGACGGCGTGGGACAGAATGTCCTCGATTTCGGCAATCCGGCCGTAGAGTTTGGCCTGCTCGTTCTTGGCGGCATCATACTCGGAGTTTTCGGACAAGTCGCCGTAGGAACGGGCTTCCGCGATCATGGCGGCAACCTCACGCTCCCGGGTGGTCTTCAGATAGTTCAGTTCCTTTTCCAGGTCGGCAAGACGCAGACTGGTAATCTTAAATTCCTTTGCCATATTCAAAATCCTTTCTCAGAAATAAATTCCATAGTCCCAAACATTATAGTGGATGATTCCCCAACCGTCAAGGAATTTTTCGGGAAATCGATGGATTTCCGAAAGAAAGAGTGAGCTGAAAGGAACAGCGGCGTTGTAAAAGCGCGGAAGCCTGATAATAAGACGGTCATTGCGAACCAGTATGCGCACTGGTTCGCAATGGCCGCAGATTGATAGCGTTTGCATTTTTACTCGTTTGTGTGCGCCAGCAGTTGGTCGTAGATTTCCTGGGTTTCCGCCTTGTCCTTCCCGCTGAGCACCAGAACCTTTTCACCCATGCGCACCACGATGCAGCTTTCGGGCTTATAGTAGGTGTAGCGGGTGTAAGTGCCAAATTCCTCATTCCGGAAGGTGCCCAGCAGCAGTCGGTAGCTGCCTACGCCGAAAACCCGGCTGCCGGGGACATCGTCCTGCCGAAGCTCCAGGGAATCCATATCCGCATAAGACACGGTCTGGCTGCCGTAGTAGCTTCCCCGGACGGTGAAAGAATCGTCCCCAAAGGTGGTTTCCACCTTGCCGGAAAACAGCATCACGGCCACAAAAACCAGAATTGCGGCGGTCACGGCGGCGGAAATTTTCCAATAGCGGGAGGGCAGGGCGGGGAGGGCTTTCAGTTCCTCGCCCCGGGCCAGTTGTCCCTTGTAATAGCGGTAGGAGTAGACAGTGGGAATCACAGAAATGACCACCGCTCCCAACACGGCGGCGAAAACGTTCCAGCCCTCGGGCAGCAGGGCGGCCAGCATCACTGCGACACCGCCGATGACCCAGACCCTCCCGGCAAACCGATGGGTGGCGTTCCAGTTTTCGTCGCTGGCAAGCGCCCAGGTTACCTTGATGCCGATGGTGTAGTTCCGGCGGCATTTGGGCAGGTAGTTGCCGATGGCGGCGAACATCAGTCCCAGAGATAGGGTGGTGATCCGGCCAACGGAGAGGGAAATCCCTGCGCTCAGGGCATAGGACAGCCCGGCGCACAGCAGGGAAAGAATGGGCATGATCCACAGCACCAGCCGCAGGGGCTTTTCATTTCTGCCCCGGTTTCCTGGGTCGGCGGCGGAAATGAGGAAGCACAGCCATTGTCCGGCCAGCAGGCTTAGGCACAGCAGCCACAGGGAATGCAGTTCGGGAACCCAAAGGGACACAAAGGCGGGAAGCAGGATCACAATGGAAGAAACAATCAGTTCTTTTTGATACTTGGTAATCATAAAATACCTCCAAAACAGTCAGTTTTCGGCGGGTTTTTCGCCCTTCAGGTCGGAAATCCAGAGAAGAATTTCTTCCAGAACCGAGGCGTTCAGCTCGTAAAAGATAAATTTTCCATCCCGGGTGTCCGTCACCAGGTCGGCATCCTTCAGCACCGACAGGTGCCGGGATACCGCGGCGGCGGAAATGTCGAACTGCTCAGAAATTTCTCCGGCGGAACGTTTTCCGTCCTTGAGAAGATTCAGGATTTCCCGCCGGGTGGGGTCAGCCAGCGCCTTCAGAGTTTGCTGTAAGCCCATGTACGTCCTCCTCTCATTTAACATTTAGCTGAAATGTTAAATGAATAGTAACACAGAAAGCCGACCTTGTCAAGAAAAACATTTCACAAAAATGTTAAATGAGAAAAGATTGCGAAGGGCGGCCATTCGTGCTATAATGGCGAAAATCCCGGAAGGAGGGAAAATCATGACCCTGAACGAATTCTGGAAAGAGAATCCCAAAGCTGCCGTTGCCTTTTCCGGCGGGGTGGATTCCTCTTATTTATTGTATACGGCGGTGCGTGCCGGGGCAAAGGTGACGGCCTACTATGCGGACAGTGCCTTTCAGCCCGCCTTCGAGCGGGAGGATGCTTTGCGCCTTGCCAAGGATGTGGGGGCGGAGCTGAAAATCCTGCCGCTGTCCGTACTGGAGGTGCCCAAGGTGGCGGAAAATCCGGAAAACCGCTGCTATTACTGCAAACGGGCGATTTTCTCCGCCCTGATTGCCGCCGCCGCTGCCGACGGCTACGACCTGATTCTGGACGGTACCAACGCTTCCGATCGGGTTTCTGACCGGCCGGGAATGAAGGCTCTGCGGGAGCTGTCCGTCCGGTCGCCTCTGCGGGAGTGCGGCCTGACCAAAAGCGAAATCCGGGAATTGTCCCGGCAGGCGGGGCTTTTCACCTGGGATAAGCCTGCCTATGCCTGCCTGGCTACCCGTGTGCCTGCGGGAGAAACAATCACCGCCGAAAAGCTGGAAAAAACGGAAAAGGCCGAGGATTTTCTTCGCTCCCTGGGTCTGCGGGATTTTCGGGTACGGCTTCTGAAGGGCTGCGCCAGAATTCAGGTGCCGGAAGGGCAGCTGGAACTGGTGCTCCGAAACCGGGAGACCATCCTGGAGGAGCTCAGACAGTGGTATGCGGGCGTGGTGCTGGATATGGAGGTGCGGCCGTGAATTCCGATATGCGAAAGCTTCTTGAGCAGGTCAAGGACGGAACCGTTTCCGTGGACGATGCCATGCTGAAGCTGAAAATCTCCCCCTTCGAGGACATTGGCTATGCCAAGGTGGATTTGCACCGGCGAATCCGTCAAGGGGCGGCAGAGGTGATCTACGGAGCCGGGAAGACCCCGGAGCAGATTCTGGGCATTATGCAGACCATGATCCGCAACGGCCAGAGCCGGATTCTCATCACCCGGATGTCTCAGGAGGCAGCGGATTTCGTATCCAAAACCCTGCCCCTGGACTACCGGAAGGAGGCCAAGGTGGGCATCGCCGGAGGCTTCCCGGAGCCGGACGGCATCGGCAAAATCGTCATTGCCACCGGCGGCACCAGCGACATTCCCGTGGCGGAGGAAGCGGCTCTGACCGCGGAAATCCAGGGAAACGAAGTGGTGCGGCTCTATGATGTGGGGGTGGCCGGGGTGCACCGGCTGCTGGCTCATATGGATTTGGTCATGGAGGCCAGCGTGGTCGTTGCCGTGGCGGGCATGGAAGGGGCGCTTGCCAGCGTGATCGGCGGCCTGGCAGACTGCCCGGTGATCGCAGTGCCTACCAGCGTGGGCTACGGGGCTTCCTTCGGCGGGGTGTCCGCCCTGCTGAGTATGCTCAATTCCTGTGCCAGTGGGGTCAGCGTGGTAAACATCGACAACGGCTTCGGCGCGGGGTTCCTGGCCGGGCGCATTAACCACATGGAGGTCAAGAAATGAGAACGCTCTATCTGGACTGCGGCATGGGCGCGGCGGGGGATATGCTGACGGCGGCTCTGCTGGAGCTGCTGCCGGAGCCGGAAAGCTTTGTGGCGGAACTGAACAGCCTGGGCATTTCGGGCGTTGTGTTTTCCGTCGAAAAATGCCAAAAATGCGGCATTTCCGGAACCCATATGGCAGTGAAAGTTCACGGTCAGGAGGAAGGGGAGGCGCACCCTCACACCCACGGAAGCCTACATGACATCCGAACCATTGTGCAGGCATTGCCCATTCCCACCATGGTCAAGCTGGATATCCTGTCGGTTTACGAGGAAATCGCCCAGGCGGAAAGCCACGTCCACGGGGTGCCGGTGAATCAGATTCACTTCCATGAGGTGGGCACTCTGGACGCGGTGGCGGACGTGACGGCGGTGTGCCTGCTACTCCACCGGCTGAACCCGGAGCAGATTCTGGCTTCACCGGTGCATGTGGGCAGCGGCACGGTAAAGTGCGCCCACGGCATTCTGCCGGTGCCCGCCCCGGCTACGGCTTACCTTCTGCGGGGAATCCCCATGTATGGCGGGGAAATTTCCGGGGAGCTGTGCACCCCCACCGGGGCGGCGCTGCTCAAGCATTTTGTGACGGAATTCGGGAAAATGCCGCCTATGCGGGTGGAATCCATCGGCTACGGCATGGGAAAGAAGGATTTTCCCAGAGCCAACTGTGTCCGGGCACTGCTGGGGGAAACCCAGGAGGCCGGGGACGAAATTGCTGAGCTGCGCTGCAATTTAGACGACATGACCGGGGAGGACATTGGTTTTGCCATGGAAGCCTTGCTTGCGGGTGGGGCACTGGACGTGTTCGCCACCCCCATCGGCATGAAAAAATCCCGCCCCGGAGTGCTGCTGACGGTGCTGTGCCGTCCGGCGGAGCAGGAAACAATGACCCGGCTGCTGTTCCGGCATACGACCACCCTGGGCGTCCGGGTGGGGCTGTGCAGCCGGTTTACCCTCCGGCGTTCGGAGGAAGTGACCCAGACCCCCTATGGCCCGGTGCGCCGGAAAATCAGCCGGGGCTACGGAGTTTGCCGGGAAAAGCCGGAGTATGACGACCTGGTGAAGATCGCCCGGGAGCAGGGAAAATCCCTGTCAGAAATCCGGGAGATGCTGAAGGAATACTGACAAAAAATACTGTCATTGCGAGCCAGTGCGCACACTGGCGTGGCAATCCGTTCCCCACTTGGCTCCCACTTTGGGGGAGCTGGCGGCGAAGCCGACTGAGAGGGTAAAACAAGCCCTCTCCGCCCCTTGCCGGGGCACCTCTCCCATAGGGAGAGGCAAGACCCTCATCCGTCTCGCACTTGCAGGGAAATGCGGATTGTGACCGAAGGGAATCCTTGGAAAGGGCCACACCAGTGTTGCGAAACTGGTTCGCAATGACAACGTATTTCTTTTGACACACTGAACGGGGCGGCCACCTGGCCGCCCCGCTGCTTTTATGTATTTACTTAATCGCGATGGCCTCGATCTCGCACAGGACGCCCTTGGGCAGGGTTTTCACTGCCACGCAGCTTCTGGCGGGTTTGGAGACAAAATACTGGGCGTAGACCTCATTGAAGGCGGCAAAGTCGTCCATGTCAGCCAGGAAGCAGGTGGTCTTGAAGACCTTGTCCATGCTCACCCCGGCAGCCTCCAGAATGGCGGCTACGTTCTTGCAGCTTTGCTCACACTGGGCGGCGATGCCCTCAGGAATGGCGCCGGTGGCGGGATCCACGGGAATCTGACCGGAGGTGAAAACCAGGTCGTTGACCGCGTAGCCCTGGCTGTAGGGGCCGATGGCGGCGGGAGCCTTCTGGGTGTGGATGATATTCATAGGGGAACCTCCTAAGAATGGATTTTGTTCTTCCTTCATTATATACGGCGTTTCCCTTTTTGGCAAGGACAAAAATCGGCAAATGCGGTTGCCTTTTTCCGGAGACTGTGATATCCTGAAGCACAGGAAGAAGGAAAGGAAGGACCCGGCCTGTGGAGTGGAACGACATTTATGACGAGAACCGACAGCCTACCGGCAGGGTTCACTGCCGCGGAAGCGGCTGGAAGCCCGGGGAATACGGTCTGGTGGTCTGCGTCTGGGTCTACGATGGGGCAGGACATGTGCTGCTGACCCGCCGAGCCAAGGAGAAAAGCTTTGCCGGAACCTGGGAAAATTCCGGCGGCGCGGCTCAGGCCGGGGAAACCAGCCGCCAGGCGGTGGCCCGGGAACTGTTCGAGGAAACGGGCATCCGGGCGGAGGAAGAGGAGTTCGAGCTTCTGGATTCGGATCTGGATCGGAATATTTTCTATGATCATTACTGCCTGCACCGGGCGGTGTGCCTGAAGGACATCGTGCTCCAGCCGGGGGAAACTGACGCCGTTATGTGGGCAAGCTTCGGCAAGGTGCACTGGATGATGCGCACGGGCAGGATCTGCAAGATCATTGCGGGTCAGTTTCGCCGTCAGGAAAAGGCTCTGCGTTTGCGCAATATCAACAAGAGAAGAGGCTGAATTTTGGCGAGCAATTAGGCACAATGCACTTGCGATTTCTCTTTTTTCAGGTTATAATGAAAAAAAGCGTTTTGAAAGCCCGGTGAAAACGCTGATGCCGGGGCAAAACGTTTTTTCTTTTTAACCCACAAAAACGGAGGAATGCACCATGATCCAGCTTGTAAAACTGCCTGTGAAGCGGGGAAATGCACCCCTGCGAATTGCCAAGGGACATTTTGTGACCAACCATTCCCATATCAACTACTATGTGGACATCACCTATCAGAAGACCCGTCTCAGCGAGGCCAGGGACAGTGCCTATCAGCTGGTTTCCAGCTTTGTCAATGATACGCCGGTGGATACGGTGCTGTGTCTGGACGGTACCGCGGTGCTGGGCACCTGCATTGCCGAGGAGCTGACTAAATCTGGTTTCCGCACCATCAATGCCCACGAAACCGTCTATGTGGTGGAGCCGGAATATAATGCCAATTCCCAGATCATCTTCCGGGAGAACATTCAGCCCATGATCCGGGGCAAGCATGTGCTGGTGCTGATGGCCTCCGTTACCACCGGCTTCACCGCCAAGCGGTCTATCGAGGCCATCGAGTACTATGGCGGCAAGGTCAGCGGAGTGGCGGCTATCTATCGGGCGGTGGACGAGGTGGAGGGTTATCCTGTGAAATCCGTCTATTCCGTGCAGGATCTGCCGGACTACAGAAGCTATGATTACCACGACTGCCCCTACTGCAAGGCGGGCAAGAAGGTGGATGCTCTGGTCAACAGCTTCGGCTATTCCTCTTTGTAAATCTGCATAAGCCGCACCGGCGGGGACTTTTCCCCGCCGGTGCTTCATTCTGCCCAAAGAGCGGTAGGGGAGCGCATTCAAAATTTGTGCCGTTTTTTCGAAAAAAATCTGTCACAATCGGCGGAAATATGCTATAATACTGCGCTGAGAAATAGGCTGAGAAATAGTTTTTGGAGGTGCGGCTATTGAATCGCAATGACTGGAAGAAAATTTGGACGGCGGCGAAGCCGGCGTTTTATTGGGCGTTTGCCCTACTGTACTGGGAGTGTCTGCTGAGCGGGGCGGTGTTTCACAGCTTTGGGGTGCGGATCTACGCCCTGGGCTTTACGCTGTCCGCGGCGTTGCTTGTGACACTTGTCCTGTCCTTTTTGAGAAAAGGCCGTTTTGGAGCGGAAGTTTTCCTGACGGCGGTGCTGACCCTGCTCTACGGCAGTCAGATTGTCTATCATTTCATTTTCGGCACGCTGTATTCCGCAGCCATGGTATCCCAGGGCGGGGAGGCCATGACCAACTTCTGGCGGGAGCTGCTTGCTGCCATGGGGGATCATTTTCCCTGGCTCATTGCGCTGCTGGTACCCCTGGCGCTGCGGATTTTCCTGAGAAAGGGGCTGAAAGGGGAGCTTCGGGCAAAGGGACGGATTGTGCTGCTGGCGCTGGCGGTTGCCCTGTTTGCCCTGACCCGGGCAGGCATCTGGCAGACGGGTACGGAAATGTTCTCCGATGAGGACTACTACCGCAGCGGGGAAATTGCCACCAATCAGAATGTTCAGCGATTTGGCCTGCTGACGACCATCCGGCTGGAACTGACCCGCCATGCCAAAACGGAGGAGCAGGACTATTATATTCCGGAGGAGACCCAGGGGGAGAACCCAGCCCAGGAGCCGGCGGAGGTCAGGTACAACGTTATGGACATTGACTTTGATGCCCTGAATGCCATGACCGAGGACAAGAAGCTGCTGGCAATCAATGACTACTGTTCGAAAGTAACCGGAACCAATCAGAACGAATACACCGGGATGCTGAAGGACTACAATCTGATCGTCATGTGCGCGGAGAGCTTCTCGCCCGCGGCCATTGACAAGGATCTGACCCCCAATCTGTACAAGCTGACCCAGCAGGGAATCATCTTCAACAACTATTATAATACCTTCCCTAACACCACCACCGACGGCGAGTACGCCCTGATGCAGGGCCTGTATCCGGATGCCGGGCGGAGCAAGGCGGTGTCCAGCCTGTATGCCTCCCGGAACAGCTACCTGCCCTTCACTCTGGGCAATGTGTTTCAGTCTCAGCGGGGGGTGGAGAGCTTCGGCTATCACAACTATCGGGGCAGCTATTACGGTCGCAGCGAGTCCCATCCCAACATGGGCTACACCATGAAATTCGCCGGAGACGGCATGACCTTCACCACCAACTGGCCCGCCTCCGATCTGGAAATGATGGAGCAGTCCGTAGATGATTACATCGGGAAAGAACCCTTCCACGCCTACTATATGACCTTCTCCGGCCACTATAAGTATGATATCGGCACCAACGAAATGGCTAAGCGGAACTGGGATCAGGTAAAGGATCTGCCCTATTCCAGCAATGCCATCAAGGCATACCTGAGCTGCAACATCGAGTTTGACAAGGCCATCGGCTACCTGATGGAGCGGCTGGAGCAGGCGGGGGTGGCAGACAGAACCGCCATTGTCATTGCCGGAGATCATTTCCCTTACGGCCTGAAGGACAGCGAGTATGCCGAGCTGATCGGTCACGACATTGACGGCTTCTCCAAGTTCAAGTCTACCCTGATCTTCTGGGTAGGCGGCCTGGAGAAAAACATTGTGGTGGACGAATACTGCTGCAATGTGGACGTTCTGCCTACGATTCTGAACCTGTGGGGTTTTGAATACGACTCCCGGCTGCTGGCGGGGACGGACGTGTTCTCCGACGGCACCCACGCGGCGGTACTGGTGGACAAGAGCTTTCTGACGGACAAGGTCTGGTTCAATGCCAGCACCGGGGAAATCCGGTACCAGGTGCCGGAAAGTGAAATTCCGGAAGGATATGTGGAGAATATGAACCAGCTGATCGCCACACGGTTTTCCATTTCCGCGGATATCCTGAACACGGCTTACTATAACTTTGTGTTTGATAAGGGCAAGGTGTATGTGAACCGGCTGGGTTGGAACAGTAAGAAGTAAGCGCAAACAGTCAGAGCGTTGTTGATAAAAGCACATAGGAAACAATAAAGCTGTCATTGCGAACCAGCGCGCACGCTGGTGTGGCAATCCGTAATCCAACAAAAACGTCAGATGACCGACATTTTTTCAGGAGAACGGATTCCCACGCCAGAGTGCGAACAGGATCGGAATGACAGCTTTACTTTTCACTTTGTGCTTCGACGATGGCTCTCGGAACGACCGGGGGATTGCCACACCAGTCTGCGGACTGGTTCGCAATGACATGAGTATACCGTCAGTTTGAATGTATGAACCCCGCCGGTCTGAAATCGCAGACCGGCGGGGCTTTGACAGGGCAGGGGCGAAAATTAGCGAAAAGGGCATAAAAAAACGAGGCGGAAGCCTCGGAATTGTGGAAATTATTCATTGACAGAATTTGCCCGCCATGCTATAATGATTGTCCATACTGTGATACTATGCCTATCTGCGGACTTCCTTCCTTACCAGGTCATTCTAGCACAGTAGCGGGCGGCTGTCAAGTAGGAACTTTGTGAAAATTGACAACCGCGCGGGGCGTATCATAAGCAACACAACTCGAAAGAAAGGCTGTGATGATCCATATGGCAATGGTCAAGGACGTAATGTTCGGCAAGACCATGCGTAAATCTTACGCGAAGTATGAAGAGATCCTGGAGATCCCCAACATGCTGAAAATCCAGAAGGACTCCTATCAGTGGTTCCTGGATACCGGCTTGCGGGAGGTCTTCAAGGACGTAGGCACCATTACCGACTTCTCCGGCAAGCTGGAGCTGTCCTTCCTGGATTACACCATGGAGGATAAGGCCAAGTACACCATTGAGGAGTGCAAAGAGCGGGACGCTACCTACGCCAAGCCCATCAAGGTGCGGGTTCGCCTGCGCAACACCGAGACCGACGAAATCAAGGAGCAGGAGATCTTCATGGGCGATTTCCCCGTGATGACCAACGGCGGTACCTTTGTGATCAACGGCGCGGAGCGCGTCATTATCACCCAGATCGTCCGTTCTCCCGGCATGTACTACGGCCATGAGGTGGACAAGGCTGACCAGCATACCTATACCGCTACTGTCATTCCCTACCGGGGTGCCTGGCTGGAGTACGAAACCGACAACTCCGATGTGTTCTGGGTTCGGATCGATAAGAACCGGAAGCTGCCCATCACCTGCCTGATCCGGGCACTGGGCGTGCAGACCGACGAGCAGATCAAGGCCATGTTCGGTGAGGATCCCCGGATTCTGGCTACCATTGACAAGGATCCCTGCAAGACCAGAGAAGAGTCTCTGTTGGAGATTTACCGCCGGCTGCGTCCTGGCGAGCCCCCTACGGTGGAGACTGCCACTGCCCATCTGGAGGGCCTGCTGTTCGACTACCACCGCTACGACGTGAGCAAGGTTGGCCGGTATAAGTTCAACAAGAAGATGGACATCTGGAGCCGGCTGTCCGGCCAGGAAGCCGTAGAGCCCATTGCCGATCCCATGACCGGTGAAATTCTGGTCATGCCCGGCGAGTTCATCTCCCGCGCCCAGGCTCACGAGCTGAGCCGGAAGGGCGTCAACGAGGCGGTCATCAAGATCGGCGACTACAACGTCAAGGTCTTCTCCAACAACATGGTGGAGATGGCGGGCTTCGTGGATTTTGACCCCAAGCAGTACGGCATCACCGAGAAGGTTTATTTCCCCGTGCTGAAGGAAATGCTGGAAACCGTTCCTGCCGACGGCTGGAAAGACGCCATTGCCGAGCGTTACACCGACCTGATTCCCAACCACATCATTGTGGACGACATCATGGCCTCCATCAACTACCTGAACTGCGTGGCCATGGGCGTGGGTACGCCCGACGACATTGACCACCTGGGCAACCGCCGTCTGCGCTGCGTAGGCGAGCTGCTTCAGAACCAGTTCCGCATTGGCTTTAGCCGTCTGGATCGGGTGATCCGGGAGCGAATGACCGTCCAGGATCTGGACACCGTGACCCCTCAGAGCCTGATCAACATCCGGCCTGTTACCGCGGTCATCAAGGAGTTCTTTGGCTCCTCCCCTCTGAGCCAGTTCATGGATCAGAATAACCCCCTGTCCGAGCTGACCCACAAGCGCCGTCTGTCCGCTCTGGGCCCCGGCGGTCTGAGCCGTGACCGGGCTTCCTTCGACGTCCGGGATATTCACTACACCCACTATGGCCGGATGTGCCCCATTGAGACCCCTGAAGGCCCCAACATCGGCCTGATTAACTACTTGGCTACCTTTGCCAAAATCAACGAGTACGGCTTCGTGGAGGCTCCCTACCGGAAGGTGGACAAGGCCACCGGCTTCGTCACCAAGAACGTGGAGTATATGACCGCCGATGTGGAGGACGACTACTACATCGGCCAGGCCAATGAGCCTCTGGACGAGAACGGCTGCCTTGCCAACGCCCGTATCACCTGCCGTCACCGCAACGAGATTATCGAGGTTGACCGGGGCATGATCGACTATATCGATGTGTCCCCCAGAATGATGATCTCCATCGCTACCTCTTTCATTCCCTTCCTGCAGAACGACGACGCTAACCGTGCGCTGATGGGCGCGAACATGCAGCGTCAGGCCGTGCCTCTGCTGACCACCGAGCCGCCCATCGTTGCCACCGGCATCGAGCACAAGGCTGCCGTGGACTCCGAGGTCTGCGTGAAGGCCAAGGGCCCCGGCGTAGTCACCGCCGTGTCCGCTTCCTCCATTACCGTCAAGTATGACAGCGGCGAGACCTGCACCCACGCCCTGATTAAGTTCTCCCGCTCCAACGCCGGTACCTGCATCAACCAGCGGCCCATCGTGGTGGTGGGCGAGCGGGTGGATACCGAGCAGATCATTGCCGACGGCCCCTCCTGCTCCGGCGGCGAGGTTGCCCTGGGCAAGAACGTGCTCATCGGCTTCGTTACCTGGGAAGGCTACAACTACGAGGACGCCATTCTGCTCAACGAACGTCTGGTTCGGGAGGATGTGTTCACCTCCATCCACATCGAGGAGTATGAGACAGAGGCCCGGGATACCAAGCTGGGCCCGGAGGAAATCACCCGGGATATCCCCAACGTGGGCGAGGACACCCTGAAGGATCTGGACGAGAACGGCATTATCCGCGTCGGCGCGGAAGTCCACGCCGGTGATTACCTGGTTGGCAAGGTCACCCCCAAGGGTGAGACCGAGCTGACCCCCGAGGAGCGTCTGCTGCGGGCCATCTTCGGCGAGAAGGCAAGAGAAGTCCGGGATACCTCCCTGAAGGTGCCTCACGGCACCTCCGGCATCGTGGTGGACGTGAAGGTCTTCACCAAGGAAAATTCCGACGAGCTGGCGCCCGGCGTCACCAAGTCCGTCCGTGTGTATCTTGCCCAGAAGCGGAAGATCGGCGTGGGCGATAAGATGGCCGGCCGTCACGGCAACAAGGGCGTCGTTTCCCGGGTCCTGCCCGAGGAGGATATGCCCTTCCTGCCCGACGGCACCCCCCTGGATATCGTGCTGAACCCCCTGGGCGTGCCTTCCCGTATGAACATCGGCCAGGTGCTGGAAGTCCATCTGGGCTACGCTGCCAAGGCTCTGGGCTGGCATGTTGCCACCCCCGTCTTCGACGGCGCCAACGAGAAGGACATCCGGGAGACCCTGAAGCTGGCTGGCCTGCGGGAGGACGGCAAGACCATCCTGTATGACGGCCGTACCGGCGAGCCTTTCGATAACCTGGTCACGGTCGGCTATCCCTACTATCTGAAGCTCCATCACCTGGTTGACGATAAGATTCACGCCCGTTCCACCGGCCCCTATGCCCTGGTTACTCAGCAGCCTCTGGGCGGCAAGGCTCAGTTCGGCGGCCAGCGTTTCGGCGAAATGGAAGTCTGGGCACTGGAAGCTTACGGTGCCGCTTACACCCTGCAGGAGATCCTGACCGTCAAGTCCGATGATGTGACCGGCCGTGTCAAGACCTACGAGGCCATCGTCAAGGGCGCCAACATTCCTAAGCCCGGCGTGCCCGAATCCTTCAAGGTTCTGATCAAGGAGCTCCAGGCTCTGTGCCTGGATATCCGGGTTCTGGACGAGAACGGCGACGAGATCGAGCTGAAGGACGAGGACGATGACGACGAGATCGTCTACACCGCCGACTCCGGAAACGACACGGTGGTTGGCTCTACCGATGAGGTGCTGGACGCTGGCTTCGTCATCGACGAGGACAGCCCTGAGGATATTATGGATGTATTCGGCGATATGGATGCCGACAACGAAGAATAAGGAGGCTACACATGGCAGATGCCACCTTTGATGCCATTAAAATTGGTATTGCGTCCCCGGAGATGATCCGGCAGTGGTCCTACGGCGAGGTCAAGAAGCCGGAAACCATCAACTACCGTACCCTGAAGCCCGAGCGGGACGGACTGTACTGCGAGCGGATTTTCGGACCCACCAAGGACTGGGAATGCCACTGCGGCAAGTACAAGAAAATCAAGTACAAGGGCAAGATCTGCGACCGCTGCGGCGTCGAGGTCACCAAATCCAAGGTGCGCCGGGAGCGCATGGGTCACATTGAGCTGGCCGCTCCCTGCAGCCATATCTGGTATTTCAAGGGCATTCCCTCCCGGATGGGTCTGGTGCTGGACATCAGCCCCAAGATTCTGGAGAAGGTGCTGTACTTCGCGGCCTATATTGTCACCGATCCCGGTGACGCGCCCCTGGCCCGGAATCAGGTGCTCACCGAGAAGGAATACCGGGACATGCGGGAAAAGTACGAGGACGACTTCAAGGCCGGTATGGGTGCCGAGGCCGTCAAGGAACTGCTGGAGCAGATCGACCTGGATCAGCTGTCCGAGCAGCTGAGAAACGAGCTGAAGACCGCCTCCTCCCAGAAGAAGCTGCGCATTGTCAAGCGTCTGGAGGTAGTGGAGGCCTTCCGGGAGTCCGGCAACAAGCCCAGCTGGATGATCATGGACGTGCTGCCCGTGATTCCTCCCGATATCCGTCCTATGATTCAGCTGGACGGCGGTCGGTTCGCAACCTCCGACCTGAACGATCTGTATCGCCGGGTCATCAACCGGAATAACCGCCTGAAGCGGCTGGTTCAGCTCCATGCCCCCGACATCATCATCCGCAACGAAAAGCGGATGCTCCAGGAGGCTGTGGACGCTCTGATCGACAACGGCCGCCGGGGTCGTGCCGTCACCGGTGCCAACAACCGGGCACTGAAATCCCTGTCCGACATGCTCAAGGGCAAGCAGGGCCGGTTCCGTCAGAATCTGCTGGGCAAGCGTGTTGACTACTCCGGCCGTTCCGTTATCGTGGTCGGCCCTGAGCTGAAGCTCTACCAGTGCGGCGTGCCCAAGGAAATGGCCATTGAGCTGTTCCGGCCCTTCGTTATGAAGAAGCTGGTTTCCGACGGCCTGGCCAACAACATCAAGTCCGCCAAGAAGATGATCGACAAGGGCAAGACCGAGGTCTGGGACGCTCTGGACGACATCATCAAGGATCGGCCCGTTATGCTGAACCGGGCGCCTACCCTGCACCGTCTGGGCATTCAGGCCTTCGAGCCGGTGCTGGTAGAGGGCCGGGCTCTGAAGCTGCACCCCCTGTGCTGCACCGCCTTCAACGCGGACTTCGACGGCGACCAGATGGCCATTCACGTTCCTCTGTCTCCGGAGGCTCAGGCGGAAGCCAGAATGCTGATGCTCTCCGCCAACAACCTGCTCCGTCCTCAGGACGGCAAGCCCGTTACCGTGCCGACCCAGGATATGATTCTGGGTGCCTACTATCTGACCTATACCCGGCTGGGTAAGGCGGAGAAGGGCTCCGAAACCGTGTTCGTCACCGACGCGGGGGAGACCGGCCTGACTGCCGGTGTGGTAGTGGATGCCGATGACTTCGTGGCTGCCAACAAGCAGGCCAAGAAGGAAGGGAAAAAGGAAGCCAAGTTCCGCCCCATCCACGCCTACTCCTCCACCGAGGAGGCCATCGCCGCCTATGCCGACGGTGCCATCGGTCTGCACGCGCCGATCCTGGTGCGCTACGGCAAGGAAGTGGACGGGGAGATGCGTTATCAGATGATCAACGCCACCGTGGGCCGTCTGATTTACAATGAGCCGATCCCCCAGGATCTGGGCTTCGTAGACCGCAGCGATCCTGCCCATGCCTTCGATCTGGAAATTGACTTCCTGGTCGGCAAGAAGCAGCTGGGCAAGATCATCGACAAGTGTATCCGGGTTCACGGCTTCACCATTGCCACCGAAATGCTGGATCGGATCAAGGCTCTGGGCTACAAGTACTCCACCAAGGGCGCTATCTCCGTGTCCATCGCAGATATGGTGGTTCCCGCCATCAAGTACGAACTGGTCAAGGCCGCTGAGCACAAGGTGGTGGAAATTGAAAACTACTTCCGCCAGGGCTATATCACCAATGACGAGCGTTACCGTCTGGTGGTTCAGCAGTGGGAGCAGACCACCAAGGAAGTTACCGATGCCCTTCAGGGCAACCTGGATGAGTTCAACCCCATCTACATGATGGCCGACTCCGGCGCCCGTGGCTCCATGGCTCAGATTCGTCAGCTGGCAGGTATGCGTGGCCTGATGGCAGATACCGCCGGCCGTACCATCGAGATTCCCGTTAAGGCAAACTTCCGTGAGGGCCTGTCTGTCCTGGAGTACTTCATTTCCTCCAGAGGCGCCCGTAAGGGCATGACCGATACCGCCCTTCGTACCGCCGACTCCGGTTACCTGACCCGCCGAATGGTGGATGTTTCCCAGGAGGTCATCATCCGCCAGCACGACTGCGGCACGGAGAACGGTATCTGGGTGGGTGCGGTCTACGACAAGAACGGCGACATCATCGATACCTTCGGCAGCCGGATCCGGGGTCGTTATCCCGTCCACGATGTGGTGGATCCCGCTACAGGCGAGCTGCTGCACTCCAAGGACGTGATGATGATGCCTGAGGATGCCGCTAAGTTCGAGGCCCACGGCATCAACAAAATCTATATCCGCACCATTCTGGCCTGCCGGGCCCGGGTGGGTGTCTGCGCCAAGTGCTACGGCATGAACCTGGCCACCTCCAAGGAGGTGGACCTGGGCGAGGCCGTCGGCATTATCGCCGCCCAGTCCATCGGTGAGCCCGGTACGCAGCTGACCATGCGTACCTTCCACTCCGGCGGCGTTGCCGGTGACGATATCACCCAGGGTCTTCCCCGAGTGGAAGAGCTGTTTGAGGCTCGCCGGCCTAAGAAGATGGCTCAGATTTCCGAAATCACCGGTGTGGTGTCCATCGACGATACCCACCGCACCGCTCTGCGTAACATTACCGTTACCGCGGACGACGGCGAGGTGAAGGTCTATCAGGTGCCCTACTCCGTGGGCCTGAAGGTTGCCCACGGCAAGGTCGTGGAGAAGGGTCAGCCCATCACCGACGGCGCGCTCTATCCTCAGGATGTGCTGCGGATCTCCGGCGTGGAGGCTGTTCAGGATTATCTGGTTCAGTCCGTTCAGGCGGTGTACCGCCAGCAGGGCGTTGAAATCAACGATAAGCACATTGAGGTTATCATCCGTCAGATGATGCGCAAGGTGCGCGTTGAGGATCCCGGCGACACCGAGCTGCTGTCCGGCAGCGCGGTGGACACCTTCGAGTTCGAGGATGCCAACGCCGCCATTCAGGCCCGGATCGACGCAGGTGAGACCGAGCTGCGCAAGGCCGAGGCCAGTGCCATGCTGTTGGGCATCACCAAGGCCGCTCTGGCCACCGATTCCTTCCTGTCCGCCGCCTCCTTCCAGGAGACCACCAAGGTTCTGACCGATGCCGCCATCAAGGGCAAGGTTGACCACCTGGTCGGCCTGAAGGAGAACGTGCTGATCGGTAAGCTGATCCCCGCAGGCTCCGGCCTGATGGCTTACCGGGATTATCAGCCCGGCATCACTCCCGAGGCTCGGATGCCTGAGGAGATGGAAGAGGCCGCCATCGAAGGCAAGCAAGTGTAAGTTCCCGACTTCCCCTCCGCGCATATCGCGCGGAGGGGATTTCCTATCATTTCCAGGAGAATTCATGACCTTTTACGAAAAAATGCGTCTTGTCTGTCTGGCAATTCCGGAAGGCACGGTGGCTACCTACGGCCAGATTGCCATGCTTTGCGGCAAGCCCGGAAATTCCCGGCAGGTGGGCTATGGTCTGCGGGAGGGGCTGGCCGGGGAGGGGGTTCCCGCTTTCCGGGTGGTAAATGGCAAGGGAGAGCTCAGCGGTGCCCGGTATTTTCCCGGCTCGGATTTACAGCAATCCCTTCTGGCGGACGAGGGCGTGCCCTCCCGGTGGAACGGCCGATGCTGGCAGGTTGATCTGAAAACTTATGGCTGGAAGACTACCCAGAAGGATATTTCCCGCTTTGCGAAGGCCTTTGCCTCCGGGGAAGATTAGGGTCTATCTGAAAACCGTCAACACGCCCAAACAGCGGGTCTTTTCCACCTGCTGGGCACCATTTTTTCTTGCAATACGCAGAGTATTCCTGCAAAAAATGGCTTCCTCAGGCGGAAAATCCCTCGCCGCCTCTCATATTTCCGGTTTTCAGATAGACCCTAAGACAGCCCCCGGCAGGAAAGACATCCTGCCGGGTCTGCCATCTGCTTGTGAACAAGTGCGTGCAAGCTGCGGACAAGGAGAAAACGGCAAGGGAGAAGGGCAGAATCACAAAAAATTATGGAATAATTTTGTTGACTTTTTTCGGAAAATGCGTATAATATAGTCTCGTATGGATAGGAAGCAAAAAGGTAAAATACCGGAATGCGGCGATTTGCCGGACATTTCCCGGGATTCCTTGGCCGTCGGCGCCAAGCAGCTGAAGAAAGCTGTCCGTGCCGGAAAAGCCGCCCGGGTATATCTGGCGGAAAACGCCGACCCCGCGCTCACTCAGCCCCTGGCGGAGCTGTGCGGGGAATATCAGATCCAGATCACCTGGGTAGCCGACATGGCAGACCTGGGGCGCGCCTGCGGCATCGAGGTGGGCGCGGCGGCTGCGGCCGTACTCAAGATTCTACCGGAAAATTCCGTAGAATAAATACCCGTCGAAACGACGAGAACCAAAGAAAGGAGAAAACAAATGCCTACTTTTAATCAGCTGGTTCGTTCCGGCCGTCAGCAGGTCAGCTACAAGTCCACCGCTCCCGCTCTGCAGAGAGGTCTGAACACTCTGGAGAACAAGGCTACCAACCTGCCTTCCCCTCAGAAGCGCGGCGTGTGCACTGCTGTGCGTACCACCACCCCCAAGAAGCCTAACTCCGCCCTGCGGAAGATCGCCCGTGTGCGTCTGACCAATGGTATGGAAGTTTCCGCTTACATTCCCGGTGTTGGCCACAACCTGCAGGAGCACTCTGTGGTTTTGATCCGCGGCGGTCGTGTTAAGGACCTTCCCGGTGTGCGTTACCACATCATCCGCGGCACTCTGGATACCCAGGGCGTGCAGAACCGGATGCAGTCCCGTTCCAAGTACGGTGCCAAGCGTCCCAAGGCCGGCAAGAAGAAGTAATTTTTTCCTGCTGCCAAACTTTAACTGACTCCATGCCCTTTCGCAAGGCATCGCCTTGCCAAGAAGGTTTTATATAGATGAAACCTCTGGCCAGGCACAACGAAAGTAACACTTTCGAGTACCGATGAAATCATTATAATATGAAGGAGGGAAGCAAAGTGCCCAGAAGAGGTAATGTTCCCAAGAGAGAGG
>UQXG01000019.1 GCA_900544945.1 uncultured Eubacteriales bacterium | reverse complement strand
CTCCCAGCTCTTGCCGATTTAATCAGAGGCTCCTTAATTCGTGTGCTGTGACGGAGCCTGACATCAATCAGTTTCTGGGCGCGATGAATAAGTTTAAGGCTGACTACGGCGTGTTTATCACGAACGGACGCTTTACAAAAAAGGCGCGGGACGCAGCGAGGGAAGGCTCGCCGATTACGCTGATTGATGGCAACGAGTTAATCAAATTGGTCATAAAGTACCAGCTGTACATTACGCCGGTAACAACCTTTGTGCTTGACGATTTTTATCGTGAGAACTAAGGAACCTCTGATGAAATCTTCTGCGGCTGGGCAGTGTTTTTTCCTATCTGTGCAGCTTCAAAAGTGGGATATATGCCGCATCCGTAAGCCAGTGCAAGCTGGCTTACGGATGCGGCATATCTCTTGCGGGTACATACAGGATTCCTCTATTTTTGAACTCTTCAATCAGAGAAAAATCTCTCGCTCCCGGCTCTTGCCGATTTCGTCAGAGGTTCCTTAGGTTTTGCCTGTGTGGGAAGCACCCGCAATCAAAATAACCATCCCGGTTTCTCCATAGAACCATTACATGATCGTCAGCATATTGTAAAGCTTCATGAGGCGGATGTCCTCCCGGGACAGGTGCAGACTTTTTTCAAATTCCGGCGTTTCCTCCTGAATGGTCTTGGAGAGTAGCACTTTGGTGGAGGTGGGCATCAGGGGACGGCTGGAAATGCCAAAGGACAAGGCCCATTTCACCGGGGCGTTCATGTAGGGGCTGGGGACGCCGATCTGATAGTGATCCATCTCCATATCCTGATTCTGGAGCACCAGCAGGCTCAGAGCGTCGTAGTGGGTCATGGTGCCCTCGTAGAGGTTTTCACACAGGGTATAGTGCTGAAAGTCCTTCACATTCATGTACATATGCACATGGTATACCCCAGTGCCGATTTTGGATGCCACATCGATGACGCAGCGGTTAACCTGATTGGTTCGCCCGTCAAAGTAGTACATATAAAAGTGGCTTAAATTCGTGAAGAAGGCGGGAACCGAGCCGGAGGACGCCCCGGTATACCCGTTGGGCGGAAGGTACATAAGCTGCGTCACATTCACGTCCAGGGCACGGGCAATGTCGTACAGGGACAGGACATCCATGATGATCTGCCCGGATTCATATTTGGAGATGCTGGACTTGCTCTTGCACACCGCGTCCGCCAGCTGCTCCACCGTCATACCCTTCTTTTTTCGGTAATGGCGGATTTTTACACCGATTTCTTGGGCAATATCCACAACCGATACCCCTCCATTTTTTAGCAGATTGTACAGTTTCTCACAACGGAAAAAAAGAAGATTTTTCCTGCGTATTTTCATTATATCCTAAAAAAGCATGAAAATCAAGCAATATTATCATTCACAGGAAACAAAGTCCGGAAAATGTTTCACCGCAAGAAACTCGGGCCGTTGGACAATTTCCGGAATTCGGGTATATTGGGTTTCAGCGAAGGGACAGTTCCGGCGGCCGACGGGATGTTCCGAAAGCACTGACAAAAAGAAGGAGCCGCGTATGAAATACAATTTCGATGAGGTGATTGACCGCAGCGCCAATCGTTCCTCCAAATACGATGAGCGTACCAAGAAGTTCGGCACAGCCGATGTGATCCCCCTATGGGTGGCGGATATGGATTTCCGCACGGCCCAGCCTATCATGGATGCCTGCAAGGCCAAAGCCGAGGAGGGCATCTGGGGCTACACCTCCCGCCCCGCCAGCTACTTTGAAGCCGTTCAGGAATGGGAAGTCAAGCGCAACAACTGGAAGCCTGACACCTCCCTCATGAGTTGGAGCCTTGGCGTTGTGCCCGCCCTGTCCGCCATTGTCAAGCTGTTCAGCCAGGACGGTGACAAGGTGCTCATCCAGACCCCGGTCTACTCCGAGTTCTACGACGTGGTGGAAGCCTGGGGCAGAACCGTGGTGGAAAACCAGCTGGTGGAAGAAAACGGCCATTGGCATATTGATTTTGAGGACTTTGCCGCTAAGGTGAAGGAATGCAGCATTTTCCTGCTGTGCAATCCCCATAACCCCCTGGGCATCGTCTGGAACCCCGCCGACCTGAAGAAAATGGCAGAGCTGTGCATCGAGAATAACACCCTGCTGGTTTCCGACGAAATTCACTCCGACCTGATTTTCCACGGCAAGCACCACACTCCCACCGCGACCCTCTCCCCGGAGATCGCCGAACATATTATTACCTGTGTTTCCGCTACCAAGACCTTCAATCTGGCTGGTTTGCAGGCAAGCACCACCATCTTCCCCAACGCGGAAATGAAGGCCGTCTTTGACAAGTTCTGGGGCGGTATGGACATCCACCGCAACAACGCCTTCAGCTCTGTTGCCATGGAAGCGGCCTACCGGGAGGGCGAGGAATGGCTGGAGCAGCTGCTGGAATACATCTCCGGCAACTTTGACTACGTCTGCGACTACTGTGCCAGGAACATCCCCCAGATCAAGCCTAACTGTCCCGACGCTACCTACCTGATGTGGCTGGACTGCCGGGCACTGGGCATGAACAACGAGGAACTTCGGGACTTTTTCATCCACAAGGCAAAGCTGGGGCTGAACGAGGGCTATACCTTCGGCCGCAGCCTCACGGGCTTCATGCGGCTGAACGCCGCCTGCCCCCGGGCTACCCTGGAAAAAGCAATGGCTCAGCTGAAAGAAGCGGTTGACAGCCTGTAATCATCCCTGCAATTGAAGTAAGGAGACATAAGTGTGGCTTGCGAAATTGAAGCCATTGCTGTAAAATAACAGGGAGCGAAAGGTATGAAAATCACTGTGATCGGCAGCCTGACCCTGGAACTGAAGGATATCCTCGGTTAAACCATGCCATAGCCCCGGACGGCGCATTGCCGCGCCGGGGCTATGATGTTTTAAGGAGCTGAAATTATGCACGAATTGACAGAACTGATCCGGCAGGATATGCGCCCGGCCCTGGGCGTGACGGAGCCGGGAGCCATTGCTTTTGCTGTCGCCACTGCCAGAAAGCACACCACCGGGAACATTCGCCGGATCGTCTTGGGGCTGAACAGCGGTATGTTCAAAAACGCCTTTACCTGCGGCATCCCCGGCAGCGACGAGGTGGGCAATGCCCATGCCGCCGCCCTGGGGGCTGTGGGCGCTGACCCGGAGAAGGGGCTGGAATGCCTGGACGGCATCACCCCGAAGCAGGCCCAAAGGGCTCGGGAGATGGTGGAAGAAGGCTGCGTCAAGGTGGAGATGCGGGAGATCACCAGCCGCATTTTCATTGAAGCCACTGTGGAAACGGATTTCGGGACCGCCTGCGTGACCATCCGGGACAGCCATACCAACATTGTGAAAATCACGGAAAATGGTGCGGTTGTGTGGGAAAAGACCGTGGAAGCGGAAAAGCGCGGGGAAGAAGTACCGCTGATCCACCGCTATACGCTGGCACAGCTTTATGACTACGTTCAGACGGTTCCCGTTGAAGAATTGTACTTTATCCGAAAGGCCTTTGCCACCAACCTCACCCTGTTTGAAGCGGGGCTGAACAGTCCGAAGACCGGCTTCGCCCGGTATCTGCTGGCTGCCAACGGCGGCAACATCATTTCCGGGGACGAACGCAAAACAGCATCCCTGCTGTGCAATGCCGCCATTGAAGCCCGGGTGCTGGGTCTGCCGGAGCCTGCCATGAGCGTCACAGGTTCCGGTGCTCACGGCATCATCGCTACCATGCCCCTGTACGCGGCCTACCGGGTCAGCGGCTATCGGGAAGAAAATTTACTCCGGGCCACGGCGCTGAGCTGCCTGGTGTGTATGTACATCAAGGAGTATTCGGGAAAGCTGTCCGCCTTCTGCGGCTGCGCCATCGCCGCCGGAACCGGCATGGCCTGCGGCCTGACCCTGCTGCGGGGCGGCACGGCGGAAACCATGACTCACGTGATCGATAACCTCGCCGGAAGCATCACCGGTATGATCTGCGACGGCGGCAATCAGGGCTGCACCATGAAGGGCGTCGTGGCGGTGGATGCCGCGTGGCAGGCCGTTGATATGGCGATGTGGGGTGTCTCCATTTCCAACATCCACGGCATCTGCGGAGCAACCCCGGAGGAAACCATGCGCAATATGGGCAGGATCGCCTCCCCCGGCATGGTGGGCACGGAAAAGACAATTCTGGACATTCTGGAAGAAAAAAAGGAAGTGTGAATATGAATCCAAACAGTGAGATTTATAGAGCTTATGTACAGACCCTGAAGGAAGAGCTGATTCCCGCCATGGGCTGCACGGAACCCATTGCCATCGCCTACGCCGCCGCCAAGGCCCGGGAGGTGCTGGGCTGCGTCCCGGATATGGTGAAGATCGGTGTCAGCAACAACATTATCAAGAATGTGAAAAGCGTCATTGTCCCCAATACCGGCGGCATGAAGGGCATTGAAGCCGCTGCCGTGGCGGGCATCGTGGCGGGACAGGCGGACAAGGCTCTGGAGGTCATCTCTCAGGTCAGCGCGGAGCAGAAGCAGGCAATGCGGGCGTTTCTGAACACCGTTCCCGTTGCCGTGGAGGCCATTGACAACGGTATCGTTTTTGACCTCATCGTGGCTCTCTACTGCGGCACCCAGTCCGCCATGGTGCGCATCACCCACTACCACACCAACATCGTTTCCATCAAGAAAAACGGCGAAGTGATCCTTGAGCGTACCGAGGAAAAAGGCGGAGCCTGCGGCGGGGAGAATCCTGCCGAGACCGGTCTGACGGACAGAAGTCTGCTGACCGTTGCCGACATTTACGACTTTGCCAATACTTGTGACCTGGCGGATATCCGCCAGGTGCTGGATACGCAGATCCGGTACAACACGGCGATCTCTGAGGAGGGCCTGCGCGGGGATTACGGTGCCAACGTCGGTTCCACCATGCTGAAATTCTACGGCAGCGAGGTGCGCAACCGGGCCATTGCCAAGGCGGCCGCCGGTTCCGATGCCCGCATGAGCGGCTGCGAGCTGCCTGTGGTCATCAATTCCGGCAGCGGCAATCAGGGTATCACAGTCTCCGTCCCCGTCATCGAGTATGCCCGGGAGCTGGGGGCTTCCGAGGAAATGCTCTGCCGGGCGCTGGCGTTGGCGAACCTCATTGCCATCCACGAAAAGACCGGCATCGGGCGGCTGTCCGCCTACTGCGGAGCGGTCAGCGCAGGCTGCGCGGCGGGCTGCGGCATCGCCTATCTGCAGGGTGCTGACTGCAAGGCCATTTCCCATACCCTGGTCAACTCCCTGGCCATCGTTTCCGGCATTATCTGTGACGGTGCCAAGCCCAGCTGTGCGGCGAAGATCGCGTCCAGCGTGCAGGCAGGCATTCTGGGATACCATATGTACCTGAACGGCCAGCAGTTCCGCTCCGGCGACGGCATTGTCACCAAGGGCGTGGAAGCCACCATCCGCAATGTGGGTCGTCTGGGTCGGGACGGTATGCGGGAGACGGATAAGGAAATCGTTAAGATCATGTTGCACGGATAAGCCACAGAAAGGAATCACCGTTATGAGAATTCGTACAGCTACCGCCGCAGACCTGGCGGAAATCACCAAAATTGAAGCGGCCTGCTTTCCTGCTTCCGAGGCAGCAACGGAAATGAGCTTTGCCCGGCGGCTGCAAGTTTATCCGAATCATTTTTGGGTATTGACGGATGGGAATACCATGGTTGGCTTTGTCAACGGCATGGTCACAGATGAAAAGGATCTGCGGGATGAAATGTACGAGGATGCCGCTGCGCATCATGAAAACGGAGCGTGGCAGATGATTTTCGGTGTGGATACCATTCCCTCCTACCGCTGCCGGGGCTGTGCGGAAAGCTTGCTGCGCCATGTGATCCAGAAGGCCAGGGAACAGGGGCGAAAGGGGCTTGTGCTGACTTGCAAGGAAGCACTGCTCCATTATTACGGAAAGTTCGGCTTTGTGAATGAAGGCATTTCCCAGTCTACACACGGAGATGTCGTATGGTATCAAATGCGGCTGACGTTCTGACAGACCACATCAGGGAAGCTCCGATTGAATCAGAGCTTCCCTGATGTTTATACGGCATCCGAAAAGAAAATCCTTTCTTCGTTTTTTGGCTTTCCTCTTGACCAATTGTCATTCCTGTGCCATGATATAAGTATGAGAAAACCGAAAGGATGAAGCGTGATGAAGCATTTTTTGATCGTTGTGGACATGCAGAAGGATTTTGTGGACGGAGCGCTGGGAACGGCGGAGGCTCAGGCCATTGTGGGAAACGTGATGGACAAGATTCTGAACTTTGACGGCCAGATTTTCGCCACTCTGGATACCCACACGGAAAACTACCTGCAATCGGCGGAAGGGAAAAAGCTGCCCGTGGCGCACTGCATCAAGGGAACGGCAGGGTGGACGCTGGACGACGGCGTGGCTGCCTGCCTGGAGCAAAAGGGCTATACGCCCGTGGAAAAGGTGACCTTCGGCTCCGTGCTGCTGCCAAGGCTTCTTTATCAGGCGGCGGCAGGGGAGCCCTTTACGGCAGAACTGGTAGGCCTGTGCACGGATATCTGCGTGGTGTCCAACGCCCTGATGCTCAAGGCCAATTTCCCGGAAATGGAAATCACCGTGGACAGCCGCTGCTGCGCCGGGGTGACCCCGGAAACCCATGCGGCGGCACTGACCACCATGGCCTGCTGTCAGATCAACGTGAAGTAAAGGAAGTGGGTCTATGTTCTTTTTCGCTCCTGTTATACCGGATCTGATTTTCTCGGTGCTGGCGGTTTATGTTCTGGCGGCGGTGCTGCCGGCGATTTTTCTCATGCGTTATGTCTATCGGCAGGATCAGATCGAGCCGGAGCCGGTGGGGCTGCTGGCAAGCCTTGTGTGGAAGGGGGTTCTGGCGGCTCTCGCGGCCATCGTGCTGGAATCTCTGGGGCAGATGGTGCTGGACGGGCAGGTCAGCCAGGACAACCCCAACTATGTCTACTACCTGGCCTTCCTGGTGGTGGCAGCGGTGGAGGAGGGGACGAAGCTTTTCTTCCTGTACCGGCGCACCTGGAAGGAGCCGGACTTCAACTACCGCTTTGACGCCATTGTCTACGCCGTGTTCGTGTCCCTGGGTTTCGCCGCCTTTGAAAACGTGAAATATGTGTTTAGCTATGGCCTGTCCGTGGCATTGCCCCGGGCGATCCTGGCGGTGCCGGGTCATATGGGCTTTGCGGTGTTCATGGGCATTTTCTATGGACGAGCCAAGAGATGTGCCGACTGGGGAAACCGGTTCGGCTGCAAGGTCAATCTGATCCTCAGCTACCTGTTCCCGGTGGCGCTCCACGGGGTCTACGACAGCTGCTGCATGACGGGCACCGGCCGCTCCACCGCGGTATTTGTCATTTTTGTACTGGTAATGTATCTGCTGGTGTTCCGCATGATTCGCCATGAATCCAGGACAGATACGCCGATTTAGAAAGGAGAATCATTATGCAGGATATCGGAATGCAGTTTCACATTCACTGTAAGGAAGGAGACGTAGGACGGTATGTGTTCCTCCCCGGCGACCCTGGTCGGTGCGAGTCCATCGCAAGCTTCTTTGACAACCCGGTCCATATCGGCATGAACCGGGAGTACAACATCTACACCGGCACCCTGCTGGGACAGAAGGTCTCCGTATGCTCCACGGGCATCGGCGGCCCCTCGGCCTCCATCGCCATGGAGGAGCTGCACAACATCGGCGCGGACACCTTCATCCGGGTGGGCACCTGCGGCGGCATTGCCCTGGACGTACTGCCCGGGGACGTGATCGTGGCCACCGGCGCCATCCGCTATGAGCACACCTCCTTGGAATACGCGCCCATCGAGTTCCCGGCGGTGCCGGATTTTGACCTGACAGCCGCACTGAAGGCTGCCAGCGAGGATCTGGGCTACCGAACCCATACAGGCGTTGTCCAGTGCAAGGATTCCTTCTACGGCCAGCACAGCCCGGAAAAATCCCCGGTTTCCTATGACCTGCTGCAAAAGTGGGACAGCTGGAAACGGCTGGGAGTCAAGGCCAGCGAAATGGAGTCGGCGGCGCTGTTTGTGGTGGCGGCGGCGCTGGGTGTGCGTTGCGGCAGCTGCTTCCATGTGATCTGGAATCAGGAGCGGGAGAAGGCGGGACTGGCAATGCCCATGACCGAGGATACCTCCGGAGCCGTGAAGGTGGGTATCGAGGCCATGAAGCGCGTCATCGCCGCGGATTTGAAGAAGTAAAGAGAAAACAGCAGGCGCGGGGAACTCCCCGCGCCTGTGCTGTTCTCCATATTCGCTTATTCTTCCAGATATTCCACAAAGTCCAGGGTCATGAAATCCAGCAGAACCTGCTTGTCCGGAGTCTTGCCCATGGTCACCCGATGGCAGGTGACCTGCCACACCGGCTGATTGTGGAGCACGGTCTTGCGGATTTCAAACACATGGTTCCAGCTGCGCCCTTCCATGTAGGGCTCCTCCCGGGTGAAGCGAATCAGCTCCAGCTTCCGGAAATTGAAGGTGGGAAAGGCGTTTTTAATGCAGGTCTCGAAGAGCGCTTCCGCGTCCCGGACGCTGCCCATTTCAAAGGTGCTGCGGATCATGGCGCCATAGTCTTGCATAACGTTACCTCCTTAGAGCTTTTGATATGCCTTGTCCAGAAATTTCTGACTGTTTACAATCACCCGCTTGTGGGTGCCCCTGCCGATTTCTCCTGCCTCGTCAAAGGCGTGAAGGCGGAAGGAAATGACCTTGCCGTCAACCTCCGTGACCTCAGCCTCCGCCCGAACCTCCAGCCCCACCGGGGTGGCGGACAGATGCTCCAGGTTCAGCATCGTGCCGACAGTGGTCTGTCCCTCTGGCAGGACACTTGCGATGGCGTCGCAGGCGGCGCCTTCCATGAGGGCGGCCATGCAGGGAGTGGCGTAGACCAGCAGCTCACCGGAGCCAACAAGCTGGGCGGTGTCCTCCCGCTCTACCAGGGTAGAAGCCTCCCCCTTCATTCCGACGGTTATCTCCATGGGTATCACGTCCTTTCTCTACCTCAACTATAGCCCAAAATCTTTTGGCTGTCAACGAAAAAACCTTGCCTTTTCCTAGGAAAATGTTATAATGAACCCATTCATCAGAAAGAGGTGACCGTTTTATGGTTATCAATGACAAGCTGAATCTTACCATGCTTTGCGACTACTATGAGCTGACCATGAGCCAGGGCTATTTCTCCACCGGTTTTGCCGACCGGATCGCCTACTTCGACCTGTTCTTCCGGCAGTGCCCGGACGGCGGCGGCTTCGCCATCGCGGCAGGCCTGGAGCAGATCGTCCAGTATGTTCAGGATCTGCATTTCGGCCCGGAGGACATCGAATATCTCCGGGGCCGGAAGATGTTCAGCGAGGATTTTTTACGGTATCTGGCGGACTTCAAGTTCACCGGCGACATCTGGGCCGTTCCCGAGGGCACGCCCATTTTCCCCAATGAGCCCATCATCACCGTCCGGGCTCCCGCCATTCAGGCCCAGCTGGTGGAGACCTACATGTTGCTGTGCATCAACCACCAGAGCCTGATTGCTACCAAGGCCAACCGGATTGTCCGGGCCGCCGAGGGCCGGACGGTGCTGGAATTCGGCTCCCGCCGGGCGCAGGGCGCGGACGCGGCCATTCTGGGCGCCCGGGCTGCCTACATCGGCGGCTGCCACGGCACCGCCTGCACCATTTCCGACCAGCTCTTCGGTGTTCACGCCGGGGGCACCATGGCTCACGCCTGGGTGCAGATGTTCGACAGCGAGTACGAGGCCTTCAAGGCCTACGCTCAGATGTACCCCAACAACGCCGTGCTGCTGGTGGACACCTACAACACCCTGAAATCCGGCGTGCCCAACGCCATCCGGGTGTTCAACGAGGTTCTCAAGCCTCTGGGCATTACCAAGTGCGGTATCCGCCTGGATTCCGGCGACATGGCCTATCTGACCCAGCAGGCCAGGAAAATGCTGGACGAGGCCGGATGGACAGAGTGCGCCATTTCCGTGTCCAATTCCCTGGATGAGTACATCATCCGGGACATCCTCCGTCAGGGAGCGAAAATCGACATGTTCGGCGTGGGCGAGCGGCTGATCACCGCCCGGAGCGAACCGGTCTTCGGCGGCGTGTACAAGCTGGCCGCCGTGGAGGAGCCCGACGGAACCATCGTGCCCAAGATCAAGATTTCCGAGAACGTGGTGAAAATCACCAACCCCCACTATAAGAAGCTCTACCGGTTCTACGCCAAGGACACCGGCAAGGCCATTGCCGACTACATCACCATCCACGATGAGGTGGTGGACGACAGCCGGGATATGGAGATTTTCGACCCGGAAGCTACCTGGAAGACCAAGCGGGTCTATAACTTCACCGCCCGGGAGCTTCAGGTTCCCGTGTTCCGCGGCGGCAAGCTGGTATACAAGCTGCCTACCCTGGAGGAAATCCGCACCTACTGCGCCCAGCAGGTGGACACCCTGTGGGACGAAATCAAACGGTTCGACAATCCCCAGACCTACTATGTGGATCTTTCCCAGAAGCTATGGGACGTGAAGTACGGTCTGCTCAAGCGCAATGGCCGGCAGTAAACGCCCTGCCTACAGCGTTGCCCTGGGTGGGCTGCTGGGGGCGTTGGCGGTGGTCATTATGGGACTGGGAACCCTCGTCCCCATTGCCACCTACGTCTGCCCCATGGTCTGCATCGTCCTGACCCAGGTGGTGCTGAAAATCTGCGGCCGGCGGATCGCCTGGGCCTGGTACGGGGCGGTGGCGATCCTGTCCTGCCTGATGGCGCCGGACAAGGAAGCGGCGGCGGTGTTCGTCTTTCTGGGCTTTTATCCCATCGTCAAGCCCCGGCTGGAAAAACGGAAATTTCCGAGGCTTGCCAAGGCGTTATATTTCAACGCCGCCATTCTTGTCATGTACTGGCTGCTGATCTCCCTGCTGGGTCTGGAGGCTCTGGCGGAGGAGTACCGACAGACCGGCAGGGTCATGCTGATTGTGCAGCTGATTCTGGGAAATGTGATTTTTTTCCTGCTGGATCAGGTGCTGGACAGAAAATTCCGGAGAAAATAGAGACAAAGGCTCCCCTTGTTCAGCAGGGTGAGCCTTTGCGCATTTTGGGGAGGACATCTATGTGGTATCTATATATCCTGCGCTGTGGGGACGGTAGCCTGTACACCGGCATCACCACGGACGTTCCCCGGCGGCTGGAGGCCCACCGGCAGGGCAAGGGAGCCAAGTACACCCGGGGCCGTGCCCCGCTGACCCTGTGCTATCAGGAGGAATGCGGCAGCCACTCCGAGGCTCTGAAGCGGGAACTGGCGGTGAAGGCGTTGACCAGAGCGGAAAAGGAGGCACTCATTCAGAGCACCCCCGGCGGAAATGTTTTTTCCTGAAAATCCTATTGACAAATTTCGGCAGATGCGGTATCTTGTATCCGAAAAGTTAGCCTGAACTAACAAAAGAAATCCGAACAGGATACGCCGTTGCAGGCAAAGCCGCCGGGAAGCGGCGTCGGTGCGGAAGGAGTCGGAATATGCGCACATTAAAGGACGGAAAAAATCGGGCAGACCCTGGTGGTGCGGAAGCTTCACGGAGAAGGGGCAGTGCGCCGCCGGGTTATGGACATGGGAATTACCAAGAATGTGGAAATTTTTATCCGGAAGGTAGCCCCACTGGGGGATCCTATGGAGGTCAACGTCCGAGGCTATGAGCTGAGCCTTCGGAAGGCCGACGCGGAAATGATTGAAGTTTACTGAGAGCGGGGGAACGGTATGGAATCGTCCGTGAAGATTAAAATTGCCCTGGCCGGCAATCCCAATTGCGGAAAAACCACCCTGTTCAACATTCTGACCGGCTCCAATCAGTATGTGGGCAACTGGCCCGGCGTGACGGTGGAGAAGAAGGAGGGCACCCTGAAGGGACACCCGGAGGCGGTCATTCAGGATTTGCCCGGCATTTATTCCCTGTCCCCCTATTCGCCGGAGGAGCTGGTGACCCGGCGGTATCTGGTGGAGGATCACCCGGATGTGATTCTGAACATCGTGGACGGCACCAATATTGAGCGCAATCTCTACCTGACCACCCAGCTGATGGATCTGGGTCATCCGGTGGTGCTGGCGGTGAATATGATTGACCTGGTGCGCAAAAACGGCGATGCCATCGATCTGGAAAAGCTGGGCAAGGCGCTGGGCTGCCCCTGCATGGAAATCAGCGCGCTGAAGGGCGAGGGCTGCATGGAGGCCGCCGAGGCAGCGCTGGCTCTGGGCAAGAATCACACCCACAGCGACCGGCCACATGTGTTCGGCGGCAGCGTGGAGCACGCCCTGGCCCACATCGAGGAATCCATCGAGGGCAAGGTGCAGCCCAACTATCTGCGCTGGTACGCCATCAAGCTCTTTGAGCGGGACGAGATGGTGCGCAAGGAGCTGAACTTCCCCAAGGCACTTCTGGATCACCTGGAAATGCACATCCAGGACTGTGAGCGGGAGATGGACGACGACGCGGAGTCCATCATTGCCGACCAGCGGTACACCTACATTGAGTCCGTGATCCGCAAGGCCGTGCAGAAGAAGGCTCCCAAGCATTCCCTGTCGTTGTCCGACAAGATCGACCGGGTGGTAACGGATCGGGTGCTGGCTTTGCCCATCTTTGCCCTGATCATGTTCGGAATGTATGCCATTGCCATGGGCAGCTTCCCCTTCTCCATCGGCACCATTGGCTCCGATTGGGCAAACGACGTGCTCTTCGGACAGTGGATTCCGGATGCCCTGGGAACGGTGCTTCGGGCACTGCATGTGAGCGATTGGCTTTACGGCCTGGTGATGGACGGCATTCTGGCCGGTGTGGGTGCGGTGCTGGGCTTTGTGCCCCAGATTCTGGTGCTGTCCTTCCTGCTGTCCGTGCTGGAGGATGTGGGCTATATGTCCCGGGTGGCCTTCATTATGGACAGGCTCCTGCGGAAATTCGGCCTGTCCGGCAAATCCATCATTCCCATGCTGGTTGCCACCGGCTGCGGCGTGCCCGGCATTCTGGCCTCCCGAACCATCGAGCAGGAGAATGACCGGAAAATCACCGTCATGACCACGGGCTTCATTCCCTGCGGCGCGAAAATGCCCATCATCGGCCTGTTTGCCGGCGCGGTGTTCGGCAATTCCCCCCTGGTTGCGGTATCCGCCTTCTTCATCGGCGTTGGGGCAGTGGTGATCTCCGGCGTGATTCTGAAGAAATTCAAGACCTTTGCCGGAAAGCCCGCCCCCTTTGTCATGGAGCTGCCTGCCTACCATCTGCCCTCTGCCAGAAATGTGCTTCGGGCTACGGGAGAGCGGGGCATGGATTTCGTAAAGAGGGCGACCACCATCGTCCTGCTCAGCTCCATTGTGCTGTGGTTCCTGAAGGGCTACGGCTTTGCCGGCGGCAGCTTCGGCCCGGTGGAGGACAGCAACCTGTCCCTGCTTGCGGATTTCGGTCGGCTCTTTGCCTGGATTTTCTATCCCCTGGGCTGGAAGGGGGACATGGCCTGGAAGGCTACCGTGGCCTCCATCACCGGCCTTGTCGCCAAGGAGCAGGTGGTCATGACCTTCGGCAGCCTCTATCACTTTGCCGGTGAGCTGAGCGAAAGCGGCAGCGAGATCTGGAAGATGATCGCCGCGGACTTTGGCCCTGCCCGGGCTTACAGCTTCATGATTTTCAATCTGCTGTGTGCTCCCTGCTTTGCGGCCATCGGCGCCATCCGCCGGGAGATGGGCAGCCGGAAGTGGACCTGGATTACCATCGGCTATATGTGCGCCTTTGCCTACGCCGTATCCCTGATTGTCTTCCAGTTCGCAGGACTGTTCACGGGAGAAGCCCACTTGGGCATTCTGACCCTCTGTGCGGCCTGGGTGCTGGCGGTGCTTGTGTATCTGGTGGCGCGGAAGAACAAATATGCCGATGCCCAGGTACGCGTGGGCGTGTGAGGAAAACGGTATGGGCAATGTAATTGTCATCGGGGTTCTGCTCTGCGTGGTGGGACTGGCCGTCCGCTTCCTGCACCGGCAGAAAAAGCAGGGCGGCTGCTGCGGCGATTGCAGCCACTGCGGCGGATGTAAACGAGAATAAACAGCCTGAGGGGCACCGGGAAACCGGTGTCCCTTTTTTCTGCCTTGGAGGAAAGAAGGACTTGCAATTGCCTGGGAATTCGACTATAATAAACTGAATTATTATCTGCAAGAGGTTACGCTGTGTACTTAAAATCACTGGAATTGCAGGGCTTCAAGTCCTTCCCGGATAAGACCCTGATTCGCTTCGGCGATGACATCACCGCCATTGTCGGCCCCAACGGCTCGGGCAAATCGAATATCTCCGATGCCATTTTGTGGGTGCTGGGCGAGCAGAGCTCCAAATCTCTGCGAGGCGCGAAAATGGAGGATGTGATCTTCGGCGGCACCCAGAAGCGGGGAGCCGTAGGCTTTGCCGAGGCCACCCTGACCCTGGACAACACCGATCGGGCGCTGGCCTATGATGCCGACGAGGTGATGGTCACCCGGCGGTATTACCGCAGCGGCGACGGGGAATACTACATCAATAAGCAGTCTGCCCGTCTGAGGGACATCAATGAGCTGTTCATGGATACCGGCCTGGGCAAGGAGGGCTACTCCAACATCGGTCAGGGCCGTATCGATGAGATACTTTCCCTGAAAAGCGGCGACCGCCGGGAGATTTTTGAGGAGGCCGCGGGCATTTCCAAGTACCGTCACCGGAAAGAGGAGACGGAGAAGAAGCTGGAGCACACCGAGGACAACCTGCTTCGCATCGGCGACAAGGTCTCCGAGCTGGAATTGCAGCTGGAACCGCTGAAGGCTCAGTCGGAGAAGGCCAAAAAGTACCTGGAACTGAAGGAGGAGCTGAAGGGCGTGGAGGTGGCCGTGTGGCTGGATACCCTGGAAAAGCTTTCCGCCCAGGCGAAAAAGGCCGAAGAGGACTATGCCTCCGCCTCCTTTGTTTTGCAGCAGGCGCATGACGATCTGGACGGCCTCTACCGTCAGGCCGAGGAACTGGCCAAGACCCTGCACACCCGGGACGAGGAGCTGGAAACCGTCCGGGTGAAGGTGAACATGCTCAGCGCCACCCACCAGCAGCTGGACGGCCAGATGGCGGTTTTGCAGGGCAATGTGGGTAACAACCGGAGCAATATCGCCCGGATTGAAGAAGAACTGAAGGGCCAGGAGGATCGCAGCGGCGGCATTTCCGCCCAGATTCAGCAGGCCGACGACCGGATCGGAGAAATCGAGAAGCTGCTGGAAGAGAAGCGTCAGCAGCTGGCAAGCTGCCAGCAGGAGCTGACGGCGCTGACTGCCAACGCCCAGGGCATTACCCGGCAGTATCTGGAGCTGCGGGGAAAGGAATCTACCCTCTCCGCGGACATTGCGGGGGCTCAGGCGGATATCCGGGGTCTGGAAGAAAGCCGCCAGCAGTCCCGGCAGCGGTTGGAGGAGCTGGAAGGGGATCTGAGTTCCGGAGCCTCCCGCCGGGAAGCGGCGAGGGCAAAACTGGACGAGTGCCGAACCCAGCTTCGCACCGCCCGGGAGAACGTGACCGCGGCGAATAACACCATTTCCGGCTACACCCTCCGCCAGACCACCCGAACAAAACGCCGGGAGGAACTGGAGGAGAAAATGCGGGAAATTGTCCGCACTTTGGACTCCGTTTCCGCCAAGACCCGGGTGTTCCGGGCTATGGAGCGGGATTTTGAAAGCTACAACAAGGCCGTCCGGATGGTGATGCAGGAGGCTCAGCGTGGGGCGTTGCGGAACATCCACGGGCCGGTTTCCCGGCTGATTCGCGCGGAGGACAGCTGCACCCTGGCAGTGGAGATCGCCATGGGCGCGGCCATGCAGCAGATCGTAGTGGGCAATGAAGCCGACGGCAAGGCGGCCATTTCCTACTTAAAACGCACCGGCGGCGGCCGGGCTACCTTCCTGCCCATGAGCAACATCCAGGGAAGAACCCTACAGGAGACAGGTTTGGAGGACTGCCGGGGCTTTGTGGGCATCGCCTCCCAATTGGTGAAAACCCAGGATACCTACCGGGGCATTGTGGAGAACCTTCTGGGTCGGACGGTGATTGTCCAGGACATGGACGCGGCCATCGCCATGGCGAAGAAGTACCATAACCGATTCAAAATCGTCACCCTGGACGGCCAGGTCATGAACCCCGGCGGCTCCATGACCGGCGGCTCCGTCAATAAGGATGCGGGCATTCTCTCCCGGGCCAACGAATTGGAAAAGCTGACCTTCCAGGAAAAGAAGCTCCAGGAAGACCGACAGGTGTTGGAGGCCGACTTGCAGGAGGCCCGGCGGCAGTGTGACCAGGTGGAATTTCAGCTTTCCGCCGCCCGGGATCAGCTCCGGGAGGCGGAGGATCAGGTTCTTCGGCTGGAAGGCCAGGAGAAGCAGCATGAAATTCTGCTCAGCGCCATTGAGGAGGCGGAAGGTTCTGCCCGCCGGGAGCGGGAGACCCTGGCTGCCCGGGACAGCAGCGACCGGGAGCGGTATGCCGCCCAGCAGACGAAAATTCAGCTTTACGAAAAAGAACTGTCCGAAACCAGAAGCAAGCTGGCGCTGCTGGAGGACAATCAGTCCGAGGCCGCCCAGGCCAACACCGCCATTACGGACAAAATGACCGCCCTGAAAACCGAGGAGGCGGCCATGGAGGCCGAGCGGACTACAGCCCTGTCTCACATTGCCGATCTGCGGCAGCTGCAAGGGGACATGGAGGGCGACCGGGAGAAGAAAGTGGCCCTCATGGCCGCCATCGAGGAAGAAAACACCCGGCTGGCCGGGGAAATTGAGAGCCTGCGCCAGCGTCAGGCGGACAATGACGCGGAAAGTGCCCAGCTGAACGGGCAGCTGCAGCAGGTTCTGGACAGCCGTGCCCAGGCGGAGGCCGCCAAAACCCGGGCGGAGCGAGATGCCCAGGACAAGAGCAAGGACATCCTCACCATGGAGCGTTCCTGTGCCCTGCTGGAGCAGAAGAAAGTCACCTCCGCCATGGAAGAGCGGCAGATCACCGACAAGCTCTGGGATTCCTACGGCCTGACTCCGGGCACTGCCGCCGAGTTCCGGGGGGACATCGAGAATGTGGCGGCAGGCAACCGCCGCTCCGCCGAGCTGAAACGGAAGATTTCCGCTCTGGGCACGCCAAACCTGGGCGCCATCGAGGAATACGCCCGGGTGAACGAGCGCTACAGCTATCTTGCCTCCCAGCGGGATGACGTGCTGAACTCCAAGCGGGAGCTGGAATCCATCATCCGGGATATCACCGCGGAAATGACCACGATTTTTGTGGAGGAATTCGGGAAAATTGACCATTATTTCGGTCAGACCTTTGAGGAAATGTTCGGCGGCGGCAAGGGCCAGCTGATTCTGGAGGATCCTCAGAACCCTTTGACCTGCGGCATTGAGATTCGGGTGCAGCCTCCCGGAAAGCAGGTGAAGACCATCACGCTGCTCTCCGGCGGCGAGAAGGCCTTTGTGGCAACGGCACTGTACTTTGCCATTTTGAAGGTGCGGCCAACCCCCTTCTGTCTGCTGGACGAAATCGACGCCGCCCTGGACGACCGGAACGTGGAGCGGTTTGCAGGCTATCTGCACAATCTGTCCAAGAAGACCCAGTTTATCGTCATCACCCACCGCCGGGGCACTATGGAGGCCTCCGATGTGCTCTACGGCGTGACCATGCAGGAGCAGGGCGTGTCGAAGCTGCTGCGGCTGGACTTAAACCAGATGGAGCAGTATCTGGGAATCGTGGAATAAGGAGAAAAAGTATGGGATTTTTTGATAAAATCAAGGCAGGACTTGCCAAAACCCGGGATGCCCTCAGCGACTCCCTGGGAAGCGTCTTTTCCGGCAATTCCGAGCTGGACGAGGACTTTTACGACGAATTGGAGGAAAGCCTGATTCTGGCCGACCTGGGTGTGGACACGGCTACGAAAGCTGTGGAGCGGCTGCGCAAGACGGTTCGGGAGCGGCATCTGAAGGAAACCGAGGAGGCCAAGACAGCCCTGAAGGAAATCCTGGTGGACATGCTGAACGTGGGAGACACGGCTCTGAACCTGAGCACTACCCCCAGCGTTGTGCTGGTCATCGGAGTCAACGGCGTGGGCAAAACCACCACCATCGGCAAGATCGCTACCCAGCTGACCAAAGAAGGCAAGCGGGTGCTGCTGGTGGCGGCGGACACCTTCCGGGCGGCGGCGGCTGACCAGCTGGAAATCTGGGCAGGCCGCAGCGGCGCGGCCATTGTCCGCCAGCACGAGGGAGCCGACCCGGCTTCCGTGGTCTATGACGGCATCCAGGCCGCCCGGGCACGGGAGGTGGACGTGATCATCATCGACACCGCCGGACGGCTCCACAACAAAGCAAACCTGATGAACGAGCTGAACAAGATCAGTCGGATCATCGACCGGGAGCTGCCGGAGGCCGCCCGGGAGACCCTGCTGGTGCTGGACGGCACCACCGGCCAGAACGGCCTGATACAGGCCAAGCAGTTCAAGGAAATCGCGGGAGTCACCTCCATCGCCCTGACCAAGCTGGACGGCACCGCCAAGGGCGGCATCGTCATCGCCGTGGCGGACGCTCTGCAAATCCCGGTGAAGTTCGTAGGTGTGGGTGAGCAGGCGGAGGATCTGATGCCCTTTGAGGCGCAGGCCTTTGTGGAGGCACTGATTTGATATGAAAGTAGTATTGGCAAGCAAAAATCCCCACAAGCTGGTGGAAATCAGCAAAATTACGGAAAAATTCGGCTTTGAGCTGGTGCTGGAATCCGATGTGGGCGTGGATATCGACGTAGAGGAAACCGGCTCCACCTTCGAGGAAAATTCCTTCCTCAAGGCCGACGCGGTCATGAAGGCTACGGGCCTTCCGGCTCTGGCCGACGATTCCGGCATTGCGGTGGATGCCCTGAACGGAGAGCCAGGCATTTATTCCGCAAGGTACGGCTTCGACGAATCCCTGGACGACTGGGGCCGGCTTCAGCTGCTGCTGAAGAATACGGAAAATGTGCCGGACGGCCAGCGTCAGGCGAAATTCGTCTGTGTCATCACCTTCGTTACCCCGGAAGGACAGGTTATCCAGTCCCGGGGGGAGATTCACGGAGAGCTGCTCCGGGCTCCCGTGGGGGAAAACGGATTCGGCTATGACCCGATTTTCTACTACCCGCCTCTGGGCAAGTCCACGGCGGAAATGTCCCCGGAGGAAAAGAACCGGGTGTCCCATCGAGCCAACGCTCTGAAGGGCTTTTACGAGAAACTGAAGGAGGCAGGCTATGCTGACAAGTAAGGAACGGGCTCAGCTTCGAGCCCAGGCAAATCCCCTGGAAACTACTTTGATGGTGGGAAAGGACGGGGTCACTGAGGCTGTGGCGGCGGAGGCCGACCGGCTGCTCACCGCCCATGAGCTGGTGAAGGGCAAGGTTCTGGAAACCGCCCTGATGAGTGCCCGGGAGGTGTCCGACGCCCTGTGTGAGGCCACGGGAGCCGAAGGAATCGCCTGCGTGGGCAATAAATTCGTGATCTGGCGGTTCTCCGAAAAGTGCCAGCAGGCCCGGAACCAGACGGGAAGAGCCAAGCGCAAGGAGATCCCCAAGTCCAAGGCTGACCCGGTGGGCAAGGGCGTTCGGGCCCGGCGGGCTGCCGCCCGGAAGGTTCGGGAGCAGCGCAACCAGTATTTCCGGGAGCAGGCCATTGAGAAGGCCATCGAGCGCAGCCGGGAAAAGCAGCTGAAAAGCGAAGAATGATCCAATAGAACGGAAAGTGATCCAATAGAATATCCGCAATTCCGACAGATTGAATAGAGGAAGGGTATTATGGAACGAATCGGCATTTATGGCGGAACTTTCAACCCACCCCACGTTGGGCACATTCAGGCGGCAAAGCAGGCGGTGAGCACCCTGGGGCTTACGAAGCTCCTGATGATCCCGGCCTACGCGCCGCCCCACAAGGCGGTGCTGCCCTCCAATTCTCCCAGGGCGCAGCAGCGTCTGGAAATGCTGCGCATCGCCGCGGCGGACTGCCCCCAGATTGAGGTTTCCAATCTGGAATTGAAGCGGGAGGGCATCAGCTACACCTGGGAAACTCTGGAAACGGTGAAAAAGCTGTACCCCGGGGCGGAGCTGGTGCTGCTCATGGGCACGGACATGTTCCTGACCTTCGACACCTGGAAGAATCCGGAGAAGATTCTGGGGGAAGTGACCCTGGGGGTTTTCTACCGGGGGGACAAGGGAGAGAAGGCTGCGGCGCTGAAGCAGAAGGAAGCCCTGGAAGCCCAGGGAGCAAGGGTCATCCTGGTGCACAACGACGTGATTGTCATTTCCTCCACCCAGATGCGCCGGCTTCTGGCCTTCCGCTGCGCCGGGGAGTTTCTGCCCGCGGGGGTGCTGGACTACATCCGGGAGTACAACCTCTATGATACCCGCACCAACTGGAAGAACCTGCCTATGGACAAGCTGGAACAGGTGGTGGTGAGCCTGCTGAACCCCAACCGGGTGCGCCATGTGCTGGGCTGCCGGGATACGGCGGTGGCACTGGCGGAGCGTTGGGGGGCGGATGTTACCGATGCCGCCCGGGCGGGAATCCTCCACGACATTACCAAGGCCATCGACGGCCCCCTGCAATTGACATTGTGCGATGCCTATGGTAAACTATTAGACGATTTTTCCAAGCGTTACCCCAGAACGCTCCATGCCCTCACCGGCTCCATGGTCGCCCAGCGGATTTTCGGAGAAAATCCGGCGGTGGTATCTGCCATCGAATCCCACACCACCGGCAAGGCGAATATGACCCTGCTGGAAAAAATTATTTACGTTGCCGATTACATGGAGCCAAACCGGGATTTTCCCGGGGTGGAGAAGCTTCGGAAGCTGGCCTTTACCGATTTGGACGGGGCACTGAAGCTGGGGCTGGAAATGACCCTGGAACACCTGAAAGCCCAGGGAGCCGAGGTTTCCCCCGCCTCCCGAAGCGCCCTGGATTGGCTGAATCAGGAGAAACGCTGAATATTATAGGGAAACTCTGAATAAATCGTCTGCGGCTGGGTAGCGGATCTTTTGCCCCCAGTCT
>UQXG01000018.1 GCA_900544945.1 uncultured Eubacteriales bacterium | reverse complement strand
AGCCTGTCGCCAGTACCCCAGCATTGCCGGATATGTTTCCAGAATTTTTGCAGCTTCTTCCGCGGTACAATAATCGTTTTTCTCCAGTTCTTCCGGCTCTTTTTCATAGAGCTTATATTCATAGCAGGACAGCTCCCGGTGAATCTGAGGGGAATAGCTGTGACCCAGCTTTCTGCCCAGTAATCCGCACTGCATCAGACCACCTCGGTATAGCTGCCCAGATACTTGAATTCCTCGCACAGCTCGTCCAGCTCGCACATCAGCTGGACGTATTCTTCGGAGTAAATGGAGGTTTCCAGGTCAAAGTAGAACATGAACTCAAATTCCCGGTCAGGGATGGGTCGGGACTCCAGCTTGGTCACGTTGATGCCCAGGGTGTACAGCCGGGCAAGCACCTTGTACAGGGCACCGGGCTTGTGGGGGGTGACCATCATGATGCTGGTCTTGTCGGAACCGGGGTAGATTTCCAGGTTCTTGCTGATGCAGATGAACCGGGTGCGGTTATTGCCCTTGTCCTGGACGGAAGCGGCAAGGCATTGCAGACCGTAAAGCTCGGCGCAGGAGCGGCTGGACAGGGCGGCAACTTCCTTACTTCCGGATTTTGCTACCATTTCCGAGGCCAGAGCTGTATTCTCCACGGGTACTACGTTTACCCCGGGCAGGGAGTGAAGAAAGTCGCTGCACTGGCTGATGGCCTGCTCGTGGGAATAGATGGTCTTGATGTCCGAAAGGGCGGCACCGGGGTTTGCCAGCAGATTGTGGTCGATTTTCAGCCGGAAGGTGCGGACGATAGAGAAATTGTGCCGGATCATCAGATCATAGACCTTGGTCACGGAACCGGCGGTGGAGTTTTCAATGGGGAGGATGCCGTACTGGCACATGCCCTGCTCGATGGCGTTGAACACCGCGTCGAAGCTCTTGAAATACATGATGAGGGGAGACTTGAAGATTTTCTCGCAGGCAATCTGGGAATAAGCCCCCTCTACGCCCTGGCAGGCCACGATGGGGTTCTGGGGGAACAGCTTGGGGGTGTGCTCAATGGCCTGGGAAATGGTCTGATACAGAGGGCTGATCTCTCCGTTGCGCTTGCTCTGGTAGCTGCGGCTCAGCTCGAAAAGCATGGAGTAGAGCACCCGGGTGTAGTTTTCCATTTCCGGCCCTGCCATCTGTGCCACCTTCTGGAGAATGGCCCGCTCCCGGGCGGGGACGAAAATGGGAAGATTATTTGCCTTTTTGTAGTCGGCCACCTGGGCGGACAGATTCATTCTGGCACAGAACAGCCGCACCAGCTCCTGATCGATTCCGTCAATTTCCTGGCGGATTTCCGTTAAATCCATGATTCTTTCCTCCTGCTTGTCTGGGTGTTGCTTAAGATCAGATCATAAACGGCGATTGCGGCGGCGGCCTCCACCACGGGCACGGCTCTGGGGACGATGCAGGGGTCGTGACGGCCCTTCACAATAAGTTCCGTGTCCTCGCCCCGGCTCAGGGAAATGCTTCTCTGAGGTCGGGAGATGGAGGGGGTGGGCTTGAAGGTCGTCCGGAAGACAACCGGCATACCATTCGTGATTCCGCCCAAAATGCCGCCGGCATTGTTGGTTAAAGTGCGCACTTGACCCTTTTCCATGGTGAAGGGGTCATTGCACTGACTGCCGCGCAGATTGGCAGCGGTTCGCCCAACTCCGAATTCTAAAGCCTTCACCGCGGGAATGCCGTAGACGATCTGGGCAATCCGGCTTTCCACGCCGCCGAACATAGGCTCGCCCAGACCTGCGGGCAGGCCGGTAATCCAGCACTCCACAACGCCGCCTACGCTGTCGCCTTCGGCTCTGGCCTGGGCGATGGCCTCCTGCATACGCTTAGCGGAAGGTGCGGACAGAACGGGGAAGTCGGTGGGGATGGCACTCAGATCGGGGTTCAGGGGGTCGAGAGTGTCTTCATCGGGGATTCCGGCGATTTCGGAGATTTTTCCGCCGATGCGAATGCCCATTTCGCCGAGCCATTGCAGGCACAGACCGCCGGCAATGCACAGGGGGGCGGTCAGCCGGCCGGAGAAATGGCCGCCGCCGGCCGCGTCCTGGAAGCCGCCGTATTTGACCTGGGCGGTGTAATCCGCGTGACCTGGCCGGGGACAGTCGGCCAGATTGGCATAGTCTCCGGAACGGGTATTGGTATTGTGAATGACGGCGGCAATGGGGGCGCCGCAGGTAAAGCCATCCAGGATTCCCGCCAGAAATTCCGGACGGTCTTCTTCTTTCCGGGGGGTGGACCAATCGTTCCGGCCGGGAGCCCGGCGATTCAGAAAGGCCTGTAGGACTTCAAAGTCCACAGGAAGCCCTGCGGGGATGCCGTCCAGGGTCATGCCAATGGCCACCCCGTGGGACTGGCCGAAAATGGATAGTTTCAGATGTTCACCGTAGGTACTGCTCATAGCGGCCTCCTAGCCGACGGTATTCGTCGAAGAATTTAGGGTAGGATTTCTGAACGCACTGGGCACCCAGAATGGTGACGGGTTCGGTGCAGCGGATCGCGGCAATGGCCGCGGACATGGCAATCCGGTGATCGTTCACGCTGTCCACGGTGCCGCCCACCAGGCCGGTTCCGAAAATATGGAGGGTGTTGTCGCCCGCTTCCGCATGACCGCCCAGAGCTTCCAGCATGGCAATCGCCGAAGCCACCCGGTCGGATTCCTTCAGCCGAAGGCGGCGGATGTTGGTAAAGGTGGCACCCTGGAAACAGGCGGCGGCGACGGAGAGGATGGGCACCAGGTCGGGAATGTTCGAGGCATCGATGGTCAGAGCCTTCCGGGTAAGCTCCGGCAGGAGCCAAGCGGCGGCTCGGTCGCCCTGGGCGGAATTGGGGTTCAGACCCTGGATATCCAAGGAGCTTCCCAGGGTATTTGCCGCCAGAAAGAAGGCGGCATTGCTCCAATCCGCTTCTACGGAAAGGGTTCCCGGTGTGCGCAGACTGTAAAGACCCGGATGCTCCGGATCCGCGCCGAACCGGCGGAGAGCATCTTTCGTTAAGTCCACATAGGGGGCGGATTCCAGCTTGCCGGTGATTTCCAGGACGCTGGGAGAATCCAGCAGGGAAAGAGCCAGCAGGAAGCCGGTGATATACTGGCTGGAAACGCTGCCGTCAATGGTGTAATGGCCAGAGCAAAGCTTTCCGGTGCAGTGGATGGTGTTCGGCGTGGGGCGGGAAAGGGAACATCCCATCCGCTCCATCTCCTCCCACATGGGGGAAAGGGGACGCTGGGGCAGACGACCTTCCAGAAGAAAAGTGGCATCCACCCCCAGCGCACCGGCCACCGGCAGGAGAAAACGGAGGGTAGAGCCGCTTTCGCAGCAGTTGAGCACCGCCTTTTCGGGAAGGGCTCGGACGGGATGGACAACGTAGCCGGTATCGGTTCGCCGGATATCCGCACCCAAGGCGTTCAAGCAGTCTGCCGTTGCTTCGATATCCCGGTTGGTTTCCGCACAGAGAAGCTCGCTGGGAGCATCTGCAAAAGCCGCCAGAATCAGCAGCCGATGCGCCTGGGATTTGGAGGGGATGGGGGTGATTTCGCCCCGCAAGGGGGTGGGAAAAAGGGTAATATTCATGTTACAACCCCGCCTGAATGAAGGATTTGAGAGTGTGCACCGGGGTGGGGACAATGGCGCAGTCGCCGATGCGCCGGGGGATAATCAGCCGGACGGTATCGCCGGAACGCTTCTTGTCGGAAAGGGTATAGTTGTAAATGTCCTGGACGCTTTCGCCCGTTGTGACGGGAAGGCCGAACTTTTGCAGAATTGCCAGAATTCGGGGGGTATCCGGGCAGCGGCTGGCTCTGCAGACAATGGCCATGCCGATGGCCACGGACTTTCCGTGGGACAGGGTGAAGTTGCTTCGGGCTTCCACCCCGTGGCCGATGGTGTGCCCCAGGTTCAGCTTCATCCGGGCGCCGGTGTCGAATTCGTCCTCCATGACCACATCCCGCTTCAGCTCTACACATCGGGTGATGACCGCTTCCCGGTCAAAATCCAGGCCTTTTTCTTCCAGATGGGCAAATAGCTTGGGGTCATAGAGAATGCCGTATTTGATGACCTCGGCGCAGCCGTCCCGGAAGATATCCACAGGAAGGGTGTCCAGGGTGTCGGTGTCGCAGATGACGAGACTGGGCTGCCAGAAGGCACCGGCTAGGTTTTTGCCCGCAGGCAAATCCACAGCGGTTTTGCCCCCTACCGAGGAATCCACGGCGGCAAGCAGCGTAGTGGGAACCTGGACAAAGCGGATGCCCCGGAGGAAGCAGGAGGCGGCAAAGCCCGCCAAATCTCCGGTGACACCGCCGCCCAGGGCAACGAGAATGTCCGAACGGGTCAGGCCGTTTTCCGCCAGAAAGTTCAGAAGTTTCAGAAGATTTTCCCCATTTTTGCTTTCTTCGCCTGCGGGAAAGACGTAGGAGCAGACATCAAAGCCTGCATCCTTCAGACTGGAAAGGGCAGTTTTCCCCCAGAGAGGGAAGACGCTGGTTTCACTGACTACGCAGACCTTCTGGGCTTTGCCAAGAGACCGGACCCGGGGGCCAAGCTCGGACAGAATGCCCGGGCCGATGAGAATGTCATAGGTTTTCGATGCACTGACGGTGACGGTATTCATCCGTCCACCTCCTCTTTGCGCTTTTTGCCCTCGTCCAGAAGCCGAACCAGGGTGTCCATGTCGGAATCCCGAATGGCCTGCTCATACTGCTGAAGGCTCTTAATGTATAAGTCCAGCTCAAAAAGGGTATTTTCCCGGTTTTCCAGGAACAGCTCCGCCCACATCTGGGGGTTCAGCCAGGCGACCCGGGTCAGATCCTTGTAGCTGCCGGCGGAGAAGCCCTTGTGCTTCAAAGCGGTAGGGGACTTAATGAAGGCATTGCTCAGAATGTGGGGCATCTGAGAGGTGAAGGCAATCATTTTGTCGTGTTCCTCGGCAGTGGTCACGGAGAAGAAGCCGAAATGGCAGGGCTTTAAGGCATCCTTCACCCGCTGCAAAAGGGCGATGTCGTCAAAGACCGGGGGTACCAGCACCATAGGCGCGCCATTATAAAGAGTGGCTCTGCTGTACTTGAAGCCGGAGAACTGAGAGCCAGCCATGGGATGGCCGCCGACGAAAGTGAAGCCATATTCTTTTGCCACCGGGAAGCATCGGCGGCACACCTCCTGCTTCACACCGCAGCAGTCCATGACAAGGGTGTCCTTGGACACCAGAGGGGCGTTTTGCTCCAGCCAGGAGGCACTGCCGTCCGGGTAGATGGCAAGGAGAATCAGATCGCATTGTGGGATGGTTTCCGCATCCAGCCTACCGTGGGCGGCACCTGCCAGCATGGCAAAGGACAGCATGGATTCGTTGGTTTCCGCGGCGTAGACCGTGTGGCCCTCCAGGGCATAGGCCCGGGCCAGGGAGCCGCCGATGAGGCCGAGGCCGAGAATTCCTACCTTCATACCAGAACCTCACGCAGACGCTGGACACGTCGGTTCAGCTCGTCGAACTGAGCCGGAGTCAAGGACTGGGCACCGTCGCACAGGGCGGCGGCAGGATTGTTGTGCACCTCTACCATAATGCCGTCCGCACCGGCGGCGGTAGCGGCCATGGCCATGGGCGGCACCAGTTCCGCCTTGCCGGTGGCATGGCTGGGGTCGACCACCACAGGCAGGTGGGTCAGATTGTGAAGCACTGCCACGGCGGACAGATCCAGGGTATTCCGGGTAGCGGTTTCGAAGGTGCGGATGCCCCGCTCGCAGAGGATGACCTTCTCGTTGCCTTCACTCATGATGTACTCTGCGCTCATGAGAAGCTCCTGTATGGTGTTGGCCAAGCCCCGCTTGAGAAGGATAGGCTTTTTCGTCTTGCCCAGCTCCTTCAGAAGGTCAAAATTCTGCATATTCCGGGCACCTACCTGAATCACGTCCACATCGGCAAACAGGTCAAGGGTGGAGATGTTCATGATTTCCGTGACGATAGGAAGCCCGGTAGCCTCCTTGGCCTTCAGCAGCAGCCGGATACCTTCGGCACCCATGCCCTGGAAGGCGTAGGGAGAGGTACGGGGCTTGAAGGCGCCGCCCCGCAGAAGGTTTGCGCCGGAGGCCTTCACCGCCTGGGCAACCTCCACAATCTGCGCTTCCGACTCCACGGAGCAGGGACCGGCAATCATGGCGAAATAGCCGCCGCCGATTCGGGCGCTTCCAACCTCGATGATGGTGTCCATGGGGTGGAACTTCCGGTTGGCCTGCTTGAAGGGCTCGGATACCCGCTTGACGGTGTCCACTATTTCCAGACTTTTCAGCAGGTCGATGTCCACCCGGGTGGTGTCGCCAACCAAACCCAGAATGGTGACCTCCTTGCCATGGGAAATATGAACGTCCAGGTTCATGGCCTTCAGCCAGCTGACCAGGTGATCGGTTTGGGCAGGGGTGGTTCCGGGCTTCAGAATTGCAATCATAAGTCACATCTCCTAAAAAATATGCGCCGCACGAGTAATTCGTGCGGCGCTCAATTACACTTTCCTGCTATGGAAGATTTGCAGCACAAATTACTATTACTCTTCAGGTGAAAAAGTAATAGTAGTAAAAGTAGAAGCTGCTCATCCGGTTTGCGACCATGGAAAAATCCTCCAAGTCTTGTAGCTAGGGACATTGTACCACGGGCGGCGGAATAATACAAGAGAAAATAAGAAAAAAGTCAAAAAAAGAACATGGTTCCCCCAGGCGAAGGGACTTACCCCCGAAGGCGAATCCAAATCCGGGCCGCGGGAATGGGCTGGAGGAAAAATAGGACGGCAAAGGTGACGGCGAAGGTAACGAAAACCTCTCCCGTTTTCCAGCTGGGGCGCAGGGAGGGAAAGCATCGGAGAATTATCCGGCCCAGGCACCAGCCCAGAGCGGCTCCCAGGGTGTTGGTCATCAGATCGTTTACATCCGTTGCCCGACGGGTGAACATCTGTAAAAGCTCAATGGCCAGAGAAAAACTGGAACCGAACAGGATCGTCCGCAGAAAAGACCGGTAACGCTTCCATAGAACGGTCAGAAACAGTCCCAGGGGAATGAAAAGCAGCACGTTCAGAAAGCTGTTCCCAAAGTCGGAGAACAGATAGGCGAAGGGCTTCAGGTTGAGATTCCGGTCAAAGCGAAAGCGGAGCAGGCAGGGAAGCCCTGCCACTGCGTCTACCGCCGCCAGGTACAAAGAGAAAACCAGGCAGACAGCTGCCCGGTTTGCATTGCGGAAGTAAAAACGGTTCAGGCTCCAGAAGGCCGGAATCAGGAAAAAAGACGCAATTCCCGCTTCCAGGCACATGGAAAATAGTCGCTGCATGGGTAACCTCCCGGGAGAATTGTCAGAAGACCACCTTCAGGCACAGAGTTGCCAGCACGCAGCAGCAGGCATTCAGGGCAAACCGGGAATCCCGGTGGATATCGGAGGCCTTGCGCTCATATTTTTCATGGTAGGTTTGAATCGCACCCATGATGGTCTCGTCCGTAGGCACTGTGACCTTGGGGTTATGAGCCATGAAGGACAGAAAATAAATCTGTAGGGCATCCTCGTACTGCTTGTGTTCCCGAAGCTGAGTGGGGAAGGTGTCGTTATGGGCGTATGTAAAAGCGTCCGTGGTATAGTGAATCAGCTTACCCAGGGTGTAGTAGTCATACAGGCGAAGCTGCTGACGACCCTCCAGCCGACCGGCCATGGTGGTCATGAACCGCTGGGCGTTTTTATAGTTGTGCCCCCGGAGCCATTGGCAGCGAAGGGAACCTTTCAGATAGGTTGCCGGGTTCCGATCCGGCTCGATGCAGCCAAGCCGGAAGGCAAGCTGGTACCGCTTGGGAATATCCGGCATGTAGTGATCCAGCAAATACTGGGCGATGATCAGATGGCTTTTTCCGCGCATATTTTCAAGACCTCGATCATTAGATTTTCCCTGATTATATCACTAATATTCGCAAAAAGTGTGAATAAATCCGAATTTCAGGGATACGCATAAGTTCTGCCAGAAAAAGCCCGGGTTCTTTTGGTATAAATCACGAAGCGGCTCCGGTTTCCCGGAGCCGCGCATGATATCAGCCGATGGTGAAGGGCAGCTTGGCAAGCTGCATCCCTTCGATGTACAAATCCAGCACATAGCTTCCGGCCTGGTCGGGCACCTTGGGCAGGGTCAGTTCGCCGGCCTGGCTGCTGCCGCCGTTCCAGATGTTCTTCCAGTAAAGCTTCTGGGTGGAGGTGTAGTCCGAGAGTACATTGCCGTAGCTGTCCCGGATGGCGTAGAGAACCTCCACCTCCGTGCCCGGCAGGTAGAAGGATTCCGTGCTGCGCAGGGCGACGGAAATGCTGTCGCCCAGGGAGAAGCTGGTGGCAAAGTCGGCAGAGTCGATATCCTCGGCATGCCAGGTGCCCTCCGGAGTCACCAGCAGGTCTGCCTGAAGGGAATGAACCGAGAAACCGAACTGATCAAAATCCGCAACTGCCGGACAGGTGTAGGTCTGGGTTCCGCCCAGGACAGAGGTGCCGTTGGCGGCTTGCAGAGTCAGAGAATACTTGGCACCGGGAATTCTGGGGGTGATGTCCGCGGTAGCCTTGTCCGACTTTACAACACTCTGACCGCCGCCGTCGATGGTGTACAGAAGAAGCCAGCCGCCCTTAGGCGCGTTTCCGGCAAAATCCCAGGAGGCCGTAAGCTTCCGGGCATCGGTATCCTGAACGGTGAGGCTTTCAACCCGGATTGGGTTGACGGTGATGCCGGTTCTCACAGGCTTGGTCATGCCGGAGGCAACAATCTCCAGGGTATAGCTGCTGGATGGATCCATGCCCACGAAGGTCGCATGGGTGTCCGTGACGGTCTGCCGCTCGTCATAGCCCTTGTCGCCATAGCAGCGCACATTCCAGCTGTCCACCACCACATCGCCGGGAGCGTCCCAGGTCAGGGTAATCTCGCTGTCGCTATTGGCAGATACCCGCAGGTTATCCGCCAGAATCAGGCGGGAGCCCATAAGCTGAATGGATTTCTGACCGCCCAGGGTCAGGGCGTTTCCGGCATCCAGGGTGAAGGTGTACATTTTGCCGACGGTAAGATTGGTAATCTCCACAGAGTGCCCCTCGAAGGTGATTTCCTTGGCTTCCTCCCCCTCGGCTTCATAGTGAACCGTCCAGCGGCTGGGCTCATCGCCCTCCACGGTGAAGTTCAGAACCACGGAACCGTCCTTGGTGCCGCCTACGGAGGTGAAGGAGAGAATATTGGTGGTGGCATCGGTGGTGAACACATCGGAGGTTTTGCCGGTAAGCTTATGGAAGCCGCTGACATCCAGCTGGATGGTATAGACGGTGCTGGGACTCAGGTCGGAGAAGATGGCGGTGCCGCCGCTCAGGGGCTGGCGGCTGCTGTTGCCGTGGCTGTCGGAGCAGGTCACGGTGAGCATGGAGTCCTTGACCTGGGTGTCCACCGTCACGGTGAGCTGATCCCGGGTGCCGCTGATGAGAATTTTCTCGATGGCCTGGAGGTAGATGTTCTGATAGTACCAGAAGCCGGCGAGGCCTGCCATGGACAGAGCCAGCAGGAAGGTCAGAGTACCGATGAGCTTCTTGGCTCTGCGCTTATATTTGGAATCGGCGTATTTCTTTTCTGCTTTTTTGGCGGGAGCTTTCGGAGTGCTCTCAGGCATCAGAGGATCCCGGGGGATATCTTCATCATCCAGAAGCTCGGTATCGTCCTTGGCAAAGGCGAAGGGGTCGGCAGCTTCCACGGTCTCCGGCAGGACAACGCCTGTCGGGGCCTCATGCTGAATCAGATCCTCCGCCTTGTCCAGAATCCCGGCAAAATCATCCTTGGGCGGCTGGGGCGGAGCGGCAGGGGGTTCTTCTTCCGGTTCGTCTATGAGACCCTCCAGAGAATCCACATCCAGCTTCATGACCGCATCATAGGTCAGAGGCTGATCCGTGGGAAGAACCGGCTGAGGTTCTTCCGGAGCGGCTGCCGGTTCTTCGGCCGTATGGGCATCCTTAACGGGTTCCCCTTCCGGCTCCTGGGGTACATCCGCCTCCGATTCATCCGTGGCGGCCTCAGGCTCAATCTCCGATTCCTGGGGGATGTCTGCCTGTGCCGGTTCCTCGACGGGAGAATCCGGCTCGGGCTCGGCCGGGGATGCTTCCGTGGAGGATTGGTCGGCGGGTTCGGCCTCCGGCACGGTGTCTTCCGGCTTGGGGGACTCCGTGACGGTTTCACCCAGAGCCGCAATGGCCGCATCCTCCAAAGGCTTGTGGGGGGTGATGGGGGTGTCGTTGACGGCATTGCGCTGCATATAGGCTGCCAGAGCCTTGCCCAGGTCGGCGGGACTGCTCCAGCGAGCCTTGGGATCCGGATTCAGGGCTTTCAGAATGATCTCCGCCAGCTCATAGTCCGCATTGATGGGGGAAGGGAAGCCTTCCTCCGGGGTTTTGTCCCGGTGGGGCAGTTGGCCGTCATTATAGAGCTGGTAGAGGATCATGCCCACGGCATAGGTATCCGCGGTGAGATTCAGGGGCTCCATGGGGTCGAAGAGCTCCGGGGGCGTATACCGGCTCTGGTATTTTTTCGGCAGGGCGGTGTAGCTCAGCTCGTTCAGAGGGATAAAGCCCAGGTCACCGATGCGGTACTGCTTCTTGTCGGAAACGAAGATATTTCCGGGCTTCAGAGCCACATACAAAGAGCCTGCCTGACGACACACCGTCAGGGCGGCGCACAAATCAAGGCCTAAGTTGATGGCCTCCAGGTGGGTCACCGGGTTCTTGCGCAGATGCTTTTCCAGGGTGCGCTTGTAGCTGCCCACCAGGTACACCTGATAGCCCAGCCGCCCCCGGGTAATGGGAACCAGCTGCCAGCCCTCATAGGACAGGAAGCCGTCCAGCTGGGACAGCTTTTTCAGGAATTCCGCTTCCTTCAGAACGCCCTCACTGACCTGGCGGTAGTATTCCATGGCATCCGCCGGATCCTTATAGGCACCGGCCAGAAGCAGCGCGTCCAGCTGGGTCTGGGATGGGGGAATGGTAATGATCTTGACGATATATTTCTTATCTTCCCGAATGGCGGGACAGCAGCTGACGCCGTCGTGTTCGCCCATGGGCTGCCCCATGGTAAAGCCGTCAAGCAAGGGGGAGATGAGAGTGGGTTCGGACATGGTTATCGCCTCCTTCTGGCATCCGGCGGCGGGGAGCAATGGGGTTTCCGGGGCACAGGCCACCGGCAGACCCATGTCTGCCCGAGAGCGGATGCTTACCCGTCTATCATAATGGAATTGTCGAAAAAAAGCAATACTTTTGTTGTTGTAATTCCCAGAAATCCGTGGTATAATGTCTGCCAGTATTGACGAAAGACCATTCACAACCGGAGGCATCAGAATGAGTAAGATAATTTGTGACGTTTGCGGCACCTGCTACCCGGATACCGCCGAGTGCTGTCCCATCTGCGGCTGCACCCCTGACATGGCGGGAAAGCTTATGAGTGAGGATCTGCTGGAGGAAACGTCGGAAAGCCAGGAGACTCCCAAGAAGATTTTTGACTTTGACGAAGTGAACGGGGAAGCGGGCGAAGACGAGGAAGCCTACGACGACGGCGACTATGACGATGAGGAAGAGGACGAGGAGGAACCCCAGTCCCAGAACACCCTGGTGGTGATCGTGCTGACGGTGCTCATCGCGGTGCTGCTCATGGCGGCGGGCTTTATCTTTGTCAAGTTCTTCCTGCCGAACATGGGCGGAAAATCCGCGGTGGCTGCCACCGAGACGACGGAAACCACCGTCAGCCAGACCACTGATCTGAGCATCCCCTGTCAGGAGCTGTACATCATCAGCGGCAAGACCGTGGAGCTCAGCGAGGAGGGGCAGATGTTCCTGCTCCATGTAAAAGCCAGCCCGGAGAACACCACCGATCCGATTATCTACACCAGTCAGGATGAGGCAATTGCCACCGTCACCGAGGACGGCAAGGTCACCGCGGTTTCCGAGGGCGAGACGGTGATCACCATCCGCTGCGGCGTGAGCACCATGGAGTGCCCCGTGATCGTGAAATACGTTGAGGAGACAACGGTGCCGCCTACCACTGTGGCGGAAACCGCTCCGGCTGAGACTGTGGCAGCTCAGGCGGCGGACACCCAGGAGACTACCCCCAAGGAAACCACCGCATCCCAGCAGGAGACCATGCCCGCCACTTCCGCGCCGGCCAATCAGCAGCTGAAGAATGTAACCCTGAAGCTGAAGAAGACGGACATCCGTCTGGGCGTGTATTACGAATTCAAGCTGCTGCTGGACTGCGATCTGGAGCAGAACGAGGTTCAGTGGAGCTCCGAGCATCCCTATATTGCCTCCGTGGACGAAAACGGTGTGGTCAAGGCCATTAAGGCCGGTACCACCTCCATCACCGCCCAATACGGCGATCAGAAGGTCACCTGCATGGTTCGGTGCTATTAGGGAAACTCTGAACAAATCCACTTCGGCTGAGCAGCGGATCTTTTGCCCCCAGTCTGCGGTACGAAAAACGGAAAATACACAAAGTATTCCCTCGTTTTCCGTACCTTGCCTGAGAACAAAATCTCTCGCTGTCAGCTCTCGCCGATTTATTCAGAGCTTCCTTAAGATTTTGAAAGAACGGGCAGCTCATCATGAGCTGCCCGTTTACTATTCGCCCTCAATGTTGGCTTTCCTGCGGAACAAAAAGGAAATGCTCCAAAGGCCTGCCAGGCCTACAGCAGTGTAAACCAGTCTGCTGAACAGAGAACCGGCGCCGCCGAAGAGCCAGGCCACCAGATCAAACTGGAAAATTCCCACCAGCCCCCAGTTGACACAGCCGATAATGGAAAGAATCAGCGCAAGCGTATCCATAAATCCAACCTCCCTTTGGGTGATGTCCATAGAATATGCGGATTTTGAAATTTTATCAGGATTGCGATTGAAAAACCGGGGCGTTTCCGTTATAATGACAGAAAACGGAAAAAGGAAGGTACTTACCATGACCACACTATACGAAGGCGCGTTCGCCAAGGTAAACCTGACGCTGGATGTGCTGGGAAAGCGGGAAGACGGCTACCACGATTTGCAGAGCGTCATGCAGACTATCTCCGTCCGGGACGATGTGGAGATTGATGTAGGCACGGGAAAGCCCTGGGTTCTTACCTGCACCAACCCGGAGATTCCCACGGACGAGAGAAATCTGGCCTGGAAAGCGGCAAAGGTTTTCTGCGAGACCTTGAAGAAGGATCCGGGCGGCCTGGCAATCCGGATTCTCAAGCGGATTCCCTCCGGTGCGGGACTGGGCGGCGGCAGCGCGGATGCGGCGGCAGTGCTCCGGGCTCTGAACCGGTATTATGATGCCCCTCTATCCATTATGGCACTGGCAGAGCTGGGGGCGCTGGTGGGAAGCGATGTGCCCTTCTGCGTACTGGGCGGAACGGCTATGGTGGAGGGCAGAGGCGAGCGGCTGCGGAAGCTGCCGGATATGCCGGATTGTACCTTCGTGATCTGCAAGCCGGATTTCTCCGTGTCTACCCCGGAGCTCTATCAGAAGATCGACACCGTGGCCATCGCCGACCGGCCGGACAATCGGGCCATGGAGGCGGCGATTCTGGCAGGAGATCTGGGCAAGGTTGCGGAAAACGTGTGCAACGTCTTTGACCCCGTTGTGACCTCTGATCATCTGGAACTGAATTACATCAAGTCCGTCTGCCACAGCTATGGGGCTCTTGCCCAGCAGATGACCGGCTCCGGCTCCGCAATTTTCGCGATTATGGACAGCTTCGAATATGCCGCGGTGGTATGCAATATGCTGAAGGAAAACTATCCCCGGGTGTTTATCGGAAAACCCGTATAACTTTGTGAATTGCCGTCCATTCTGGGAGTATTTCAGTATGGACGGTGTTTTTTATGAGGCAAATGGGAAAGCGTATTGGAATTTGTCTGCTGCTGGCGGCGGTGTGCTGGACGGTGGGACTGGTTCGGGATCGGGCCTTTCTGAATCGGGAGCTGATAAGGCTTCATGTGGTGGCCAATTCCGACAGCGACGAAGACCAGGCCGTCAAGCTTCGGGTTCGGGACGCGGTGCTCGATAGCATCCGCTCGGATTTGAAGATGGTTGGGGACGTAAACCAGGCCAAAGCCTATCTGAGAGAGAATCTGCCGAAAATCCAGGCGGCTGCCAACCGGACGCTGGAGGCGGCAGGAGTGGATGCCCAGGCGGTGGTGACACTGGAAAAGGAAGCCTTCGACATTCGCAGGTACAATACGTTTTCCCTGCCTGCGGGGGTTTATGAATCCCTGCGGATTGTCATTGGTGAGGGGGCCGGACGGAACTGGTGGTGCGTGGCCTTTCCGGAACTATGCCTCAGCGCCGCCGGCACGGACTTCTGTGAGACGGCTCAGGCGGCAGGAATGAGCCAGAATCTTACCGAGAGCCTGACCCAGGAGGACTGCTCCATCCGTTTTTTCCTGCTGGATGCCCTGGGACAGTTGGAAACCAAACTGGAATCCTACCCGTTTTTTGGGACGAATTCTGTAGTATCATAGAGAAAAAAGGAGGCGGGGCATATGGTGCATCTGCTTTTGGGAAAGGATTGGACGGCCAACACCGATGAGATTTACAGACGGATTGCCCGGGATGTTCATAATCGGCAGGGAAACCGGATTCTGATGGTGCCGGAGCTCATCAGCCATGAGGCCGAACGGAATCTGTGCTGGGCGGCGGGGGATACCGCCAGCCGTTACGCGGAGGTGCTGTCCTTTACCCGGCTGTTCCGCCGGGTGTCGGATACCATGGGCAAGGGTGCGGTGGAGTGCCTGGACGGCGGCGGTCGGGTGGTGGCCATGGCCGCGGCGGCAAGACAGCTGAGCAGTAAATTAAAGGCCTACGCGGCGGTGGAGACCAAGCCGGAGTTCCTGACGGGCCTCATTGACGCGGTGGACGAGTTCAAACGGTGCTGCATCACCCCGGAAGATCTGATGGAGGCCGCCCGGCAGACGGAAGGCTCTCTTGCCCAGAAGCTGGAGGAGCTGTCATTGCTGATGGCAGGATACGACAGTCTCTGCGCCCGGGGAAAGCGGGATCCCAGAGACCAGATGACCTGGCTTTTAGAGCAGCTGGAGGAGGGCACCTTTGCCCAGGAGCATGTATTTTACATAGACGGTTTCCCGGATTTTACGAGACAAAATCTGGCGATTCTGGAATTTCTGATGGAAAACGCAAAGGACGTCACCATCAGCCTGAACTGCGATCAGGTAGACTCCAAGCTGCTGGCCTTTGAGAAGGCCGGGCAGACGGCAAAGCTATTGTACAACGCCGCCAAACGGGCGGGGATTCCCATTTCCGTGGAGACTGTCGAACCTCGGCAGGACGGCCTGGGCCCGGTGTGGGAAAGACTGTTTCAGGGAAGCATTCCGGAAGGCAAGGCAAAGGGGAGCCTGGAGGTTGTCCGCCGGGGCAGTGTTTACGACGAGTGCCTGCTGGCGGCTCACCGGGTGCGAGAGCTGGCGGCAGATGGGGCAAGGTATCGGGACATTGCGGTGGTGTGCACGGATATGGCAGCCTACCAGTCCTTCATGGATCTGGTGTTCCACCGGTTTCACATTCCGCTGTACCGCTCCGGCAACGAGGAAATCCTGACCACCGGCGTCATTGCCACGGTGATTTCCGGACTGGAAGCGGCAGTAGGCGGCTTTGAGCTCCGGGATGTGCTGGGGTATCTGCGTGCGCCCTTGTCGCCCCTGGATGTAGATACCTGTGACCAGGTGGAAAACTACGCCATCACCTGGGCACTGCGGGGAAAGGCATGGACGGAAAACTGGACGGGGCATCCGGAGGGCCTTGGCGGCGTGTGGGATGAGGATTCCCAGACCCGGCTGGCGGCTCTGAATGCCGCCAGGGCGCAGACGATTGACCCGCTTATCCGGCTGCGGAATCGGTTCCGGGAGGCGGTCAGCCTGAAGCAGCAGGTTTTGGGGCTCTACGAATTTTTGAAGGAAATCCGTCTTGCGGAAAGACTCACCGATCTTGCCCGGGAGCTGGAGGCAGAGGGGGAGCCCCGGCAGGCTCAAATCTTAAATCAGCTGTGGGAAATCCTGATTTCCGCTCTGGAGCAGATGTACGCAGTGCTGGGGGATACGGCCTGGGAGACGGAGCATTTTGTGCGGCTTCTGCGGCTGCTGCTGAGCCAATACGATGTGGGTACCATCCCGCCGGTGCTGGACGCGGTGCAGATGGGCCCGGTGGACGCCATGCGCTGCAACCGGCAGAAGCATCTGATTGTGCTGGGGGCGGAGGAAGGAAAGCTCCCCGGCTACAGCGGCTCCACCGGCGTACTGACGGATCAGGAACGGGTGCAGCTGCGCTCTCTGGGAGTACCGCTCACCGGCGGCTCCGTAGAGGGCATTCAGGCGGAATTCGCGGAGATTTACGGTGTGTTCTGCGGGGCGCGGCAATCCATTCTCGTCAGCTGCGCCGGGGAGCAGCCATCCTTTCTGTATCATCGGCTGGCGAAGCTGGCAGGCGGCGAGACTGAGACAGTGAGCCTTCCGGGCTTTGCCCAGGCGGACGGAACCGAGGCGGGGGCCTATCTTGCCCGGTGGGACGCGGAGAGCCTGGCGGAAAGGCTGGATGTGCTTCCCGGCTATCGGGAGACGGAGTGCGCAAAGGGCTATACCCTGGGAAGGGTTGCGCGGAACAGCGTGGAGGGGCTCTATGGCAGAACGCTGAATCTGTCCGCCTCTCAGATCGACCGGCAGGCGGAGTGTCGGCTCTCCTATTTCCTGAAATACGGTCTTCGGGCCCGGGAACGGAAGCAGGCGGCCATCGACCCGGCGGAATTTGGCACCTATGTCCATGCGGTGTTGGAAAATACCGCCCGGTGCGTCCGGGATATGGGGGGATTTCACCAGGTGTCATTGGAGGAAACCATGAAAATTGCCCACGATTTCAGTGAGCGTTATGCCGATGAGCGGTTCCGGCAGCTGGACAGCCAGCGGATGAGCTACCTCTTCCGTCGGAATCTGGAGGAGCTGGACATGGTGGTTCGGGAGCTGTGGGCAGAGCTGAGCCAGTCGGAGTTCCAACCGGAGCAGTTCGAGCTGGGCTTTGGCCGGGGGGAGAAAATGCCTGCCATTGCCATTGAAAATCCGGAAATGAACGCAGTGCTCCGAGGCTTTGTAGATCGGGTGGATGTGTGGGATTCCGGGGCCAGCACCTATTATCGGGTGGTGGACTACAAAACCGGCAAAAAGGATTTCGACTACTGCGACGTGTTCAACGGCGTGGGGCTGCAAATGCTTCTGTACCTCTTTGCTTTAGCCGAGGGCGGCGAGGGGCTGCTGGGCGATCACCCGATTCCAGCGGGGGTGCAGTATTTCCCGGCCAGAGCCCCTTATCTTTCGGCGGAAGGCAGGCTTAACGAGGAGCAGGCGGAAAAGGAACGGGCAGCCCAGTGGAAGCGAAAAGGACTGCTTCTGAAGGACGAGGCGGTGCTGAAGGCCATGGAGCCGGGAGAAAATCCCGCAAGACTTTGCTGCACCGTCAAAAAGGACGGAAGCCTGTCCGGCGACATCGCGGACAGAGACCAGCTCAAGCTGCTGAAGAAATTCGTGTTCCGGGTGCTCAGCCGGATGGTGGAGGACATTGCCTCCGGAGACGTGGAGCCGAATCCCTATACCCGGGGCACCAGCCACAACGCCTGTGCCTTCTGCCCCTATGGGGCGGTGTGCCATCAGGCGGATGTGGAGGGCAGACGCAATTACAAGGCCATGACCGCCCAGCGGTTCTGGGAGGAAGTGGAAAAGGAGATGAACACCCATGGCTGAGAAGCTGACACCCCAGCAGGAGCAGGCGGTCACCAATCGGGACGGGCGGCTGCTGATTTCTGCCGCTGCCGGTTCGGGAAAAACCAAGGTGCTGATCGACCGGCTGATGACCTATCTGACGGATCCCAATGACCCTGCCAATCTGGATGATTTTCTGATGATTACCTACACCAAGGCCGCCGCGGCGGAGCTTCGGGGAAAAATCGCAAAAAAGCTCAGCGAGCGGATTGCCCAGGAGCCGGAGAAGACCCATCTGCAAAAGCAGATGCAGCGGTTGTTTCTGGCGAAAATCTCCACAGTTCATGGCTTCTGCTCGGATATTCTCCGGGAATATGCCTATCGTCTGGACATTCCGGCGGATTTTCGGGTGGCAGACGAAAACGAATGCCGAGAAATCCGGGAGCGGGTGCTGGAGGATTTGCTGGATCGAGCCTACGAAAGCGAGGACGCACCGGAATTCCGGGCGTTTATCGAATCTCAGGGCCTGGGTCGGGACGACCGGCTGGTGCCTCAGATCATCGAAAAGGTCTATGACAGTGCCCGGTGCCATCTGAACCCCCAGGGCTGGCTGAGGGAGTGTCTGGAACTGCTGGAAACCGGAGGAATTCAGGATGCCGGACAGACGATCTGGGGAAAGAGTCTGATGGACGACCTGGACGAATATCTGGACAGCCAGATTTCCGTGTTTCGCCAGTGCATCCGGCGGATGGAGTGCTGCGACGGGCTGGAAAAACCGATTCTCAATTTTCAGGATACCCTTCATCAGCTGGAAAGCTTGAAGGAAAAAACCTCCTGGGACGAGATCGTGGCCGGGCGGAATGTGGACTACGGAAGGCTGGTATTCCCGAAAAAGAGTGCTGACCCGGAGCTGGCGGAGCGGGTCAAGGCAGCCCGGAATGCCTGCAAGGCGGGGCTGGAAAAGAAGCTGCGCAATTTCACTGACGATTCTGCCCAGATTCTTGCCGATCTGTGCCAGTCGGCGGAGGGAGCTCGGGGGCTCGTGTGGCTGGTGGAACAGTTTTCCCAGGACTACCGCCGAGCCAAGAGAAGCCGGAGAATCCTGGATTTCAGCGACTTGGAGCAGTACACCCTGGATTTGTTGGTGGGAAAATCCCGTGGAATCCCCACTGCCGCAGCCTCGGAGATTGGCAGTCGGTTCCGGGAAATCCTGGTGGACGAATACCAGGACTCCAACGCGGTGCAGGATGCCATTTTTGACGCGCTCAGCAGGAAACGGCAGAACTGCTTCTTAGTCGGTGACGTGAAGCAGTCTATCTATCAGTTCCGGCTGGCAGACCCGGGAATTTTCCTGGAAAAATATAACCACTACCTTAAAGCGGAGGAAGCGAAGCCGGGGGAGGGCCGGAAGGTGCTGCTCAGCCACAATTTCCGTTCCGGCCCGGAGATCATTGAAGGGGTGAACCAGGTGTTCACCGCCTGCATGACCCCGAAGGTGGGGGGGCTGTACTACACCGAAGCGGAGGCCCTCCGGGAGGGCGTGCCCCATGTGCGGCTGCCGGATCCCGGAGTGGAGCTCCACGCACTGGAAACGGTCTCCGATACTTACGCCGAGGAGGCGGACTTCGTTGCCGGACGGATTCAGGAAATGTTGGAAAACGGTACTCTGATCCGGGAAAAGGACAGTCTGCGGCCGGTGCGGCCTGAGGATATTGTGATTCTCCTGCGTTCTCCGGGCAGCGCCGCCGGATATTTCCAGCGGGCGCTGGAAAACCGGGGTATCCGCTGCACCACAGGGGGCGGAACGGATTTGCTGCAAACCCGGGAAGTGGCAACCTTCCGCAGCCTTTTGCAGACGGTTCAGAATCCCAGGCAGGATATCCCGCTGCTCAGCGTTCTGGCAAGCCCGGTATTCGGCCTTACCGCAGACGATCTGGCAAAAATCCGGGCAGGGAAGACCAAGGGAAGTTTTTACGATGCCCTGCTGGAAAGCCGGGAGCCAAAGGTGGAGAAATTCCTCCGGGTACTGGAGCTGCTTCGCCGGGAGGCAAGATACAGCACCTTGACGGGACTGTTGGAAAAAACGCTGGCGGAAACCCGGCTGGACAGCCTTTTCGCGGCCATGCCCGGCGGCGAGGCCCGGGCGGAGAATCTGCAAACCTTCTTTCAGTATGCCTGTGACTTTGAAAACGGCACCCACCGATCTTTGGCGGCATTTCTGGATCACTTGGACAGGATGCAGGAGCGGGGGCTGGTGGTTTCCGGCACGGCGGGGGCAGGCTGCGTCAGCATTATGAGCATTCACAAGTCCAAGGGACTGGAATTTCCGGTGGTGTTCCTGTGCAACCTTTCCCGGCGGTTCAATCAGGAGGATCTGCGGGCGCAAATTCTCTGCGACAAGGAGCTGGGGCTGGGTCTGAGCGCGGTGGATCGGCAGAACCGGGTTCGCTACCCAACTCTTTCCAAGCGAGCCATTGGAGCCAGAATGGCAGCTCAGAGTATTTCCGAGGAAATGCGGGTGCTCTACGTTGCCATGACCCGAGCAAAGGATCGACTGGTGATGACCTACGCCTCCCAGACCCTGGAAAAGGATTTGCAGGCCATCGCCCTGCGCCGGGATTTTGACGGCGGGGAGCTTCTGTGCCGGGAGGCGGACTGCATGGGCGACTGGGTGCTGCTGGCGGCAATGGACAGAATCGAGGCCGGGGCCTTGCACGCCATCGGCGGCAGACCGAAGACTCTGACCCACGGGGAATACCTGTGGCGTATTGAGACCCCAAAGCCCCAGGAGGCGCAGACCCAGGCCTCCGGCGAGGAGCCGAAGGAAACCGCCGCGATACCTGAGAACCTGGAAGAAATGCTCAAATCGGCACTGTCCTACCGGTATGCGCACATTGCCGCAACCGAAACTCCCTCCAAGCAGACGGCCACCGGCCGGAAGGGGCGGCAGAAGGATGCGGAGGCGGCAGAAAGTGCGGGCAACGCCAAGTCGGCAGAGCGCAGCTGGCGGCAGCCGGATTTCCCGTCCCGGCAGGCTTCGGGAAAGACCTACGGCAGTGCCATGCACGCCGCCCTGCAATATATCCGATATGAAGACTGCGGCAGTCCCGAGGCGGTTTCCCGGGAAATTCAAAGGCTGGTGAAGGGAAAGTTCCTAACGCAGGAGCAGGGAAGCCTGGTTCGTTGTGACCAGCTGGCTCGGTTCTTCCAGTCGGAGATCGGAAAGAAACTGCGTTCCGGAACCCGGTATTTGCGGGAATTCAAATTCTCCATTCTGGATGCCGGGCAGCACTACGGAGAAGGGCTGGAGGACGAGCAGGTGCTTTTACAGGGCGTTGTGGACTGTGCCCTGCTGGAAGAAGACGGGATTACCATTCTGGACTTCAAAACCGACCGGGTCACCGAGGAAACGGTGGCCGCCGCGGCGGACAGGTACCGGCTTCAGGTGGAGACCTATGCGGACGCTCTGACGAGAATTTACGAAATGCCCGTGAAGGCACGGTATCTCTACTTCTTCAGCATAGATAGGTTCGTGGAGGTATAAAAGAATTTTGCGTGTATTCCAAGACGCATAGAAGCTTTCACTTCTGGTTCCTCCGGGGGCAATGTTCTTGTTCCGGCAAGAACATTGAGA
>UQXG01000017.1 GCA_900544945.1 uncultured Eubacteriales bacterium | reverse complement strand
TGCCCTTCAGGCAATTAAAATCTTTTTTAAAGATTTTAATTGGAGTTCAGTATTACAGGTCTACGCCGATGTTCTTCTGCTCTTCCAGACCGTGCTTCTCGCAGTAGCCGGTGAGGATCAGAGTCAGAGCGCCGTCGCCGGTGACGTTGCAGGCAGTGCCGAAGGAGTCCTGAATGGCGAAGATGGCCAGAAGCAGGGCGGTGCCTTCGGGGCCGAAGCCCAGAACGCTGGTGACGATACCCAGAGAGGCCATGACCGTGCCGCCGGGGACGCCGGGGGCGCCGATGGCGAAGATGCCCAGAAGCACGCAGAACAGAATCATGGTGCCCACGGTGGGCAGCTGACCGTAGAGAATCAGAGAGACGATCATGACGAAGAAGGTCTCGGTGAGGACGGAGCCGCACAGGTGCACGTTGGCAAACAGGGGAATGCCGAAGTCCACCATATCCCGGCGGAGAACCTTGGACTTCCGGGCGCACTGCAGAGCCACGGACAGAGTAGCGGCGGAGGACATGGTGCCCACGGCGGTCAGGTAAGCCGGGCCGTAGTGCTTGAAGACCTCAATGGGGCTGCGCTTGGAGTAGGCACCGGCGACGCTGTACAGCACCGCCATCCAGATGAAGTGACCCACCAGCACGATGACGACTGCCTTCAGGAAGATGGGCAGCTGCCGGGTGATGGTGCCCTCGTAGGCCAGGCACGCGAAGGTGCAGGCGATGAAGAAGGGCAGGATGGGAATGACGATTTTGGAAACCAGATCCAGCACGATCTTCTGGAACTCGTCCAGAATCTTGGTGGTGGTTTCGGCCTTCGTCCATACGGCGGCAAGACCCATGAGCACTGCGAAGACCAGAGCGGACATGACGGGCATGATCTGAGGAATCTGGAGGCCGAACACGTCCTCGGGCAGGGCACGCAGGTCAGCGGCGGCGTTGGCATTGTGCATGATGGGAATGAGCACATAGCCCGCCACCGTGGACATCAGGGCTGCCAGCACGGAAGAAACGTAGGCAATGAGCAGTGCTACACCCAGAAGCCGGGAGGCGTTGCTGCCCAGCTTGGTGATGGACGGAGCGATAAAGCCGATGACGATCAGAGGAACGATGAAGTTGATAAGCTGACCCATGATGTTCTTGACGGGCACCAGCACCGTCATCACGGATTCGGGAACGATCAGGCCGACGATGATACCGACAATGATACCAAGCAGCAGCTTTGCGGGGAGACTGGAAAACAGCTTTTTCATAGGGGTTTTCTCCTCTCTGCCGGGTTACCCGGCAATACCTTACTTTTGTTTAGACGCAGGGCAGCTTAATTGCCAACCATGATTTTGATGATCTCTTCGTTGGTGCTCTTCATGCCTTCCTTGCCCAGACGACCGATGTTGGAGATGGTGTCCTCGGGGGTGTCGCCCACCAGACCATCGTCAGGCTGGAAGTCCTGATCCTGGATGTGCATGTTGTAGCCCAGGATACCCGCCTCCACTGCCGTGGCGATTTTGGAGGCGCAGGAGGCCTTGGCTCCGTCGCAGACAATGCCGCCGGTGGTGGCGATGGCGTTGGCAACGGTGTGAGAAATACCGTCCAGGTCAGAGCCCAGCAGGTAGGCAATGCCCGCGCCTGCGCCGGCACCGGCACTGACCGCGCCGCAGAAGGCGGAGAGCCGTCCGATGCTGGTTTTCTGGTGGATGGTAGTCAGGTTGGACAGGCACAGAGCCCGGTAGAGCTTTTCGTCACTGACATTCAGCTCCTTGGCGTACTCGATGACGGGCAGGGAAGTGGTCATGCCCTGGTTGCCGCTGCCGGAGTTGATGACCACGGGCATTTCACAGCCGTTCATCCGGGCGTCGGAACCGGCCGCTGCCATGGCCTTGGCTCTAACCATGACGCTGCCCTCACCGTAGGTTTGCAGCAGGACGCTTCCGATATTGGAGCCGTAGTTCCCCCGAAGACCTTCCTTGGCGATGGCGCTGTTGTACTCGATCTGCCGATCCAGAACGTCCTTCACGTCGGCGATGTCCACGGTTTCCGCAAAGTCCAGGATGTCCCGCAGATTCAGGCAGGAGCGGTCGGTAAGACCGGCCTCGCTCTCGCCCTCCACAGGCGTATCCAGAAGCACCTGGCCGTTGCGCTCGATATGGACGATGTTCGTGTGATAGTTGACAATCCGGACGCTGGCACTGTCCTGGCCATGGAAAACAGTGACCACGATCTCAAAGGTCAGACCGTTGTCGATGTGCTCCACGGTAATGGGGGTGCTCTCCAGATAGGTGCGCATTTGGGCGATTTTCTCCGGGGATACGTCCGCGATGACCTCCAGCTCCCGGGATGCGTCGCCGCCCACGATTCCGGCTACCGCCGCCGCGGGAATCCCCTTCATGTGATTGGTATTGGGAACAATGACGCTTTTCACGTTCTTGATGATGCTGCCGCTGGCACCAATGGCCACCCGATCGGGCATCTCGCCCAGAACCTCCCGGGCCTTCGCCGCGCAGTAGGCCAGGGCGATGGGCTCGGTGCAGCCCATGGCAGGCACCAGCTCCTCCTCCAGGATGCGGATATACGCGCGGTAATTGGGATTTTCTTTGTTCATGTTTGTGTTTCCTCCTTTCTTCCGATAATCACAGCTGAAATGTCTTTCCTATGTGGACAGCTGTGCGTTGTGGAAATTATACAAAAGTATAATCCCTGAAACACCACTAGTTTATAGGAAATAACGAAACCTGTCAAGAGACAAATGACGTAATTCTGTCATTTTTGACGGAAACGCTGAATTCTTGTCAGAATGCCTAAAAACGGCACGGAAAAACCGTCATTATCCCCGATTGTCAGAAAAGACGAATTGTGATATTATTTCAGTATCCCGGTGAAGTGCGTCTACTCCACTATTCTAGGCGTATTTCGCTAAATTTAAGGAGGATAAATCCGTCTGACTTACGGTGCGGCAGTGTGGAGACCTGTCGTAGTGCTTCCGGAATTTTGCTTTCCGGCAGCGAGGACGCGCGCGAAAATGGTAGGCGCGTCTAGAGTCAAGAAAGTATGGCAAGCTTAACCCTGAAGAACATCAAAAAGGTCTATCCCTTCAACGGCGAGGATGCCAAGAAGAAAAAGAAGAAGGGCGAGCCCGAAAAGAAGGTCAATCTGCAGATCACCGATGAGGGTGTTGTGGCGGTTCAGGAGTTCAACCTGGACATCGCCGACAAGGAATTCATCGTTCTGGTTGGCCCCTCCGGCTGCGGTAAGTCCACCACTCTGCGGATGATTGCCGGCCTGGAAGAGATTTCCGGCGGCGAGCTGTACATCGGCGACAAGCTGGTCAACGATGTGGCCCCCAAGGATCGGGACATCGCCATGGTCTTCCAGAACTACGCCCTGTACCCCCACATGACCGTTTATGATAACATCGCCTTCGCCCTGAAGCTGCGCAAGATGCCCAAGGACGAAATTGACAGAAAGGTAAAGGAAGCCGCTGAGATCCTGGACATCACCCAGTACCTGGGCCGTAAGCCCAAGGCGCTGTCCGGCGGTCAGCGTCAGCGTGTGGCCATCGGCCGTGCCATCGTCCGGGAGCCTAAGGTTCTGCTGATGGACGAGCCTCTGTCCAACCTGGATGCCAAGCTCCGTAACCAGATGCGTGCCGAGCTCATCAAGCTGCGTCAGCGGATCAACACCACCTTCATTTACGTTACCCACGACCAGACCGAGGCTATGACCCTGGGCGACCGGATCGTCATCATGAAGGATGGCTTCATCCAGCAGATCGGCACTCCCCAGGAGGTCTTCAACCATCCCTATAACCTGTTCGTCGCTACCTTCATCGGCACTCCCCAGATGAACCTGTTCGAGAACGCCAAGCTGGTCAAGGAGAACGGCAAGTATGTCGTGAAGCTGGATAACCAGTCCATCGTTCTGTCCGACGACAAGCAGGCAAAGCTGGCCGCCAACAACGTGGCCGAGCAGGATGTGGTTCTGGGCGTTCGTCCCGAGCACATCTCCCTGGAGCCCGCCGGTATCGAGGGCAAGGTTGACGTGTCCGAGCTTATGGGCTCCTCCGTCCACCTGCATGTGACCTCCATGGGTCGTGACGTGGTCATGGTTGTTTCCACCATGAACATGACCGGTGCCGAGGTTGCCGCTCTGTCCAACGGCAGCACCGTTCACTACAGCTTCCCCGGCCATGTATGCCACCTGTTCTCCAAGGACACCGGCATCAACCTGGAAGCCTGAGTTCTTACATTCCCAGCTGCCCGGCTTAGGCCGGGCAGCTTTTTTGCGTTCCGACGGTATCTTACATAAAATTCACAATCGCATAATTGCATAATCTCCGGGAATATGCTATACTGTATTCAACTATACACCCGGAGGCGTTTATGACGGAATTGACAGATTTTCAGGAAAAAATCGCTGCTTTACTCCCGGATGTGGAGCTAAAGTTCGACGAACCTTTGGCAAAGCACACCTCTTTGCGCATTGGCGGCGGGGCGGAGGTCATGGCCTTTCCCAAAAATGCCGAGGAACTGGCGGAAATTTTGAAAGTGTCCGTTTTATTGGACGGAAGCTTTGCTATTCTGGGCGCAGGAACCAACGTGCTGGCTCCGGACGAAGGGGTTCGGGGGCTGGTGGCCTGCCTGAAGGATTGCCTGGAGGGAATCGAGCCCCTATCCGGAAACCGGCTTCGGGTAATGGCCGGGGTGACCATGAGCCGAGCGGCGGTGGCTGCGGCAAACCTGGGCCTTTCCGGCCTGGAATTCGCCCATGGCATTCCCGGCACCGTTGGCGGCGGGGTCTATATGAACGCCGGAGCCTACGGCGGGGAAATCCGCCAGGTCTGCAAACAGGTGGAGGTCATGAACCGACAGGGGCAGCGGCGGGTTCTCACCGCTGAGGAAATGGGCTTTTCCTACCGGCACAGCGTCCTGGAGGAAACCGGCGACATTGTGCTCAGCGCGGAATTTGCCCTGACCCCGGCAGAGCCGGAGATTATCCGGGGCAAAATGAAGGAGCTCATCGGCAAGCGTACCGCTTCTCAGCCTCTTGACCTGCCCTCGGCGGGCTCTGCCTTCAAGCGCCCCGCGGGCGGTTATGCCGCCGCGCTGATTGAACAGGCGGGGCTGAAGGGTTTCCGGCTGGGAAACGCCGGCATTTCCGAAAAGCACGCGGGCTTTGCCGTAAATCTGGGCGGAGCCACCGCGGGGGAAATGAGGCAATTGCTGCAAACCGTGTCCGACCGGGTCTATGAAACTTCCGGCATTCGCCTGGAACCGGAGATTCGGATCTGGAACCCATAAAGATACAGGGGAACCCAATATGAATTTGTCTTTTTCCTCCGCCGCCCGGGCGGAAATCTGCCGGGTGCTGCCCACAAAGCCCTGCTGCGCACTGGCTCAGTGCTTCGGAATCCTGCTCTACTGCAACAGCTTCCAGGACGACGGCATTAAAATCGTCACCGAAAGTCGGGAATTTGCCCATGTGCTGCCCAAGCTGTTCAAGAAGGCCTTTAATCTGGACTTTGACAGTTATCCCAGTCTGGCGGCTCCGGGGAAACTGGTGTTTCAGATTCGGGAGGAGGGGAAGCTCTCGACCGTCATGGAGGCCTTCGGCTTTTCCAAGGGGGATACCCTGGCGCTGCATGTGAATTACCCGATTGTGGAGGAGGAGTGCTGCAAGGTGTCCTTCCTCCGGGGGGCCTTCCTGGCAGGGGGCAGCGTTACCGACCCGGGGAAGGGCTACCATATGGAGCTTGCCACCACCCATCAGGCAGTGGCCCGGGAGACGGAGCTGCTGATTCGGGAGGTCATGGACTTTTCCCCCAAGACTGCCCGCCGGGGCGGGGCTCAGGTGCTCTATCTGAAGCAAAGTGAGCAGATTTCCGATTTTCTCACCTGTCTGGGGGCACCGGTGGCGGCCATGGGCATTATGGAGGCTCGCCTGGAAAAGGAGCTGAACAACAAAGTCAACCGCCGGTGCAACTGCGACGATGCCAACACCTCCAAGGTGGTGGAAGCCGCCCAGGAGCAGCTGGGGGTGATCCGGCAGCTGAGGGAGCGGGGTCTCTTGGACAGTCTGCCGGAGAAGCTCCGCCAGGCGGCTGTTGCCCGGGAGGAAAACCCTTCCGCGTCCCTTTCGGAGCTGGCGGCCATGATGGAGCCGCCCATTACCAAGCCCGCCATGAACAACCGGATGAAAAAGCTGACGCTTCTTGCGAAGGAGGCCAACCCATGAGTTTTGTCCACCTGCATCTGCATACGGAGTACAGCCTGCTGGACGGTGCCTGCCGGATCGACGGCCTGATGGGTCGGGTGAAGGAGGTCGGGCAGACCGCCGTGGCCATCACCGACCACGGGGTCATGTACGGTTGCATCGATTTTTACAAGGCCGCCAAGGCCGCGGGCATCAAGCCCATCATCGGCTGCGAGGTCTACGTTGCCCGCCGGGGCATGACCGACCGGGTTCACGGCCAGGATAACGACCCCTATCATCTGGTGCTGCTGTGCGAGAACCGGAAGGGCTATGAAAACCTGTGCTATCTGGTTTCCGAGGCCTTTATCCATGGCTTTTACGGCAAGCCCAGAGTAGACCTGGCCCTGCTGAAGCAGTACCACGAGGGGCTGATTGCCCTGTCCGCCTGCCTTGCCGGTGCCATTCCCCAACACCTGATGGGGGAGGACTACGAGGGGGCCAAGGCGTATGCCCTTGAGCTGTCCCGGATTTTCGGCGAGGGAAACTTCTTTCTGGAGCTTCAGGATCACGGCATTGACGAGCAGCGTCCCGTGAACCAGGGCATTCAGCGGCTGTCCCGGGAGACGGGGCTTCCCATGGTCGTCACCAACGATGCCCACTATCTGCGCAAAGAGGACGCCAAAATGCAGGATGTGCTTCTTTGCATCCAGACGGGCAAAACCGTGGACGACCAGAACCGGATGAAATTCCAGACCCAGGAATTCTACGTCAAAAGCGAGGAAGAGCTTCGCACCCTGTTTCCGGGGCTTGACGAGGCCTTTGAAAATACGGTAAAAATCGCCGATCGATGCAACCTGGAATTTACCTTCCACGAGTACCACCTGCCGGCCTTCCCGGTGCCTGAGGGCTACACCAACGAGGGCTATTTCCGGGAGCTTTGCTATAAGGGTTTTCAGGAGCGGTATCCCCAGGAGCCCAAGGAATATAAAGACCGTTTGGAGTATGAGATCAGCGTCATCAGCTCCATGGGTTATGTCAACTACTACCTGATTGTCTGGGACTTTATCCGCTACGCCAAGGAGCAGGGAATCCCGGTCGGCCCAGGCCGTGGCTCCGGTGCCGGCTCCATTGCTGCCTACTGTATGCACATCACGGAAGTGGATCCCATGAAGTACGCCCTGATTTTCGAGCGGTTCCTGAACCCGGAACGGGTGAGTATGCCGGATTTCGATACGGATTTCTGTCAGGAGCGGCGGCCGGAGGTCATTGAGTATGTCATGCGCAAGTATGGCACCGATCATGTGGCTCAGATCGCCACCTTCGGCACCATGGCCGCCCGGGGCGCCATCCGGGACGTGGGCCGGGCATTGAATTTTACCTATGCCGAGACCGACGTGGTTGCCAAGCTGGTTCCCTCTACCCCTCATATCACTTTGCAGGAGGCTTTGGATACCAGCCCAAAGCTGAAAGAAATGTACGAGGGCGACCCCAGAGTGAAAACCCTCATCGACACCGCCCGGTCTCTGGAGGGGATGCCCCGAAATTCCTCCACCCACGCCGCCGGCGTGGTGATTACCGCCGACCCGGTGTATACCTATGTGCCCCTTTCCTGCAACGATGAGACCGTGGTCACCCAGTACACCATGACCACCATCGAGGAGCTGGGTCTGCTGAAAATGGACTTTCTGGGTCTGCGGAACCTGACGGTCATCGACGACGCGGAAAAGCAGATTCGCAGAATCAGCCCGGATTTTGCCATGCGCAATATTCCGGATGACGATGCCGAGACCTTTGCCATGCTGGCCGAGGGCAAGACCCAGGGCGTGTTTCAGCTGGAGTCGGCGGGCATGACCGGTGTGTGTGTCAACATGAAGCCCAGCTCCATTGAAGATATCACCGCTATCGTAGCCCTGTACCGGCCGGGCCCTATGGATTCCATTCCCCGGTTCATCGCCAACAAGCTGGACTCCCGGAAGGTCACCTATAAGACCCCCATGCTGGAGCCGATTCTGAAGGTCACCTACGGCTGCATCGTCTACCAGGAGCAGGTCATTGAGATTTTCCGAAGCCTGGGCGGCTATACCATGGGGCAGGCGGATAACATCCGCCGGGCCATTTCCAAGAAGAAAATGAAGGTCATCGAGGCCGAGCGGAAGGTTTTCGTCTACGGCGACCCGGAGCAGAATATTCCCGGCTGCATCGGCCACGGAATTGCCGAAGCGGTGGCGCAGTCCATTTACGACGAAATTGTGGATTTTGCCAACTATGCCTTCAACAAGGCTCATGCGGTGTGCTACGCCGTCGTGTCCTATCAGACGGCCTACCTGAAGTGCCACTATCCCCGGCAGTATATGGCGGCGCTGATGACCTCGGTGCTGGATTCCGCCGGGAAGATCGCGGGCTACATTGCCGAGTGCAAGGAGCTGGGCATTGCCGTGCTGCCCCCGGATCTGAACCATTCCGAGGATCACTTCACCGTGGAAGGCGATGCCATCCGCTTTGGTCTGGGCGCGGTGAAAAACGTAGGCCGGGGTCTGATCCGAACCATGGTGAAAAAGCGGGAGGAAGGCGGCCCCTTCCAATCCCTGGAGGACTTCATCCAGCGGATGGGGGAAGGGGAGCTGAACAAGCGGGCGGTGGAGAATTTCATCAAGTGCGGCGCGGCGGACTGCTTCGGCAACCACCGCAGCGAGCTGCTGGCAGTTTACGACAGCATGATGGATTCCATTGCCGATTCCCGGAAAAAGAATCTGGAGGGACAGATGGGGCTCTTCGGAATGCTGGAGGAAAACGATGCTGCCGCCCGAATTCCCATCCCCAAGCTGAACGAAATGCGAAAGCCCGAGCTGCTGGCTCTGGAAAAGGAGACCATGGGCATTTACATTTCCGGTCATCCTATGGACGACTACCGGGAGTCCCTGAAAAATACCCATGTCATGCGCATCGGAAGCCTGCTGGACGAGGATGCCCATTTTGAGGACGATCAGATTGTCAGCGTGGCGGGCATCGTCCAGAGCCTGAAAATGAAGACCACCCGGAACAATTCCGTCATGGCCTACCTGACCGTGGAGGACGACACCGGAGCCATGGAAATGCTGGCTTTCTCCAACGTTCTCAGCCAGTATGGCGGCTACCTGAAGGAGGGGGCTGCCGTGGTCATCACCGGTCGGCTTTCTTTGCGGGATGACAAGGAACCTCAGATCGTGGTGAACCGGGCCCGTCCCATTTCCGATTATGCGGAAAATCCCGACCGGGAGCCTGCCCCCAAAGCGCCCCCCAGAAAAGGCACCCTTTATCTCCGGCTTCCCGGGGAGGAAGGGCGGCTGTACCCCAAGATTCGCGCCATTGTCAATATGTTCCCGGGAGAAAACGGGGTCGTGCTGTATTTTGCCGACACCGGCGCCCGCCGGGGTGCCCGGGCGGCGCTTGCCGAGCCCATGCTTCAGGAGCTGAAAAAGCAGCTGGGCGACGGAAATGTTGTGGTGAAATAGCTTCCTTTTTTGATGAATTTGTGATATAGTGTAAATTTGAAAGGAGTGGATGCCGTGAAAAAGCGGTTTGTGTTCCTTGCCGCGGCTCTGGCGGCAATGCTCCTGACCGGCTGCGCCCTGCGAACCGTGGAGGAAATGTACGCCCTGCCCAAGCGTTCCGAGGAATTCCGGGAGCTTCAGGCAGCCATTGATACGGCCATGTACGGCATGACCTATTCCTCTCCCCAGTCCGGCGAGAATCAGCAGACGGTGCAGACGGCGGATCTGAACGGCGACGGCCTGGACGAATACCTGGTTTTTGCCAAGGGTGCCACGGAAAAGCCCTTGCAGGTGCTGATTTTCCAGCAGGATGAGACGGGAAAGTGCCGGGTGCTGGATACCATCGGCTTCAACGGCCAGGCCTTCGACCAGGTGGAATATATGGCCTTTGACGACCAGCCCGGATTGGAGCTGGTGGTGGGCATCCAGGTCAGCGAGCGGGTGCTGCGCAATGTGGCGGTGTACAGCTTCCACGGCGGCAGCGCGGAGCTGCTGCTTCTGAACAGCTACAGCAAAATGCTTCCCTGCCAGCTCAGCGGCGACAAGAGCGAACTGATGGTTCTGCGCCCCGGGGAGGAGGAGACCCAGCGGGGCATGGCCGTGCTCTACGGCTATGATAAGGGGCAGATTGTCCGCTCTGTGGAGACGGAACTATCCGAGCATACCTCCCGGATCCGCCGGATTACCACCGGCAGACTTCAGGACGGAAACAATGCGGTATTTGTCACCAGCTCCTCTGAGGACAACACCATTGTGACGGATATTTTTGCCATGCGTCAGGGGGTATTTACCAATATTTCCTATTCCGCCGAGTCCGATACCAGCGTGGGAACGCTCCTGAATTACTACGTCTACGCCGAGGACATCGACTCCGACGGAGTGCTGGAGCTGCCCAGTCTTATTTCCATGAAGGCGGCGACCAACTGGCGGGACGGCGATCAGAAATTCCTGCTTCGCTGGTACTCCATGGACTCCGACGGCTGGGAGATCGATAAGCTCTATACCTTCCACAATTACCCCGGCGGCTGGTATCTGCCGCTGAGCAGCGTCTGGGCCAGCCGGGTGACGGTGGAGCAGAGCCAGGGCCAGTACCGGTTCCTTCTCTGGGACGAATCCTACAAGAAGACCCAGCCCCTCTTTACGGTCTATGTCTTTACCGGCACGGACCGGGACGCTCTGGCGGCGGCTCAAGGCCGGTTCGTGTTGAGCCGGGCGGAGGGCGTTGCCTATGCGGCCCAGCTGGAGGAGGCCGCGCCGGAGTACGGCATTACGGAAAACAGCCTGATTGAGGGCTTCCGTCTGATCCGCCAGGACTGGCAGACAGACGAAACTTGAAAAGAGGTAGCATATGAAAAAAGTTCTGATTATGGAAGACGAGCTGAATATCCGCAGCTTTGTGGTCATCAATCTGAAGCGGGCCGGCTATGACGTGATCGAGGCCGGAGACGGCCAGCAGGCCCTGGATGCCATTGCCGCCAACCCGGATGTGGGGGTGGCCATTCTGGATATTATGGTTCCCGGGGACATGGACGGCTTCGAGGTCTGCCGTCGGATTCGGGCCACCAACAAGCAGATGGGCGTAGTGATGCTCACCGCCCGTACCCAGGAGATGGACAAGGTAACCGGGCTCATGACCGGTGCCGACGACTATGTGACCAAGCCATTCTCTCCGGCGGAGCTGACCGCCCGGATTGACGCGCTTTACCGCCGGATCGGCGGAGATACCAACGCCAGCTCGGAACTGCTGACCCAGGGCCCCTTTGTGATGAACACCCGGAACCACACTCTGGAGAAAAACGGCAACCGGATCCGGCTGACTCAGGTGGAGTATGCCATTTTGAAGCTGTTTATGCAGAACCCCGGCAGAGCCCTGTCCCGGGAGGACATCATGTCCGCAGTCTGGGGACGGGACTATGAGGGCGAGCTGAAGATTGTGGACGTGAATATTCGCCGTCTGCGCATCAAGATCGAGGACGATACCGCCAACCCCACCTACATTACCACCGTATGGGGTCTGGGCTATAAGTGGGGCGCATAAAGGGTGATAGACTTCAAATCGATGGGCAACATCGGCGGCCTGCGCAGGCGATGGCTTCGGAATACCGCCAGTGTGGTCGTGGCTCTGGGACTGGTGTGCGTCATGGCAATCACCGCCGCCTTCGCCGCCTATTACTATTCCAATATGGAATCGGATCTGAAGCACCGTGCCAAATCCACCACGGATTTTTTTGCCGCCTATATTGACCAGACCTACAACGAATACTACCAGTCCTGTATTACCTACACCCAGACCTTTGACGACAAGGATACCATCGAGCTGCAATTTATCAGCCGGGAGGGCGATCTCATCGCCTCATCCTATGGTCAGTGGGCAGGAAAAAGTCCGGCTACCTCGGAAATTGCCAAGGCAGTGGAAAGCCGTTCCGCCGAACCCTTTCTGGGCAAGGACGAGAACACCGGCGAGCGGGTCATGGCGGTATCCAGTCCCGTAATCTACAGTAACGGTCAGGTCATCGGCGTTCTGCGCTATGTCACCTCCACCCGGAAGGTGGATGCCCAGATTTTGCAGGTGGCTCTGGTCAGCGCTACGGTGCTGACCATCGTCATGGCGGTGGTGCTGGTGAGCAGCAACATCTATCTGCGTTCCGTCATGAATCCCGTGGCGGAGATTACGGAGAAGGCGCAAAGAATCGCCGCGGGCAGCTACGGCGTTCAGATCAAAACCCCCTATCGGGACGAAATCGGAACGTTGGCGGACACCATCAACGAAATGTCCAGCAAAATCGCCCAAAACGAGAAAATGCAGGCGGAATTTATTTCCCAGCTTTCCCATGAGCTGCGCACGCCCCTGACCGTCATCAACGGCTGGAGCGAGACCCTCCTTGCCGATGAAAACATGGACGCGGACACCCGGCAGGGTCTGAAAATCATTTCCAGCGAGGCCAAGCGGCTGACGGAAATGGTCATGGATCTTCTGGACTTTACCCGGATGCAGGACGGCCGGATGACCCTGGCCGTGGAAATGACCGATTTGCGCTCGGAATATGAGGACACGGTGTTCATGTACGGCAGCCGGCTGGCTCAGGACGGCATTGAGCTGGTTTACCAGGAAAGCGACGAGGACATTCCGGAAATTCCCTGCGATCCCCAGCGGATGCGTCAGGTATTCCTGAATATCCTGGACAATGCGGCCAAGCACGGAGGCTCCGGCAAGCGGATTGAAACCTCCATGCACTATGAGGACGACCAGGTGGTCGTCCGGATCCGGGACTATGGCCCGGGTATCCCGGAGGACGAGCTTCCTCTGGTGAAGAAGAAATTTTACAAGGGCAGTTCCAGCGTCCGGGGTACCGGCATCGGCCTTGCGGTCTGCGACGAGATCGTGGAGATGCACGGCGGCACTTTGACCCTGGAAAACGCGGAGGGCGGCGGCACGCTGGTGACGGTTCGCCTGCCCGGCGCCCACTAAGGAGAAACCATGTCACAGGAAAAATTCAAAACCACCATCGGCGGTCAGGCTCTCATCGAGGGCATTATGATGCGGGGTCCGGACAAGGATGCCATCGTTGTGCGCACCAAGGAGGGCCTTCACATCGAGACCATGCCCAGAAAGAAAAATCCTCCGAAATCCTGGAAAAATCTTCCTTTTATCCGGGGTATTTTCAACTTTTTCGACGCCCAGGTGGTGGGCATCAAGGCGCTGCTTCGCTCGGCGGACTTGGCTCCGGAGGAAATGCAGGAGGAGCCCTCCAAGTTTGACCGGTGGCTGGAAAAGAAGCTGGGCAATGAAACCTTCCAGAAGGCCATTGTGGGCATTGCCATGTGTATGGGTCTGGGACTGTCCGTTGTGCTCTTTTTCCTGCTTCCCATGATCATCGGCGGCCTGTTTGACCGGTGGATTACCAGCAATCTGGGGGTGAATCTCATTGAGGGTCTTATCCGGATGGTGATTTTCCTGGGCTATATGCTGCTGATTTCCCGGATGGAGGAAATGCGCCGGGTGTTTTCCTACCACGGCGCGGAGCACAAGACCATCCGCTGCTACGAGGCGGGGCTGCCCCTGACGGTGGAAAACGTCCGGGTTCAGACCCGGCTTCATCCCCGGTGCGGCACCAGCTTTCTGCTGGTGGTCATGGTGATTTCCATTCTGGTATTCTCCGTGGCTTCCTCCGCACTTCTGGCTGCGGTGCCCGCATTGGAGACCATCCGGGGAAGTTTCGGCTACCGGCTGCTGATGATCGTTTTCAAGCTGCTGCTTCTGCCGCTGGTGGTGGGCATTACCTATGAGATCAACCGCTGGGCAGGGCGGAACGACAACGGCTTTACAAGAATCCTTACCGCCCCCGGTATGTGGCTTCAGAATTTCACCACCAACGAGCCGGACGACTCTATGATCGAGGTGGGCATTGCCGCGGTGGAGGCGGTGCTGCCGGAGCAGGAGGGCGCGGATCGATGGTAAAAACCTACGGCGATCTGTATCAGGACACCCGTCGGGCGCTGGCGCATCAGGCTCCGCCCCAGGATCCCGGCGTGCTGGCACGGCTTTTGGTGTGTCAGGCCTCCGGCAAGACCCAGGCGCAGTTCCTGGCGGATCGGGACTTATATGCCGGGGAAAAGATCGTGGCGGAGGTGGAAGAAAATCTTCGGCGTCTTCTGGCGGATGAGCCCATTGCCTATGTGCTGGGGCAGTGGGAATTCTACGGCCTTCCCATGCTGGTGTCTCCCAAGGTGCTGATTCCCAGAGACGATACCTGCGCCTTGACAGAGCTTGCCATCCGGCAGGGCTTGTTCCTTGACCAGGATCCCCGGATTCTGGATTTGTGCTGCGGCAGCGGCTGCATCGGCCTGGCCATTGCCAGCCGGGTGAAGGACGCCAGAGTGACCCTGGCGGACGTAAGCCTGGACGCTCTGTCCGTAGCCAAGGAAAATACGGCCCTCAATAAGTTTACCGGTCGGGTGCGCTGTGTCCAGGTAGATGCCAGAAAGCCGGTCAGCGCATTTCTGGGAAAATTCGATCTGATCGTCTCCAATCCCCCCTATATCAGCGCCCGGGATATGGAAGAGCTTCCCCCCAGCGTCCGGGACTATGAGCCTCACCTGGCTCTTTACGGCGGGGAGGACGGCCTGGACTTCTACCGGGACATTGCCGCCAATTTCCGCACGGCTTTGAAGCCCGGAGGCTTTTTGTGCTTCGAGTTCGGCGACGGACAGGCAGACGACGTGTGTGGAATTCTGGAAGAAAACGGATATACCATCCTGGAACGAACCAGGGATTATAACGATAGAGAACGCTCCGTGCTTGCGCGGTACGGCAGGAAGGAAGATTGATTATGGCAACAAAAAAGACAGTCTACGAAGCCCCCACTCCCGCTTCCGATAAGAAGAAGGCTCTGCAAACGGCTCTGGCGCAGATCGACAAGAGCTTCGGCAAGGGCACGGTTATGCGCCTGGGCGACCGGCCGGAGATGAACGTGGAGGCCATTCCGACAGGCTCTCTGGCGCTGGATGCGGCCCTCGGCATCGGCGGCGTACCCAAGGGCAGAATCATCGAGATTTACGGCCCCGAGTCCTCTGGTAAGACCACCCTGGCACTGCACATTCTGGCGGAAGCCCAGAAGCGGGGCGGCGAAGTGGCTTTCGTGGACGCGGAGCACGCCCTGGATCCGGTTTACGCCGCGGCGCTGGGTGTGGATACGGACAATTTGCTGGTTTCCCAGCCGGACACTGGCGAGCAGGCGCTGGAAATCACCGACGCCCTGGTGCGCTCCGGTGCGATTGACGCGGTGGTGGTGGACTCCGTGGCGGCTCTGGTTCCCAAGCAGGAAATCGAGGGCGAAATGGGCGATACCTTTGTGGGTCTTCAGGCCCGGCTTATGTCCCAGGCTCTGCGGAAGCTGGCAGGTACCATCGCCAAGACCAACTGCGTGGTCATTTTCATCAACCAGCTGCGTATGAAGATCGGCGTCATGTACGGCAATCCCGAAACCACCACCGGCGGCAACGCCCTGAAGTTCTATTCCTCCGTCCGGCTGGATGTGCGCCGGATCGAGGCCATCAAGGAGGGCGGCAACGTCATCGGCAACAAGACCCGGGTGAAGGTGGTCAAGAACAAGGTGGCTCCTCCCTTCCGGGAAGCGGTCTTTGAAATCCTGTACGGCCAGGGCATCTCCAAGTGGGGAGAGCTGGTAGACCTGGCAGTGCAGATGGATATCATCCAGAAAAGCGGCAGCTGGTTCTCCATGGGCGATGAGCGCATCGGTCAGGGCGCCAATTCCGTGAAGGACTACCTGATGAACAATCCGGACATTGCCGAGCAGGTGGAGGCACAGGTTCGGGAGAACCTGTGGAAGCTGAACGCCGGCGCCCCTAAGGCTCCGGCTAAGCCCGCCGACAAGGCGGTAGCCGTCACCGCAGACGATTTCAACGATGAGGATTGAGCAGCTGCGCAACGCCCCTGATCGGGCGGGGCGCTACTGGGTCACCTTTTCCGACGGAATCCGGCTGGGGCTCTACCGGCAGACGGTGGAGGACTTTGGCCTCTATCCCGGCAAGGAGCTGGAGGAGGCGGAGTTAAGCCGCCTTCAGGAGGCCGCCGGGCAGATGTCCGCCAAAATGCGGGCGGTGCGAATCGTATCCGCCTCCAGCGTGTCCCGGAAGGATTTGGAGCAGCGTCTGGTGCGCAAGGGCGAGGATCCGGAGCAGGCTAAGGCCGCGGTTGCCTGGATGGAGGATTTGCATCTGGTGGATGACCGGGCTGCTGCCGAACAGGTGGTGCATTCCTGCATTGCCAAGGGCTACGGTTTGGCCAGAGCCAAGCAGGCGCTCTACGAAAAGCGGATTCCCAAGGCCTATTGGGAGGAAGCCCTGGCGGATTACCCCGACCAGGAGGCAAAAATTGAGCAGTTTCTTCGTGCCCGACTGGATGAAGATTCCGACGAAAAGCAAATCAAACGGGCTATCGATGCCCTCCTTCGCCGGGGTCACAGCTATGGCACGGTGAAGCGCGTATTAAACACCCTGTCCTTCGACTGTGAGGACGTATTTGAGGATTGAGAGATATGGCAAAAATTGGATTCATTTCCCTTGGCTGTGCCAAGAATCAGGTGGACTGCGAGCGGATGATGTACCGGGTTCAGGAAGCCGGACACACCGTCAAGGAGAACATCGTGGGAAGCGACGTGGTGGTCATCAACACCTGCGGCTTTATCGATTCGGCCAAAACCGAGGCCATCGACTATATCCTGCGAACCGCCGCCCTGAAAGAGCAGGGCCTGGTGGGCAAAATCCTGGTCACCGGCTGCCTGTCCCAGCGGTATCAGGGAGACATTCAGAAGGAGCTGCCCGAGGTGGACGGGGTTCTGGGCACCGGCAGCTACACGGAGATCGTCCCCGCCATTGAGGCGCTGCTGGACGAGAAGGAAGTGGCGGACTACGGTTCCATCGATGCCCCGGAGCAGGAAACCGGCCGGATTGTCACCACCCCGGAGCACTACGCTTTTATCAAAATCGCCGAAGGCTGCAACAACCGCTGCGCCTTCTGCATCATTCCGTACCTGCGGGGTCGGTATCGCAGCCGTCAGCTGGACGACGTGCTCTACGAAGCCCGGATGCTGGCGGACAGCGGTGTAAAGGAGCTCATCGTGGTGGCTCAGGACACCAGCCGTTACGGCACGGATTTCCCGGAGCACAAGCGGCTGCTGGCTACACTTTTGCGCCGACTTTGCGAAATTGAAGGGCTCCACTGGATTCGGGTGCATTATGTCTATCCGGACGAAATTGACGACGAGCTCATCGATGTGATTGCCTCGGAGCCGAAGATCGTCAAGTACCTGGACATTCCCCTTCAGCACTGCAACAGCGAAATTCTCAAACGCATGAACCGCCGGGGGGATGGCCCCTTCATCAAGGCCTTGCTTGCCAAGCTCAGAGACCGGATTCCGGGCCTTGTCATCCGCACCAGCCTGATTACCGGTCTGCCCGGAGAAGGGGAGGCGGAGTTCCAGGAGCTGTGCGACTTCCTCCGGGAAACCAAGATGGAGCGGGTAGGCGCCTTTGCTTTCTCTCCGGAGGAGGGAACCCCTGCCGCCAAGATGGAATTCGTGGACACGGAAATCGCCCAGCAGCGGGCGGAGACCATCGAGATGATCCAGTCCGAAATCATGGACGAATGGAATGCCTCCATGGTTGGCAAGACCCTGGAAGTCCTGGTGGACGGCTACGATGAGGAAAATGAGCAGTTCTACGGCCGCAGCTACGCCGATTCTCCCGACATTGACGGCCGGGTCTGGATTGCCTCCGATGAGCCGGTCACCATCGGCGACTTTGTATGGGTGAAAATTGACGGCTGCCTGGACGGCGATCTGTCCGGCTATGTGGTGGAGGAAGCGGAGCAATGACGACTGCAAGTAAGATTACCCTGTCCCGGGTGCTGATGATCCCGGTCTATCTTGTGACCATGTACTTATCCGGCGGGGAAAGCAACGTGTGGATGTATGTCTCTCTGGCGATTTTCATCGTCGCCAGCCTGACGGATTTTGTGGACGGCTATATCGCCCGGCATTATAACCAGGTGACGGATTTCGGCAAATTTCTCGACCCTCTGGCCGATAAGCTTCTGACCATCGCCGCCATGTGCATGTTCTGCCAGTGGGGCGTGTTCCCGGCCTGGGCGCTGATGATTGTCCTGACCCGGGAGTTCGGCGTTACCGGCCTGCGGCTCATTGCCGTTCAGAAGGGCACGGTCATTGCCGCCGGATGGAGCGGCAAGGTGAAAACCGCCAGCACCATGATCGGCCTGTGCCTGATGATGGCTCTGCCCGGCATCCCGGTGCTGAATCTGGCGGTCATCGGGGTTATCGTCATCACCACTGTCTATTCCGGCGGGGAGTACTTCATCCAGAACTGGAAGTGCCTTTGGGACTGAAGTGAAACCCCGGCATAAGCCGGGGTCAGCGTGTCAAAAAAGCCCCCAATATACGTTGTCATTCCGAACCAGTCCGCTTAAGTGGTGTGGGAATCCCCCGGATAGAAGTAAAAGCCACTGGTTTAGGATCTAAAATGTTTGAAAATTAGGGGGATTGCCACGGCAGTGTGCGCACTGCCTCGCAATGACATGGTTTTTCGACAGTCTGACCCCGGCATAAGCCGGGGTGATGCGTTCCCCGATTTTCCCCAAGACTGCTGTATCAACGAATCTACCCTGTAGGGGCGGCTGCCGCCTCTACGGGGTTTTTGCGCATTTTCCCTTTCCCCCGAAACATTTTCCCTTTTCCCCGAAACATTTTCCCCCTGCCGGTCGTATCTAAGGTGAGAGGAGGTGGTGACCATGGCTTCTTTGTTGCGCGCGGACAGAGAAATCACGGAAATCTACGAAAGAAATATCGACACCATTTTCCGGGTTTGTTATTCCTTCATGAAGAACAAACCCGAGGCGGAGGATATGACCCAGGAAACCTTTCTGCGGCTGATCGCCTCCGGGAAAACCTTTGAAAATCAGCGGCACGAAAAGGCCTGGCTGATCGTGGCGGCTTCCAACCTGTGCAAGGATCAGTTGAAGCGATCCTATCGCCGGGAGGAGGAGTTGGAGGCTCACTGGGATCTGGCGGGGGAGGAATCCGGCTTCGAAAATCCGGTTTTGGAGGCCATCCTGGCTCTGCCGGTGAATTACAAAACACCGGTATATCTCTACTATTACGAAGGATATTCCACCGGGGAGATCGCCGAGGCGCTCCATTGTCCCCAGGCTACGATTCGCACCAGACTTGCCCGTGCCAGAAATTTACTCAAATCCATGTTAGGCGGTGATTCAATATGAAACGGAAGCAAATTCGGGATGCCTACGCTTTGGTCATGTTGACAGAAGCGGAAAAGAAGCGGCTGCTGCAAAGCATTCTTTCCGCCAAGGATCAGAGCCTGACAGAAAGGAAAGGAACTATGAAGCGTTGGAGCAAGAAAACGATACTCATTGCGGCGGTGATTACCGCTTTGGTGATTTTTATGGGCTGCGCCGTGGCAGCCCTGAGCACCCGGAAGCTAAAGCTGGACGAATACCGGGAGACAAGCCCTGCCTGGATCGATTCTGAGGGCAAACGCCATGAGGCAGCGGAGGCGACCAAGACGGTGCTGTCCCTCCAGGGAATTGAAAACACCCCGGAGCAGATGGCGGCGAAGGAGTGGTACGACTTTCGCAAAAGCTATGACCCGAACCATGACATCTACATGGCATCCCAGGGGAAATTCCAGGCTCCGGAGGAATACGGTGCCTACTACGTCTACTCCCAGGAGATGGTAGAGAAACTCACGCAGATCGCCCAAAAGTATTCCCTGAAGCTCTCCGGGAGAAAGGCGGTGGCCTACAGCTATGACTGGAGGCTGGGCTGGGATGCCCTCGGATTGCCAGACTCCCTGATCTCCGGGGCGGAGGCGCTCGATGAGCTGTGGGGCTGCAGCTTCTATGATTCCGGCAGCGTTGCCCTCTGGATGGAGTACCAGGTGACGGATCCGGCCTTTACCTGGAAACGCAACATCGATTTGGTGCTGAATTATAAGGTGAAGGGCTATCTGGACACGGATGTGGTAGATCTGGTCAGCGGAGCGAACACGAGGCAGTGGAATTACACCAGAAGCGATGGACAGACGATCCTGGTTGTGGTGGCTCTGGATCCCGACCAGCCTGCCAACGACCGGCTGCTGCTGATCTGCGACAGGGAAGAGGCTTTCCTATACGCAAGGATGTCACCGGCCTATTACCCCGACGGCAGTATCGGCTCCCGGGAGGAAATGTCCGACCAGGACATTAACTGGCTGGCAGAGCATATCGATTTCTCCATCCAGCCCAAGAAGCCGGATATGGACAGAATCCTGCCCCTCCTTCAAAAGGAGGATGAAGCTTACAATGCCCTGTTGGAACAGGACGATCCTTTCCGGCAGGACAGCTACGACCAGCTCCGGAAGGTTCTGGGCGGGGTCACGGAATTTGCCCTTTTGGATCTGGACGGGGACGGCACCGAGGAGTGCTTCTTCTGGGACCGGTATCAGAACCCCCAGCTCTACACGATAAAGGACGGAAAAACCGCTCCGGTGATGACGGATGACGGATTCAGCGTGCAGGGTCAGCTGTCCCTTTGCCAGGATAAGGTGGTCAAGACCTGCGAAGAAGTAGGGGAGGCCTATCGGCTCTATAGCTTCTACAGGGTAGAAAAGGGCAGTCTGGTAGTGCTGGATCGGCTGGTCTACGATATAGCCAACGATGCCTGGGGTCTGAGCCTTAGTGGGATTCACATTGATAAGAAGCTGGCAAAGGAAGAGGCGGAGGCAATTTTGGAGAGCCATACGGAAATCCCCTTGGAGCGCTTGCCCACCGGTGAATTCCCGGAGGACAAGTGACAGAAAGGCCAGCCTCCAACGAAGGAGCTTATGTTTTTCCTTCTGGATTTTTCCAAACACCTGTGCTATAATCTCCATTGATTATTCACAATGGAGGTAACACCGTGATTGATAAGGAAATTGGCGAGATCCGGCGGCACATGCGCCGGGATCGCAGCAATATGACAGCTATTTTTGGCTGCTACGTCAACGACAACAAGGAGATTATCTCCGAGTTCCGCCAGTCCACAGGCATGATGCCGGAGAACGAGTCTGACAAGTATTTTGCCCTTCTCCGGCGGACACTTTCCGGTGCCATCGGCAGAAATCTCATTGACATCACCTTCAAAACCAGCCAGGTGGCGTCTTCCCCGGAGCATAAGCTGCTGATGGGACTGCGGGAAAGCAAGCTGGAGGATGAAGAACTTCGGGGAGAATTTTTCCGGAAAATCATCGATTCTCTGGTAATTGAGGGAAATTACCTGATTCTTGTCGG
>UQXG01000016.1 GCA_900544945.1 uncultured Eubacteriales bacterium | reverse complement strand
TTGCCACGCCAGTGTGAGCACTGGCTCGCAATGACATGGTTCTTTGACAATCTCAAACCGGAACCCCTGGGGGTTCCGGTTTGTTTCGGATTGTGGCCTTTCGGCTTAGTACATACCGGCCTGACCGGCAGCGGCGGCAGCGGCCGCGTCGGCGGCGGGATCGGGCTTGTCCACAACCAGGCTCTCGGTGGTCAGCACGCAGCCGGCGATGGACGCGGCGTTCTCCAAAGAGGAACGGGTGACCTTGGTGGGATCCACGATGCCGCTGGCAATCATGTCCACATAGTCCTCGGTGTAGGCGTTGTAGCCGAAGCCAACCTTGCCGCAGGTGCGGATCTTCTCGTAAACCACGCTTCCGTCCACACCGGCGTTCTCGGCGATCTGGCGGATAGGTGCCTGGAGCGCCGCGGCGATGATCCGGGCACCGGTCTTCTCGTCGCCGTGCAGGGTGGCGATCAGCTCCTCCACAGCGGGGATGGCGTTGACCTGGGCGGTACCGCCGCCGGCCACGATGCCTTCCTCAACGGCGGCACGGGCAGCGTTCAGAGCGTCCTCCACACGGAGCTTCTGCTCCTTCATGGCGACCTCGGTCTGGGCGCCAACCTTGATGACGGCTACGCCGCCGGACAGCTTGGCCAGACGCTCCTGGAGCTTCTCCCGGTCGTAGTCGGAGGTGGTGGTGGCGATGGCGGAGCGGATCATGTGCGCCCGGGCCTTGATGTCCTCGGCCTTGCCGTCGCCGTCAACGATGGTGGTGTTGTCCTTGGTGACAACGATCTGACGGCAGTGACCCAGGTCGGTCATCTGGGTGTCAGTCAGTTCCATGTTCAGCTCGCTGGAAATGACCCGGCCGCCGGTGAGAATGGCGATATCCTGAAGCATTTCCTTCCGGCGGTCTCCGAAGCCGGGAGCCTTGACGCAGACCACATTGAAACGACCTTGCAGACGGTTCAGCAGCAGAGTAGCCAGGGCGTCGCCCTCCACATCCTCGGCGATGATCATCAGCTTCCGGCCGGACTTGACGATGGGCTCCAGAATGGGCAGAATCTCCTGAATGGAGGCAATCTTCTTGTCGGTAATCAGGACGTAGGCATCGTCCAGAACGGCCTCCATCTTGTCGGTGTCGGTGACCATGTAGGGGGAGATGTAGCCCCGGTCGAACTGCATACCTTCCACGACTTCCAGGCCGGTCTCGGCGGTCTTGCTCTCCTCGATGGTGATAACGCCTTCCTTGCCAACCTTCTCCATGGCCTCGGCAATCAGCTTGCCGATGTTCTCGTCCCCGGAGGACACGGTGCCGACTCTTGCGATGGCGGCGGAGTCGGTCACAGGCTCGGAATTGGCCTTGATGGCGGTCACGGCGGCGGCAACGGCCTTGTCGATGCCCTTACGCATGACCATGGGGTTGGCACCGGCGGACAGGTTCTTCAGACCCTCCCGGGTGATGGCCTGAGCCAGGACGGTGGCGGTGGTGGTGCCGTCGCCGGCAACATCGTTGGTCTTGGTGGCTACTTCCCGGATGAGCTGAGCGCCCATGTTCTCAAAAGCGTCCTCCAGTTCCACTTCCTTGGCGATGGTCACGCCGTCGTTGGTGATGAGGGGCGCGCCGTACTTCTTGCCCAGAACCACGTTCCGACCCTTGGGACCCAGGGTAACCTTCACGGTGTCGGCCAGCTGGTCGATACCGGCCTGCAGCTTTTTGCGGGCTTCCTCGCCGTAAACAATCATCTTAGACATAGTGCATTTCCTCCTTAGTCAGTCACGACAGCCAGGATTTCATCCTGCTTGACGAACTTGTATTCTTCCTTGTCGATGGTCACGTCGCTGCCGACGAACTTGCCAACGACCACCTTCTGACCGACCTCAACGGTCATGGTCACGTCCTTGGTGCCGGGGCCAACGGAAACGACCTCGTAAATCGCGGGCTTTTCCTTATTGGTGGTAGCCAGGATGATACCGGAAGCGGTGGTTTCCGGGGCTTCGTGAGCCTTCAGCAGAACATTGTCAGCCATGGGTCTGAGTTTCATTTGTAATTCCTCCAACCATATAACAGTATTTTAGACTGCGGCTTTTCCGCATACATCTACGATCTTTAGCACTCACTATCTCTGAGTGCTAATACAATATACCCCACTTTGCCAAAAAAAGCAAGAGGGAAATTGGAAGAAACCGTAAATAAATTATTAACGGCCGGGAGCCCCGGCGGGCAATGCGTGCGCCAGCTGGTCAGTAGTCGTCACACCATTGGCTACCGCTCGGTATCGTTCGATTTTTATAGAGTAGAACCGAAAACCATATGTCATTGCGAACCAGCGGTGCTCCGCGCAGCGAAATTGCCGGTGGCAATTGCTCCATAGTGTAAAGGTGGCACGCGCGTCCCCCGCAAGCGCGAGACGGATGAGGGCCACTTGCCTCTCCCTATGGGAGAGGTGCCCCAAAGGGGCGGAGAGGGCGTTTTTTACCCTCTCAGTCACTTCGTGACAGCTCCCCCCAGAGTGGGAGCCAAGGGGGAGCGAGGGGAACGGATTCCCGAACCAGCGACATCTTCTATCAGTGCCCATGCCGATGGAGCACCCTACTCCTGCCCCTCCTTTGCCATGGCAGCTCTCCGAAGCACCGCGAGAAAAATGTCCCCGGTAGACAGACGCTCCACATCCTCCGCTGCCACCAGCGGAATCTGCCGCAGGGTCTGCTCCCCGGACTTGACGGAAAGACTGCCCAAAGTCTGCCCCCGAACCACCGGGGCGGCTACGCTGTCCTCCAGAGAAATCTCCGTGGTGATTCCGCTTCGCTGGCTTTTTTCAATGAGCATTCCGGCGGTTTCCTCCATTTTTACCGGAACCTGGGTCTGCTTTCCCAGCCGGACGGCCACCTGGGGCAGTTCCTCCGGTTCCGGGGCTACCACCGCGAAATTGGCAAAGCCATAGTCCAGCAGCTCTTTGCAGGCGGCGTTCCGGGCCTGACTGGTTTTCGCCCCCATGACCACGGCAATCAGCTCCATGCCCTCCTTCTGGGCGGAGGCGGACAGGCAGTAGCCCGCTCCCGCGGTGTAGCCGGTTTTCAGCCCCGTGGCTCCGGGGTAGAAGCGAATCAGCTTGTTGGTATTGGACAGGCCGAAGGCTCCGTTCCGGACGGTGTCCATCCAGATGGTGGTGTACTTTTTGATATCGGGATGATTTTTCAGCAGCTCCCGGGACATGAGAGCGATGTCGTAGGCACTGGTGCGGTGGAGCTTTGCGCTGTCGTCATCGTCCAGGCCGGTGCAGTTGACAAAATGGGTGTCCTGCATCCCCAGCTCCTTTGCCCGCCGGTTCATGGCCTCCACGAAGGTACTTTCCGAGCCGCAGATGTGCTCGGCCATGGCGCAGGCGCAGTCGTTGGCGGAGGACACGGCGATGGATTTGAGCATATCCGACACGCTCATAGTCTCCCCGGCCTTCAGATAGATCTGGCTGCCGCCCTTGGCCGCCGCGGCCTCGGAGGCGGTGACGGTGTCCGTCAGGGCGATTTTCCCGGAGTCCACCGCTTCCATAATTAAAAGCATGGTCATGACCTTGGTGACGCTGGCGGGAGCCAGTGCCTCGTGGGAATTGCGCTCATAGAGCACCGTGCCGGTGGTCACATCCATGAGCACCGCGCTTTTTCCCGCCTCCGCCAGGGTAGCCGCCCCGGCGCTCAGCGGCAGCAGACTGAGCAGCGCAATGCCGACGGCGGCTGCCAGAATCCTCTTCATGATAACCCCTCCTCGCCTTTGCTTCATTTTACGCCGGAGGTTCGGGAAATATGATTTGCCATAGGAAAAATATATCTGGGAGATAAGGAGAAAAATATTCCAAAACCCTATTGACATTGCACAAAACAGGAAGTAAAATATCGTGAAAAATAACGACAAACCGGGTCTTGCTTTGTGCGGAGCCGGATTTCTTTTGAGGTGATTTTATGGCGAAAAGCAGTACCCGTGATTTAACCGTCGGCTCCCCTATGGGACTGATTCTTTCTTTTATGCTGCCCCTGCTCTTCGGTCTGCTCTTCCAGCAGTTCTACAGCATGGTGGACACCGTTGTGGTGGGCAAATTTCTGGGTGTGGAGGCTCTGGCAGGCGTTGGCTCCACCGGCTCCGTAAACTTTCTGGTGCTGGGTCTGTGCAACGGCGTGTGCGCCGGATTTGCCATCCCCGTGGCTCAGAAGTTCGGACAGAAGGATTTTGACGGCCTGCGCAAATTCGTGGGCAACATGATCTGGCTGTGCTCCATCATCGGCCTGGTTGTGACCCTGACCACCACTGTCCTGTGCCGTCAGATTCTGACCTGGATGGACACCCCGGCGGAGACCTTTGACCACGCCTACAATTATATCTGGGTAATTTTCCTGGGCATTCCGGCTACTATGCTCTACAATCTGCTCTCCGGCATCATCCGCTCCCTGGGCGATTCCCGGACGCCGCTGGTGTTTCTGATTCTGTCGAGCCTGCTGAATGTGGTGCTGGACATCGTGTTCATCGTCACCTTCCGGATGGGCGTGGCGGGCGCCGGTTGGGCCACCCTGCTCAGCCAGCTGATTTCCGGCGTTCTGTGCCTTGGGTATATGGTGAGGCGCTTCCCGGTGCTCCACCTGAGCCGGGAGGATCTGCGGCTGCGGGGCATTTATGCCCGGCACCTTCTCAACATGGGTCTTCCTATGGGCCTGCAATATTCCATCACCGCCATCGGCAGCATTCTGCTTCAGACCGCGGTGAACGGACTGGGCGCCAACGCCATGGCGGCGGTGACGGCGGGCAGCAAGGTGCAGCTGCTCTGCGCCTGTCCCTTTGATGCCATCGGCACCACCGCGGCCACCTTTGCCGGTCAGAATCTGGGCGCGGAGAAGCCTCACCGGATTCACCAGGGGGTTCTGGACTGCACGGTGCTGGGCGTTGTTTACTCGGCGGTCATTTACATCGCCATGTACTTCTGGGGTCGGGATCTGTGCCTGATGTTCCTGGATACCAAGGATCTCCAGGCTGTGGAGACCATCGGCACCATGAGCCGTCAGTTTTTGCTGGTGAATCTGGCCTTCTATGTGCCCCTGCTGTTTGTGAACCTGCTGCGGTTCACCATCCAGGGGTTGGGCTTCTCGGAGTTCGCGGTGCTGGCCGGTGTTTTCGAGATGATCGCCCGGGGCGTCTTCGGCATTTGCCTGGTGCCCCTGCTGGGCTTCACGGCGGTGTGCTACGCCAGCCCCGCCGCCTGGATCATGGCGGATCTGTTCCTGTTCCCGGCCTACGTCAAGTGCATGAAAAAGCGGGGCTTCTCCTTCGGAAAAAAGAGCGCCCAGCCAGAGAAAACCACAGTATAAGAAAAAGGGAATACTTCCCATAATCTTTGCCTTTTTCAGAAAATAGCCAGATTTTCAATCAAAAATTAGACAATTTCTCCAAACTTTGTCCTTTTCAATTTTTTTCTCTGGAAAAAGGGAAATACTTATGGTATACTTCCCTTGTAATAATAAAAATAATATATGGAGGAATACCGTACATGCGAGGAATCCCGTCTCTCATCACTGACATCCGGAAAAATGTCTTTACCGAGGTCGCCCGTATGGCTTACGCCGGCGGTGACTACACCAACGCCGAGGATCTGCCCTACAAAATCGTTCCCGGCGACCAGCCTCTGCACCGGGAATCCATCTTCCTGGAGCGTGCCATCGCCGGTGAGCGGGTGCGCCTGGCTATGGGTCTGGGCATCCGTCCCATTCAGACCCGGAGCCTGATGACCGAGGGTATGGATGCCGCCGCCGTTGCCGAGCAGTACTACGAGCCTCCGCTCATCAATATCATTCCCTATGCCTGTCACGCCTGCCCCACCAACCAGTATAAGGTCACCGTGGGCTGCCAGAACTGCCTGGCCGCCTCCTGCCAGCAGGTGTGCCCCAAGGGCGCCATTTCCTTCGTCAACGGCAGAAGCCACATTGACCCGGACAAGTGCATCCGCTGCGGCAAGTGCGCCAAGGCCTGCCCCTATCACGCCATTATCCACCTGGAGCGGCCCTGCCAGGCCTCCTGCGGCATGGACGCCATCGGCTCCGATGAGCACGGCAAGGCGACCATCAACCAGGACAAGTGCGTGGCCTGCGGACAGTGCCTGGTTTCCTGCCCCTTCGGCGCCATCGTGGACAAGGGGCAGATCTTCCAGGTCATCCAGTCCATTCTCAAGGGAGACAAGGTTATCGCCATTGTAGCCCCCGCCTTCATCGGCCAGTTCAGCGGCATGGTGTCTCCCGGCAAGCTGGTCACCGCCATGAAAATGCTGGGCTTTGACTCCGTGGTGGAGGTGGCCATCGGCGCGGACATGTGCACCATCGAGGAGGCCAAGGACTTCCTGGAGAAGGTGCCGGGGGAACAGGACTATATGGCAACCTCCTGCTGCCCGGCCTGGCACTCCATGATCGGCAAGCTCTTCCCCAGCGAGTCCAAGAAGATTTCCATGACCCTGACCCCTATGGTCTTCACCGCCCGTCTGATGAAGAAGGAGCACCCCGGGTGCAAGGTGGTCTTTGTCGGCCCCTGCGCCGCCAAGAAGCTGGAGGCCATCCGGGCGGATATCCGCTCCGACGTGGACTTCGTGCTGACCTTCGAGGAGCTCATGGGCATGTTCGAGGCCAAGGAAATCGATTTTGCCGCCCTGGAAGAGTCCGAGGGTCTGAACGAGGGCACCGGCGCGGGCCGCGGCTTCGCCGTAGCCGGTGGCGTTGCCCAGGCCGTGACCAATCTGGTCAATGAGACCCACCCCGACCTGGAGGTGAAAACCGCCCGGGCAGAGGGCCTGCGGGATTGCCGGAAGCTGATGATGATGGCCAAGGCCGGTAAGTACAAGGGCTATCTGCTGGAGGGCATGGCCTGTCCCGGGGGCTGCGTGGCCGGTGCGGGCACCATCCTGCCGGTGGATAAGGCCGCCAAATTCGTGGAGAAGTACAGCAAGGAGGCCGCCAACGCCTCTCCCACCCAGTCCGCTTACCGGGATGTCGGCGAGGATCTGGATTGATTCTAAAAAAGCCCAGGGCACGGTGCGCCGCACCGTGCCCTGGGCTTCTTCTGTGCATTATAGAATCCGTAGGGGCGGCCACTGGCCGCCCGTGGCTCCCCTTGCTGATCAAGGGGAGCTGCCCCAGTGCGCACACTGGGGCTGAGGGGATCAGAACTGAATATTTTGACAATCCCTCAGTCATGACCTTGCGTGAGACGGCCATGACAGCTCCCTTTACACAAGGGAGCCGGGGTGCTCCCGCACCAGTGCGACACAACAATTGCCTGCTATGACATGCGCTGTTTGTTGCTGCTCAAAAAACGGAACGATACCGAGCCGGTACCCAAAGGTCTACCGATTTCAGACCAGCCGTGCACGCATTGCCCGCCGGGCTCCCGATCACACATTGTCAGCAATGCCCCACCGCCGATACCGAGCTTGCACCCAATAGTCTATCGAAATCAGACCAGCCAACGCACGCATTGTCAGCGGCGACCCGCCGCCGGCTCAGCGATGAGAGCCCAGGAAGAACAGAGCCAGAGTGCCCGGGCCGGAATGAGAGCCGATCACCGCCCCCACATAGCTGATGACCACGTCCTTCACGCCGCACTTTTCCTTCAGCTGATGGCTCAGATACTCCGCGTCCGACAGACAGTCTCCGTGGGAGATAAACATGGTGGAATTGTCATAACCTGCGCCCAGTTCCTGGGCCTTCTTCACCATGGCGTCGATGGCAGCCTTCCGGCCTCTGGTCTTGGTCATGTTGATCAGATGCCCCTCGTCGTCCACATGGAGCAGCGGCTTGATTTGCAGCATGGTGCCCACCAGGGCGGTAGCCGCGCTGATCCGACCCCCACGCTTCAGGTACATCAGATCGTCCACGGTGAACCAGTGGCACAGATGGAGCCGGTTGTCCAGCACCCATTGGGCAACCTCATCCAGGGACAGACCCTCGTCCCGCTTCTTGCAGGCATACCACACCAGCAGCCCCTGACCCATGGAGGCGCAGAGAGTATCGATGACCTGAATCTTGCGATCCGGGTACGCATCCTTCAATTCTTCGGCGGCGATGACGGCGCTCTGGTAGGTGGTGGAAAGGCCGGAGGAAAAGGCCAGCACCAGAACGTCCTTCCCGGCGGCCAGAGCCTTCTCCATGGCCTGGCTCCAGCGGCTGGGGTTGACGGCAGAGGTTTTTGCCACTTCCCCGGCCCGAAGCCCCTGGTACATATCCTTCAGCGTGTCGTCGTTCTTATCGTCAAAGGTATTGCCCCGGAACTCCACGGTCAGGGGCACAAAGGTAAGTCCCAGCTGGCCGTACATGGGCGTGGGGAAATCACAGCAGGAATCGGTAATAATCTGAAAATCCATTTTTCTTCACTCCGTTACTCTAGACCAACCGTGCCGTCTCGTGCTATCATAAAGAACACACGGTTTTTACTTTGTTATCATACAATATTCCCGGTGGGAAGTCACGCCTTTCTTGGGAGAAAAGCCCCTGACAATCCCCACCGGGGGTAGAATATAGCCCTCTACTGACAGTAGAGAGGTGAATACAGGCCGTTTGGGAGGAAAATATGACGAAATTGCTGCTTCGGCTGTTTGTAAAAGATGGGGAGAATCCGGATGACCCGAAGGTGCGCGCGGCGGTGGGCACCCTGTCCGGCGTGGTGGGGATCGCCTGCAACCTGCTGCTGTTCGGCTTCAAGCTGCTGGTGGGAACCTTGACGGGCTCCGTGTCCATTACCGCCGATGCCATGAATAACCTGTCCGATGCCTCCGGCTCTATCGTGACCTTCATCGGTTTCCGGGTGGCGGATAAGCCCGCGGATGCCGGACACCCCTACGGCCACGCCCGGGCGGAATATCTGAGCGGTCTGGGGGTAGCGGTGCTAATCCTGGTCATCGGCGTGGAGCTGGTCAAGACCTCCGCCGAAAAAATCCTCCATCCCACGCCGGTGGAATTTTCTGCCATCGCGGCGGTGGTGCTGCTGGCATCCATCGGCGTGAAACTGTGGATGAATCTGTTCAATCGGGCCCTGTCGAAAAAAATCGACTCCAAGGCGCTGCTTGCCACCGCCGAGGACAGCCGGAACGACTGCATTACCACCTCTGCGGTGCTCCTGGCCGCCTTGTTTGAAAGACAGTTCCACATCCCCGTGGACGGCTGGGTGGGTCTGGCAGTGGCGGCCTTTATCCTGCACAGCGGCTGGGGTCTGGCCAAGGATACCATTTCGCCGCTGCTGGGGGAGAACGCGGATCCGGAGCTTCGGGAGAAGCTGGTGGATTACATCGTCTCCCAGCCCAAGGTGCTGGGCTATCATGACCTGATGGTTCACGACTACGGCCCGGGCCAGCGGTTTGCCAGCATCCATGTGGAAATGGACTGCCGGGAGGATCCGCTGGAGTGCCATGAGATCATCGACGACATGGAGCGGGAGTGCCTGCGCAGCCACAATGTCCATCTGGTGATCCACTATGACCCGGTAGTGGTGGACGACCCGGAGCTGAATCGGCTTCGCAAGCGGGTGCTCTGCCTGCTCCAGAGCCGGGATCCCCGGCTGACCCTCCACGATTTCCGGATGATCCGGGGCAAACGGCACATCAATCTGGTGTTCGACGTGGTGATTCCCCTTTCCCTGGAGCCGAAGGAAGAGGAAATCTGCCGCTTTCTGGAGGACACCCTGAACGCCGAGGGGGAGGTCACCTATCATGTGGTGGCGACCTTTGACACCGCAGAGTTCAATTGAAGCCGAGACATTTTTGAGAAGGAACGAAAAATGTATGTGATTGCAAGGAGGCCAGCGGCCGACGCGGCCCCCTCCGGGGATTCCCTCCGGTCACAATCCGTTCTCTTCAAAATGTCGGAAATCTTGACTTTTTCAGGGAATGCGGATTGCCACACCATCCTGCGGGATGGTTCGCAATGACTTGCGTTACTTAGGGACGTTCCCTAGAACCTGAGAAATAAAAAACCGGCGTGCCGCTTGCCGCGGTACGCCGGTATGCTTATCTGCGGAGCTTCCGAGCCCAGGCAAAGCCTGCCCCGGCCAGCCCCGTCAGGGATACGAAGAGAATCCCGGCCCACAGGTGGATGGTATCTCCGGTGGCGGGGTTCGTGCCGTCCTTGGCAGCCAGAACCTGGAAGGCCGTCTCTGCCTTGCCGTCCTCAAAATGAACGGTAAGGGTGTGCTTGCCCTGCTTCAGGGTGTTCAGGTAGCTGTTTTTCAGGGTAACGACGGTACTGCCGGACTTGGCGGTGTAGGCGGAATCCGCCAGACGCTTGCCGTCCACGGACACGCCCACGAACTTGCTGAACTCCCCGTTGGCGGTGAAGCTCAGGGTTTTGCCGCTCTTCTGGTACCACTTGCCGTCGGCACCGGCGGTGACGGTATAGGCGGGGGACTTTTCCGCCTCGGTGATGGTGAACTTCACCCGGACGGAGCCGGTGTAGCTGCTTCTGTCAGCGGCAGTGATAATGGCATAGGCGGTGCCCGGCTTGCTGTTATTTTCGTAGGCCAGCTTGTAGTCCGTGCCTGCGGTCAAAACCTTGCCCTCCACGGTGACGGTGACCTTGGGTTCCACGTCCTTACCGGCGTAGACAAACTCGGTTTTTTCCAGCTTCACGCTGTCCTCGGTGATGGCCAGAGGCTTGGGGGGCTCGGAAGGTTCCGAAGGCTGAGAAGGCTCGGAAGGCTGGGAAGGTTCCGAAGGCTCGGAAGGCTGGCTGGGTTCCGTGGCCTTGGGCACGATGGTGAAGGGAATCTCCACCTTGCCGGTGTAGCCGGCGGTTTCAATGCCGGTGACGGTGGCCTTAGCCTGGCCGACCTCGGTATTGTCGGCGAAGCTGAGGGAGTAGTGCTGATCCAGAGTCAGCAGAGTGCCCTCCACCCGGACGGTGACGTTGGGCTCAATGGGATTGCCGGTATATTCATACTCGGTGTGTTCCAGTGTGACGTGCTCCTGGGTGAGGGAAATGGGTTTCTGGGTCTCGTCTTCCTGGGCCTGGACGGCCAGGGGAGCGGCGGACACCAGGCTCAGCGCCAGCAGAGAAGCTGCCGCGCGCCGAATCAGGGATGTGCGCATAGTAAAGGTTCCTCCTTGTGTTTCTGAGACCGGCCCTGTGCCGATCTGCCTGGATGATAGCATAAACACAACTTTTTGTCAACAAAAACGACTGTAACTTACAGAAATTACATATTTTCTAAACTTTTAGACAAATTTCGACAAAGGAGGAAAAAGAAGGAAACGAGGCGAAAAAGGACGGGTCTATTGCGCCCCTTAATACTCTTTCCTGCGATAGATACAGGTGGCCACGGGACAGGAGATCCCAAACGCAGCCAGTGCGCACCCAATCATCATCGCGCCGCCGAAAAGGATCTGCGCCTGGGTCATGGGGGCCGGGAACGGTGCGTTTACCAGAGCCGTAAGCCCCATGACAAGCCCAACCCCGCCAAGAAGGCTGATGACCAAAGACACCTCATTTCGCTCTTCGCCGCCGATGTAAAACAGTGGGAAAAAGATCGCCCCCATAAACAGGCTGATTCCAACGCCTGCCACGAACAGCAGGAAAATGTCAGTTGTTCTGTCAAACGGGAAACCGCGCAGCGCAACAGACAGTGCCGCGCCCATTCCCGCGAAAGCCATTCCCACAGCCAACCACGACAGCAAGCTCAAATAATAGCTGCGCACAATGGCAGACCGGGTTACGGGGGCGGTCAGCTTGTACTTGCTCCATTTCCCAACGCTTTCCTTTCGCACACTCGCAATCGAATTGAAAGAGAATCCGATCATGGAAAGCAGCATATAGCCAATCATCCACGAGGTGTCCCGCTTGCCAAGGACGGCGGCGAAGATCCCCAGGACAAACAGGATCACGGCAAAAACTTTTGCGTTGGAAAGTGCCGCGTAAAAGTTATTTTTCAGAAGCCCTTTCATACCCGCTCCCCTTTCACTAACAGCAGCATGATTTCATCCACGGAAGTCTGGTCAATCACAACGTCCTTATACTTCCTCTGGGCCGCTTTTCCGTCAGAAACCAGCACGTCTATCTGAAAATCCCGTTTCCGATAGGCAAGAATATCTTTCGGGTCTAAGGCGAGAAACTGACGTTCCTTGCAGCGCATGACCGCGTAGTGATACGCCAGATCGTTTTTGGACGCCGTCAGAATGAGCCTGCCATGGTGGATAAAGGTGATATAATCCGCAACCTTTTCTAAGTCGCTGGTAATGTGGGAAGACAACAAGATGGAGTGGGTTTCGTTCTGCACAAATTCCAGAAAAACGTCCAGCATTTCGTCCCGCATGATCGGGTCTAAGCCGCTGGTGGCCTCGTCTAAAATGAGCAGCTCCGGGTGATGGGACAGTGCGGCGGCAATGGTCAGCTGCATGGTCATTCCTTTGGAATAATGCTTGATTTTCTGCTTTGCTGGCAGGTGAAAGTCCGCCAAATACTTCTGAAATAGGGTAGTGTCCCACCGGGTATAAAGCCCCGCCATGACCTTGGACAGCTGTTCCGCCGTCCAGTAAGGGGGAAAATTGTCCCCATCGTAGACAACGCCAATTCTTTCCCGCAGGCTCGTGTCCGTGTCCGACATTTCCCGGCCAAAGAGCTTGATCGTTCCGCTGCCTTTCCGGATGGTATTCAAAATGCAGCCGATGGTGGTGGTTTTTCCCGCTCCGTTTTCTCCCACAAATCCCATAATGGCACCGTAGGGCAGAGAAAAAGTCACATCCTCCAAGGCAAAATTCGACTTGGGAAAGGCTTTGGAAACCTGCCGCAATTCTAAAATATGCTCCATGCTCATTCGTCCTCCTGATAGAATAGGGCCAACAATTCCGTCAATTTTTCCAGCGAAATGTTGCTTGTCCGGCCAATCTCCGCGGCGGCCTGCAAATGTTCCTCCGCGATCCGCTGCTGTTCTTCTTGGTAAAATTCCTTGTTTTGGGCGGAGACAAAGCTCCCTCGGCCCACTGTGGTTTCGATGAACCCGTCCCTTTGCAGATCCTCATAGGCTTTCTGCACCGTAATGACACTGACATGGATGGATTTTGCCAGTGCCCGCATGGAGGGAATGGAGTCGCCCGCCTGCAGCTCGCCGCTCATGATCATCGCTTTCATCTGGGAGGTGATTTGCTCATAGATCGGCTTGCCTGCGTTATTGCTGATGATGATTTCCATAATTCACCGTCTTTTCTAATTGTACTTAATGTATAAGCACATTATAACACTTGCGGGCGCATAGTCAACCCATAAAAACTGTGGAATGCGCAGAAAAACCCGGGCGGCTATCAGCCGCCCGGGTTGGGTGCGAAGAAATTCAATTACTGAAACTGCCGGATCAGCTTCTCAAACACGGGAAGGCTTCTTTGAATCATGTCGTAGCTGACGCAGTAGCAGATCCGGAAGTACCCCGGGCAGCCGAAGCCGTCGCCGGGCACCAGCAGCAGATTCTCCCTTTTTGCCAAATCCGAGAATTTGTTGGCATCTCCCCCGGGAGCCTGGATGAACAGGTAGAAGGCTCCGTCGGGCTTTGCCATTTTGTAGCCCATGGCCGTTAAGCCCTGATAGAGAGCCTGCCGGTTCCGGTCGTAGCTCACCAGGTCCGGCCGCAGGTGAGCGCACCGGGCGATGACCTTCTGCCACAGACTGGGGGCGCAGACATGTCCGCAGGAGCGGGCGGCTCCGGCCACGGCGGCGTAGACCGCCTGACTGTCCGCACAGGAGCCGGGAACCAGAACGTAGCCGATTCGCTCACCGGGCAGAGACAGGGACTTGGAGTAGGAGTAGCAGATGATGGTGTCCGGATAGATGGCGGGAAGATAGGGCACTTCCACCCCGTAAACCAGTTCCCGGTAGGGCTCGTCGGAAATGAGGTAAATGGGATGGCCGAAGGCCGCTGCCTTCTCCCTCAGAATGGCGGCCAGAGCCTCCAGGGTTTGGCGGGTGTACACCACGCCGGAGGGATTGTTGGGGGAATTCAGAAGCACCGCCTGGGTGTTGGGGGTGAGCATGGCGGTCAGAGCCTCCAGATTGATCTGAAAATCCGGCACGTCCGGGGGCACGACCTTGAAAATCAGCCCTGCCTCTTCGGCGAAGGGCTTGTACTCCGGGAAATAGGGAGCCACGGTGAGCAGCTCTCCCCCGGGCACGGCCAGTGCCCGGAATACGCTGACCAGCTCCGGCGCCGCGCCGCAGCCCAGGAAGAATTCCTCCGGCTTCGTGGCCGCACCGTAGCGGGCGTTCAGGTCGTCGGAAATGGCGCGTCTGGCTTCATAATCGCCTACGGCAGAGGTATAGCCGTGCACCAGCAGGGAGTCGGTGTCATCCAGAATCGCCCGGACGGCCTCGTTGACCTCCGGAGGCGCGGGAATGGAGGGGTTGCCCAGGGAATAGTCGTAGACGTTTTCCGGCCCCACAATGGCGGCCTGCCGGCGGCCATACTCGAATAAATCCCGGATGCAGGAGCGATTGGCTCCCAGGGCATAGGCTTTTTGGTTTACCATAATTTTTCCTCCTAGTTCTCATACAGCGGTGCGGCGGGGTCGTAGGGCTGAGCCTTGTAGGTCACGGAGCCAATGGGCTTGCCCTCCACGCCGTACTTGGGATTGTAGCCAAATAGGTTTACATAACGAGCGAGGTCGTCCTTTTCCTTTTCCATTTCCTCCATGACGGCCACGGTAGCCAGCACGTCGTCCACCGCCCGGTGGGAGTTGACTACCTTGCCGGTCAGACCGTAGACCTCGATGGCGTTGCACAGCCGGTGAGGATAGGCGTGGCGATCCTTGTAAACCGTCAGCAGATCCAGCTTGTCCTTGCCTTTTAAGATGGCCGGGTCGCCGTCCCGAAGGAGCATATAGAACAGAAAGCTCAGGTCAAAATGGGCGTTGTAGGCCAGAAGCAAGGTGTTTCCCTGAATCAGCTCGGCGATGTCCCGGCAGACCCGGGTTTTGGACAGCCCCCGCTCCCGGAGATCCTGGGTGGAAATGCCGGTGAGCTGTTCGATTTTCGGGGGCACGAAGCTGCCGGGAGCCAGAGCCACCAGCTCATCGTATTCCTGGGTGACTTTGGGCTGACCGTTTTCCGGCTCCACCACCACCGCGGCGAATTCGATGATCTCGTCCCGGCTGTATTGGAGCCCGGTGGTCTCCGTGTCGAAGAGCACCAGCCGGTCGTATTTCTCAAACAGGGATGTAAACATAGTCTCTTTCTCCGTATGTTAATTTCAGACCAGCGACATGGCCCGGGCCAGCTTGCTTTTGGGCTGAACGGACAGTCCGAACTCCGCCGCCAAGTTTTGGGCGAAGGCCTCCGCAGCCCGGTCACTGCCGGATTTCAGCTCCACCTCCACCTCGGCAAAGGGCAGTTCCTTACCGCCGCCCAGGAGCACGCCTTTGTCCAGAGCCAGCTCCACGGTGCCGTCCTGGGTGGGAAGAAGCTTGGCAAGCCTTACGAACCGGGCGGCGCAGAAGGGAGCCACACCGTCCTGGACTATCTGGGACAGTTCCTCCGGCGCGCCCAGGGCGATGAGCTTCGGAAGCCCCTCAGAAATATCCGGAGCCTCCACTTCCCATTCCCCCCGGCTGCCGTCGGGCAGAGGGGTCTTGACGGTGCACACCGACACCCCGTTTTCCAGCCGCCGCCGGAGCGTCCAGCGGCGCGAGCGCAGGACAAGCAGGGGGGTGTCATAATAGGCGGTCTCCATGGAAATGGACTTAAAATCACCGAATTTTTCTCGGATTTTCTCCAAATCCCCGGCTTTGGCCTGATATTTCAGTTCAAATTCTCTTCCCATGGTGACGCTCCTTTTCAGCCTTTGCCCATCATTATACACCGAACCAATTCCAGATGCAAGAATCATTGTGGAGCTTGCCATTCCGACAGCATAATTTTTCCGCCTGTGCTAGGATGGTGCCATTCTGGAAGAAAGGCGTGGTGTACCAATGATGGTGGAAGCGTATTTGCGGCGGGGACGCCGGCGGATGGAGCAGCTGCTATTGGAGCCGGGAATTCGGGGGCTGCTGCTGGCTCTGTTCTACGGGGGCAGCGGATTTCTCCTGACGGCGGCCAGCCTGGGCAATTCTCCCCAGCCCATCGCCATGGGGATGATCTGCGGCTTCACCGGCTGGCGGGCGGTGCTGATAAGTCTGGGGGCACTGGTGGGCTATCCCACTTTTTGGGGCAGCGGGGGCTTGCAGGGAATTGCCTGGGCGGCCTCGGCGGGGCTGCTGGCGCTGCTCCTGGGACGGCGGGAGGAGAGCCGGAACCAACCGCTGATGATTCCCGCCATCGCCGCCTTCCTTACGGCCATCACGGGGCTGTGCTTTCAGCTGCTTCTCCGGGATCGGACCCCGCCGCTGGTGTATGGCCTGCGCATCGGCCTGACAGGACTGACCGCCATGCTTTTTACCCAGGCCGTCCGGTGCCGGGATCCGGTGACGGACTGGCTCATCGGGGCTCTGGCGACGCTGGCACTGGCGCAGATTCCCCTGGGCATGGTGAACCCCGGGTGTGTGGCCGCCGGGGTGCTTGCGGTGAGCGGCGCTTTTCCCGCGGCGGCTCTGGCGGGGCTGGGACTGGACTTAGCTCAGGTGACGAAGGTGCCCATGACGGCGGCGGTGTGCCTTGGCTGGTTCATACGGCTGATCCCCTTCGACAAACGCTGGCAGCACTACGCCGCCCCAGGCTTCGGAGCACTGGCGGTGATGGCGGCCTGCGGCATCTGGGATTTGTCGGTGCTGCCGGGGCTGGTGCTGGGCGGCGGGGCGGCGGCTCTGCTTCCTGCCCGCACTCAGATTCCTCGCCGCCGGGGGGAGACGGGAGCCGCCCAGGTGCGGCTGGAGGTGGGGGCGGAAATGTTTTTCACCCTGCGGCAGCTGCTTACCGAAACGGAGCCCCCTGCCGTGGATGCCAAGGCTTTGCTGGAGCGGGCACAGGAGCGAGCCTGCGGCACCTGCTCCGCAAGAAACCGATGCACCCAGCGGCTGAGCCTGAGCCTGGAACACCTGGAGCACCCCTTGGAGGCGGACTGCCGGAAGCAGGGGCGGCTCATCCCTCAGCTGCGCCTTGCCCAGGAGCAGCGCCGGGGGCTGGAAGCAAATCAAAAACGCCTGCTGGAATACCGGCAGGCTCTGGCGCAGCAATATACGTTTCTGGGGGAGTATTTGCGAAATCTTGCGGACGGGCTCCCCCGGAAGGCCCGGCATCCCCTGCCGGAATTTCAGGCTCAGGCTGCCGCCCGGAGCCGGGGAAAGGAGCGAGCCAATGGGGATCGGTGCATTGCTTTTCCCGGGGCTGAATGCCGGTACTATGTGCTTCTGTGCGACGGCATGGGCACAGGGCTGGGGGCGGCGCAAGCAGGCTTCACCGCCGCGGGGCTTCTGCGGCAGATGCTGGCGGCGGGATTTCCCGCCGGGGATGCGCTGGAAACGCTCAACAGTCTTCTGACACTTCGGGGCAGTGCCGGGGAGGTGACGGTGGATTTAGCGGAGGTGCAGCTGGACACGGGCATTGCCAGCCTGTTCAAATGGGGGGCGGCGCCCAGCTGGCTGCTCACCCGCCGTGGAACCGAAAAAATAGGGACAGCCACGCCGCCGCCGGGTCTTTCTTTGGAAGAAAACCGGATGACGGTGGAGAAGCTGTCCCTTCGCCGGGGAGAAGTGCTGATTCTCGTCAGCGACGGTGTGGATGGAGAGGGTATCCAGCACCAGTCTGTCCTATCTCCGGATGCGCCGCCTGGGGAGCTGGCGGCGGAAATTCTGGACAGAGGCTGCGTAGGCGCGGAAGACGATGCCACGGTTGCGGTCATCCGTCTGCGCCCTGTCAGCCTGCCTACAGGGTAGCATAAAAGGGGTGCAAATGCTGTCGAAATACCGTTCCTCCGGAAAAATTTTCGGAGGATTTTCGGAGAAAAGGAAGTGGTTGCGCTTTTGCCCCTCCTGTGTTATGATGCAGGAAAACACAGGAGGGACGGTCAATGGACAAGCAAATCATAGAGAAAATTCTGGAGGGTGCCGAAGTGGCTCCGGGGATGGACATTCTGGACATTTCCGCCGGGGTGCTCACCGCCGGGTGCCGGGAAAGAAGCCCGAAAAGCCTTGCGGAAGGGGCGCTTTCCCAGGTGGAATCCCTCCGGGGAGAATACGATCGGATTTTGCTTTGCGGCCCTTTGCCGGAGGGCGTGAATGTGAAGCGGCTGCTGCGCCGATTGGCGGGACTTCTGAAGGAAGACGGACGGCTGAGCATCGCCTGCGATCCGGCTCAGGCTCAGGACATGCCCCCGGCGGAGGAACTGGTGAAGCTCTTTGAGCCCCATTTTCATGTGGAAATTATGGTCGCCAACCGGCTGCTGTACCAGGTCAGCGGGGTCAAGCGGGATCCGCTGGCTCAGGTGCACTGCGGGGTGACCCATACCCATGGCGGCCTGACCCACACCCATACCCACGGAGACGTTGCCCACGAGCACACTCCGGAGCCGGGAGCCACGCCCATCCGGGAGCTGCTGGTGCTCATGCGGTATCTGGTCAGCCACAACGATGCCCACGCCCAGGAGGTGGCGGAGCTGGCTTCCCAGCTTCAGGCGGCGGGAAAGGACGTAGCCTATGATGAAATCATGGACGCAGTGTCGGATTTCGATATGGTCAACGCCAAACTGGATGCCATTTTGGCTCAGCTGACGGTGGAGGAGTTCTAAGCGGAACGGCGTAGCCGTGACAGATGAGGGCAAAGGCTCCCCTTGCTGACCAAGGGGAGCTGTCTCGTGCGTCCCCCGCAAGCACGAGACTGAGGGGATCAGAACTCCCATCTTTTTGTGTGCTTTCATTGACGCAGTTTTACAATCCCTCAGTCAAAAATCAAAGATTTTTGCCAGCTCCCTTTGCACAAGGGAGCCAGGGTGCTCCCGCACCAGTGCGTTTATCGATGGTTCTCGGAAAAACCGGAAAATTGTACCACATTCTTCCGCTTTTTCGCAATGGCATGTTTTCTTAACGGCCTTTCGAGTCCCGCAGCTGTACCACCGAATGACTTTTCTTCGTTCACACCCCTGACGGGATGCGCCCGAAGAAAAGGGGACTCTCCCCCGAGCTAAAAAAGTGTCCACTGGACACTTTTTTACCCGCCCTTCGGGCGGGCCGCTCTCTTCGAGTCCCGTATCCACCCCATAAAAAGAACACCATCCGGAAGGATGGTGTTCTTTTTATGGGGTGGATAATGGGACTCGAACCCACGATCTTCAGAGCCACAATCTGACGCCTTAGCCAACTAGGCCATATCCACCATATGCAATTTGCTGAAAACGGGGCGGGCAAAGATGGCACGCCAGGAGGGACTCGAACCCCCGACCTACTGCTTAGAAGGCAGTTGCTCTATCCAGCTGAGCTACTGGCGCATTTCTATGGAGCGGGTGACGGGAATCGGACCCGCGTATCCAGCTTGGAAGGCTGGTGTTCTACCATTGAACTACACCCGCAAGTCCCTGCCCTTAGCAGTTTCAGCCAGAGCATTTTACCATAGAGCGCCGGAATTGTCAACCGAAATTTTTCAGAATCCCGGGAATTTTTTCATAAATCACGTCTGCAACGGCCCCGTCGGCGCATTTACACACATTTTCATACCGATCGGCGATTTTTCCGTCGGCAGGGGCATAGGCATAGTCCGCATCCACCATCATAGGCAGGTCATTGTCCGCGTCGCCGACGCACACCAGGATTTTCCGACCCAGGTGGGCTTGCAGCTGCCGGGCGGAGCGGCCCTTGCTGACCCCCTTGGCATGAACGTCGATAATTCGGGTGGCTGCCCGGAACACCACGCAGGCATCCCCGAAGGTCTCGTTCAGAATCCGCTCAGCCTCGTCCATCCGGCGCACCTCCTCCGGAGTGCCGGAGAACATGCTGTCCACGGTGTCGTCTTTGAAGGTGCCGTACAGGGAGAATTTCAGAAAGGTACCCAGGTCGTCTCCGGGCTTTACGAATTGATAGGCGCAGCTATGGCTGGCGCAGAAAACGTCCCAGCCCGGGTGGTCGGGACAGGCATAGTGCGCCTGAAGTCCCTGAACCTCCACGGTCAGGTCTGGAAACAGCCGCCGGGCGGTGTTCACGGTCTCCCAGGCATCCAGGGGAATCGGGTGACAGAACTCGAATTTTCCCGTGGTCAGGTCATAGGCGGCAGAGCCGTTGTAGAGAAGCAGCGGGGCGTTCACGGGTACAATGTCCCGGAAGGCCTGAATCATGGGCACGCTGCGGCCGGTGTTCACGGTGAAAGCGCCGCCGTTGGCCATAAAATATCGGATGGCCTCCAGATTCCGCTCCGGAATGGTGGAGTCCGGGGCAGTCAGCGTCCGGTCGTAGTCAACGGTCAGCAGAACATCCGAAAAATCCATTTATGTCATCCTTTCCAGCTTTTGCAGCACATCTTTGAAATATTGGGGCAGCTCGGCGAACACCATCACCGGATGGCCGTCTCTGGGGTGGGCGAAGCACAGCACCCCGGCATGGAGACACTGGCTGGACTGACCCAGCTCCGGCTTTTTGTGGCCGTAAACCGTATCGCCCAGAATGGGATGACCGATGTAGGCCATGTGCACCCGAATCTGATGGGTGCGGCCGGTTTCCAGCTTGCAGCGGATGTGGGTATAGCCCTTATATCTGCGGATGACCTCCCAGTGGGTCACGGCGGGCTTGGAATTGCGCTGGGTGACGCACATTTTCTTCCGGTCGCTGGGATGCCGTCCGATGGGGGCGTCCACGGTGCCGGAATCCTCCTTCAGCACCCCGCAGACAATGGCCTCGTAGGTTCTTGCCATGGAGTGATCTTTCAGCTGGGAGGCCAGCACCGTGTGAGCCAGGTCGTTTTTTGCCACGGCCAGCAGCCCGGAGGTATCCTTGTCAATCCGGTGGACGATGCCGGGGCGCAGTTCCCCGTTGATGCCGGACAGATCGTCTCCCAGGGCGTAGAGAAGCCCATTGACCAGGGTGTCGTCCTGGTGCCCGGCGGCAGGGTGCACCACCAGCCCCTTGGGCTTGTTAATCACCAGCAAATCCTCGTCCTCGTAGACAATATCGAGAGGTATGTCCTTGGGCTGAATATCCACGGCCTTGGGCTCCGGAATTTCGTAGGATATGGGGTCGCCGGGATTCAGCTTGTCGTTTTTCTTCCCGGGCTTTCCGCAGCGAAGAACCTGCCCTTCCTCAATGAGTCTTTGGGCGGCGCTCCGGCTCAGACCCGGTACGCTCCGGGTCAAAAAGGCGTCCAGACGCTCCCCGGGGGTGTCAGCATACAGAGTCATTTGCTCTCCTTCCAGAAATCCTTGTGCATTAGAAGCAAACTGACCATCAGCACGGCGCAGCCGCAGGTGATGAAGCAGTCGGCCACGTTGAACACGGGAAAGTCCATGAAGGTGGTTTCCAGCATGTCCACCACATACCCCAGCCGCACCCGGTCGATCATGTTGCCCAGGCCGCCGCCGTAGATGGCCGCGATGCAGAACCGCTCCAGCTTGGTAAAGCCCACGGGCTTTTTGAAATACTCCCAGAAAATCAGGCCGGTGAGCACCAGAAAAATCAGGGCAAAGAGCCACTGCTGCCCCTCAAAGGAGGAGAAGGCGGCGCCGGTGTTGCGCACATAGGTGATTTGCAGAATGCCGGGGATGAAGGGCTGAGCGCCCGCGGCGGGAATATAGAGTACGGTAAAATACTTTGCCACCTGGTCGGCGATGACGATCAGGGCGACAAACAGACTGTAATAGAGAAACATAGGCTTCCTCCTCGTTTTTACCGGAATATGATACCATGCCGGCCCGGGAATGTCAAAGGGGCTGGGGGAAAAAGAGAGTCCTTTGAAAAAAATAGAGGCTGTCAAAAACCATGTCATTGCGAACCAGTGTGGTGCTCCGCGCAGCGAATCAAAATTCTAATGACTGC
>UQXG01000015.1 GCA_900544945.1 uncultured Eubacteriales bacterium | reverse complement strand
CGCCCTCGGTGTGAAATTCGCATCTTGTCATAAATTACAGAGCGATCTTGGTGATTTCGACCTTGGTGTAGGGCTGACGATGGCCGATGTGGCGCTTCTCGCCCTTCTTGGCCTTGTAGCGGATGATGTCCAGCTTCTTGCCCTTGCCGTTCTTCACGACCTTGGCTTCCACAGCGGCACCCTCGACCACGGGAGCACCGATCTTGGTGTTGTCTCCATCCAGGACGGCCAGAACCTGATCGAACTTGACAGTGGACTCTGCCTCGGCGTTCAGCTTCTCGATGAACAGGACGTCGCCCTCAGCCACGGTGTACTGCTTGCCACCGGTAACGATAACTGCTTTCATTTGTTTCACCTACTTTATATTGTGTAGTCTCGCTTTTGAGGCGCGGGCATTTGGACGCACCGACTTAGAGCCCCTTCAATGCGGCTCGAGTATTTTACCATTCAGAAAGAAAAATGTCAAGAAGAATTTAGGGGTTTTTCTTGCCTTTTCTCCACAAATTTGCTATACTGTCTGGGAAATGGGTAGGGCAATCTGCCCGAAAGCCGGGAGGCGGAGAACATGAAGTCAAAAACCTGGTTAAGCGTTCTGGGAACCGCCCTTTTGGTGTGCCTGGGGCTGAGCCTGTGGCTCCTCCGGCCGGGGAAGGCGGCGGGACAGGCTCGGATTGAAAGCTTTGGGAAAACGGTGAAAACCGTGGATTTAAGGGTTGACCAGGAATTTACCGTCACCGGGGAAAACGGCGGGGTGAACGTGGTCACCGTCCGGGACGGAAAAATCGCCGTGACCCAGGCAAACTGTCCGGATCACTACTGCGAAAAGCGGGGCTTTTGCGCAGGAGGTACGGACATCGTGTGCCTGCCCAACCGGCTGGTGATTCATTTTTTAGGGACACAAACCGTAGACGCCCAGGCCGGATAGACTTGCCTCCGTCGGGAACCTGTGGTATAGTAAAGCTAAGACTCACGGCATATTTTCGGAGGTGAATGTATGAAAATTCAATTCATCGGCGCCGCCCATGAGGTCACCGGCAGCTGCACTCTGCTGGAGGTGGGAGGCCGGTTCTATCTGGTGGACTGCGGTATGGAGCAGGGAGCGGATATTTTCGAGAATGTGCCCCTGCCGGTGAACCCGGGGCAGATTGAGGCGGTGTTCCTGACCCATGCCCATATCGACCACTCGGGTATGCTGCCCAAGCTGTGCAAGGACGGCTTCTCCGGAGCCATCTACGCCACCGAGGCCACCTGTGACCTGTGCCGGATTATGCTGCTGGACAGCGCAAACATTCAGCAGTCCGAGGCGCAGTGGCAGAGCCGGAAGGCGGAGCGGGCAGGTCAGCCCCCGGTGGAGCCTATCTATGACGTGAACGACGCTCAAGCCGCCATCCGGCTCCTGCGGCCCTGCCAGTATGAGGAAATTCTCCAGGTGGCCGAGGGCATTGTCCTCCGGATGAACGACGCGGGACATCTGCTGGGCTCGGCCTCCATTGAGCTGTGGCTGACCGAGGGCAAGGAAACCCGGAAAATCGTTTTCAGCGGCGACGTGGGCAACACCAATCAGCCTATCATCAACGACCCCAAGCCCATTGCGGAAACGGAATACCTGGTGATCGAGTCCACCTACGGCGACCGGCTCCATGAGAAGGACACGGCAGATCCGGTTGTGGAATTGGCCGGCTATATTCAGAAGGCCCTGGATCAGGGGGGCAACCTGGTGATTCCCTCCTTCGCGGTGGGCAGAACCCAGGAAATGCTGTATGCCATCCGGGAAATCAAGCAGCGGGGTCTGATCCATGGCCACGACCGGTTCCCGGTGTATGTGGATTCCCCCCTGGCAGTGGAGGCCACGGGAATTTTCCTCCAGTGCAGCCAGACAAATTTCGACGAGAAGACCCTGGCTCTGGTTCGTCAGGGCATCAACCCCATCTGGTTTGACGGCGTGACCCTGTCCGTCAGCGCTGATGAATCCAAGGCCATCAACTTTGATAACCGGCCAAAGGTGATTCTGTCCGCCAGCGGTATGTGCGAGGCCGGTCGAATCCGACATCATCTGAAGCACAATCTGTGGCGCGGGGACTGCATCGTTCTCTTTGTCGGCTACCAGGCCGAGGGGTCTCTGGGTCGGAAGCTCCAGAACGGAGCCAAAAGCGTCCGGCTCTTCGGCGAGGAAATCGCGGTGAACGCGGAAATCGCCACGCTTCACGGCACCTCCGGCCATGCCGACCGGGACGGTCTGCTCCGCTGGCTGGCAGGCTTTACGGAAAAACCCAAGCTGGTATTTGTGAACCACGGCGACGAAACGAGCTGCGAGGCCTTCCGGGACACCCTGAAAAAGCTGGGCTACCGGGCGGAGGCTCCCTACAGCGGCACGGAATTTGACCTGCTCACCGGCAAGAGCGTGACCCTGACCCAGGGAGTGCGAATCAACCGGGCGGCCATCTTCAAGGGCAGCCAGCGGGCAAAGCAGGTCTACGAGGATCTGCTGGCCGCGGCGGAGGCACTGCTTGCCCTGGTACATACCCGCAAGGGCTGCACCAACAAGGACAACGCCAAGCTGGCTTCTCAGATCCGGGCTCTGACGGAGAAGTGGAAGAAATGAGGAAATACAATAAGCAGCTATTCTTCCTTGGCTTTTTGCAGAATGTTGCCCGGAAGTTTCTGCTGATTCTCGCCGCAATTGTCCTGGCAGTGGCCGGAATCCGGGTGAGAGGCTGCCTGTATGGGGCGTTGGGGATTCTGGCTCTTGTGCTGGTCTGGTCGCTTGTCCAGCAGCTCCGGATAAAATACACGGTGGAGCGCAGCGATAACCCCAATTTTGCTCCCTTTGCCCAGGCGATGACCGGCGAAAATTGGAAGGGCGCCTTCGCGCAAGCGGTGGGCGATCCGAAGAACGAAGCAAAGTAAGATGAAAAAAACGACGTGGCCTTCCGGTCACGTCGTTTTTTGCGTAATCTTACTTCTTCATCAGCGGCGCGCCGGTGTGCCAGGCCTGACCCACCTTCTGGCCGATGGCGTAGTAGCCGCTGCGGAACTGGTCAAAGACAAAGGCGTTCAGTTTGGTGGGATCCACCTTGCCCTTCTCGTCCAGCACAGTTTCGTCCACAAGAACCCCCACGATCTCACCGAGGACGTGGTGGCCGTAGACTTCCTCCTTGTCCTCCACGACCCTGCATTCCAGGGTCAGGGGGAACTCCTGGACAATGGGAGCGTCCACCTTTTCGCTCCTGACGGCAGTCAGTCCGCTCCGGGCGAACTTGTCCGGCATTTTGTTGCCGCTGGCGATGCCAAAGAAGTCGGCGGCCTCTATGTGGGGAATGTCCGCAACGCTCAGGGTGAAAGCACCTCGCTTTTTGATATTTTCTGAGGTTTTATGGTCTGCGCTGATGTTGAGAGAAACCATATTTTCTGCGCAGATGCCGCCCCAGGCCATATTCATCACATCCACCACATCGCCGTCGCCGTAGGTGGCGATCATCAGCACCGGCATAGGGAACAGATAGGGATTGACACTCAGTTCTTTTTTCATAAATAACAACCTCCGTTTCGGTTTGGGATTGACTTTACTCGGTCATCCTGCTATCATAATAGCATACATCGGAGAAAATACAAGTACTGTCAATTAAGATAGGTACTATCTAAAAAGGAAGTGTAAAACGTGGGCTGCATGGAAAGTGTCATTCGAAACGCAAGCTTTGCCGATACCGGCTTTAGCTACACCATGTCTCTAATCAACGGCAAGCATAAAATGGTGATTCTATATTGCCTGATGGAGTTTGCGCCAGTGCGGTTCAACGAGATGAAACGGTACCTGGGCACGATTACGGACAAAACGCTCAGCAGCAATCTCAAAGAGCTGGAGGCTGACCGGCTGATTGTGAGAAAAGAGTTCCCTCAGATTCCGCCGCGAGTGGAATATTCCTTGACTGAGCGGGGAAAGTCGCTGATGAAGGTTCTTGACCAGCTGTGCATCTGGGGAGAGGAAAACCGCCTGACAGACTGACCGATGCTTCACGGAATCCATAGTAAAAAACGACGTGGCCTTCCGGTCACGTCGTTTTTGGTAAATGTAGAAGCTTAGGCCTTTTCCAGAGCCAGGGTTCTGGTGGTCAGGTCGCAGACCTCGGCAGGTCCAAAGTACTGGATGGCACCGGGGTAGGTGAAGCAGGTTTCCACTGCCCACTGGGCTCTGCGCTCGGCAAAGTAGGTGAAGGGCTTGCCGTCTAGCTCTACCAGAGCCTTACGGATGACGGGCTTGTCCTGACCGTTTCTGCGCTCCATGTTCATCATCTTGGTGATGGGCATACCGCCAGCCACCCACTCCTCGGCGGGCTTGGACAGGTTGGAGACCTTGGACAGATAGCCGGTGTAGCCGTAGAGAATCAGCATGAAGGCGTTGTAGCCCAGGGAGTAGCAGTAGTCGGCATCGAAGTTGGAGGGGAAAGCGCAGCGGCCTTCGTAGCCCAGGAAGTGATGCTGGGTGGAGAACTTGCCGCTGTAGGTGCCGGCAGCCTTCCGGGCAGCCAGGTTGGCCTTGACCAGAGCGGAGAACAGCTTCTCGGACTCGATGAGGGACACCTGCACGTTGCCGTGGGGGTCACGCTCCAGGAACAGCTGCTGCTGGATGCTCTCGGGCAGGATGGCGAAGACGGCCATGGACTCCTTGGTCAGGCCGGCCTCGATGAAGGCGTACTTCTCCTTCCAGGTGGGCAGAGCGTTGAAGGCGGCGGTCTTCTCGCCGGCCAGCAGCTCGTTGATTTCGGCAATCAGCACGGAGAACTCGGGCACGAACTCCACGATGCCCTCGGGGATGATGGCAACGCCGAAGTTGTCGCCGTTTGCCGCCCGGTTGGCTACGGAATCGGCGATGTAGTCGGCGATCTGAGCCAGGGACATCTTCTTGGCAGCCACTTCCTCGCCGATCAGGCAGACGTTGGGCTGAGTCTCCAGAGCGCACTCCAGAGCCACATGGGAGGCGGAACGACCCATGACCTTGATGAAGTGCCAGTACTTCTTGGCGGAGTTGGCGTCCCGCTCGATGTTGCCGATGATCTCGCTGTAGGTCTTGGTGGCGGTGTCGAAGCCGAAGGAGCACTCAATGTCCTCGTTCTTCAGGTCGCCGTCGATGGTCTTGGGGCAGCCGATGACCTGCACGCCGGTGTTGTGAGCGACAAAATACTCGGCCAGCACCGCGGCGTTGGTGTTGGAGTCGTCGCCGCCGATGATGACGATGGCGTTGATGCCGTGCTTCTTGCACACGTTCGCGGCCACGGCGAACTGCTCCTCGGTTTCCAGCTTGGTTCTGCCGGAGCCGATGATGTCGAATCCGCCGGTGTTGCGGAACTGGTTGATGTACTCGTCGTCAAAGACCAGGTAGTCATCTTCCAGAAGACCGCTGGGGCCGCCCTTGAAGCCGTAGAGGACGTTGTCCTTGTTCGTTGCCTTCAGCGCGTCGTACAGGCCGCAGACCACGTTGTGACCGCCGGGAGCCTGACCGCCGGACAGAATCACGCCCACGACCTGCTTCTTGGCCTCGGAGGTGTTCTTGCCCTTGACGAAGGTAATCTCGTTCTTGCCGTAGGTGTTGGGGAACAGGGCGGCAATCTTCTCCTGATCGGCAACGCTGGCGGTTGCCTCGCCATTTTTCACGCAGATGTCGGCCACACCGTTGCGGAGCATACCGGGAAGCTTAGGGGTATACTGGTATCTGGCGACCTGCAGAGGGGACAGTTTCATCTAAAAAGCACTCCTTTTGTTGAATTGCGTAGATGTCTACGGTTTGATTATACTCGATTCCGAAGGAAAGGTAAATTGCCATTTCTGCTAATTTTCCCCGGCGTTCTCGGGGGAAAACTGGTCTGTTTGTTCGTTGGCCGGGATTTTGGGCTCCGACAGAAGATTCCTATTGAAAAAAGGAAAAAACATGATATAATAATTACCGAAAAAGCAGGCGCAAGGCCTGCGGTAAAAGAAAGGATTGATTCCGATGCCTCTCGTAACTACGAAAGAAATGTTCAAGAAGGCCTACGACGGCGGCTACGCCATCGGTGCTTTCAACGTCAACAACATGGAAATTGTCCAGGGTATCACCGAAGCTGCCGGCGAGCTGAAGAGCCCCGTCATTCTGCAGGTTTCCAAGGGTGCCCGGGCCTACGCCAACCATACTTACCTGGTGAAGCTGGTTGAGGCGGCTGTTATCGAGAACCCCGAGATTCCCATCGCTCTGCACCTGGATCACGGCGACAGCTTCGAGCTGTGCAAGAGCTGTGTCGACGGCGGCTTCACCTCCGTCATGATCGACGCCTCCTCCAAGTCCTTTGAAGAGAATATCGCTCTGACCAAGAAGGTCGTTGAGTACGCCCACGATCACGGCGTTGTGGTCGAGGCCGAGCTGGGCACTCTGGCCGGCGTTGAGGACGAGGTTGCCGTTGAGCACGGCAAGGAGAGCTACACCCATCCCGAAGAGGTGGAGGAGTTCGTCTCCCGCACCGGCTGTGACTCCCTGGCCATCGCCATCGGCACCAGCCACGGCGCTTACAAGTTCAAGCCCTCTCAGTGCACCCGCAATGCCGACGGCATCCTGGTTCCGCCCCCCCTGCGCTTCGACGTGCTGGAGGAGTGCATCAAGCGTCTGCCCGGCTTCCCCATCGTGCTGCACGGCTCTTCCTCCGTGCCCCAGGAGTTCGTGAAGATGGTCAACACCTACGGCGGCAATATGCCCGACGCCATCGGCATTCCTGAGGATCAGCTGCGCAAGGCCGCTCAGCTGGCTGTCTGCAAGATCAATATCGACTCCGATATCCGTCTGGCTATGACCGGCAACATCCGCAAGTACTTCTACGAGCATCCCGATCACTTCGATCCTCGTCAGTACCTGAAGCCCGCCCGTCAGGCGGTCAAGGACATGGTCGCTCACAAGATCGTCCACGTTCTGGGTTCCGACGGCAAGGCCTGATTGGTGGCCTGAGTAAAAACAATGACCCCGCAGGGCAAGCCCTGCGGGGTTTCCTTATCCGAAATTTACAGCGATAAAGTCATCAAATTCCCGAATACAGCCGTTTTGAGGCCAGATTGGCATACCCTCAGCGGCTTCTTGAGCGGCTTGTGCCAGCTCGACGGTCGGGCTCACCAGAAAATCATAGCCGTAGAGCCGGAACAGATCGGAAATAAAGGTGGGGCAGTAGTCGGTGACGGTATTGCCACACCAGTAAATGACGGAGTTGCCGTTCACGTCCGCACCCGGGTACAGATGGGTCATGAGATAGCCGCCGTCCTTCTGCCAGTGGTCAGGACAGTTGGTGAAGATAACAGGCTTGGAAAGGTCATAGCCGGATTGCAGTTTTGTGGCGAGGGTGTGGACCACATAGCCTTCCTTTTCGCTGCGGACATAGTCGTTAAAAAACCACCGGTTCATATCCGCGGACTGAATGAGCACCAGCAGGCAGAGGACGATGGGGGCGACGGCCTTTCCAAAGGGCTTGCGTTCCCACCAGGCTGCCAGCAGAAGCACCAGGAAGGCTACATAGAAGCAGACAGTCTGGGCGGTTCTGGGGGGATAGCTGCCAAACACAATCTGAATGATGAAATTGCTGAGGAACATGCCGAGAAAGCAGGGGATCAGCCAGAAATTCTTCCGCTTCCGGGAAAGCCAGAGGATCATCAGCCCACCCAGAACACTGGCGGCGCAGAAAATCAGGATAGGCTGGTAGCGCACCTGTAAGGAATCGCGGAAATACCGGATAATTGCGAGAAGGACGCCGGACAGTACGCTGGCAAAGCCCTTTTCTGAGGTGTCCCAGGTGGTGTACGGCGAGCTGGTACGTACATATCCGGTCAAATGCTGTACCGCAGCCACCAGTCCGTAGTAGATCAGCGTGGCGGCAACCAGCACCAGTGCAAAGCCAAGCCCCGTCTTCCAAACGTTGGAAAAGTGCCAATTCTCCGAATCCTTCAGAATTTCCAGGATCAGAATGGCAAAAACGACGCAGATATATAGGAACAGAAAGGATTCATAGCTGGCGATGGTTCCCATCGTCAGCAGGACAGCCGGGATTGCGGCCCGCCGGTTTCCCCGGACGAATCGCCGGGCGCACAGAAGCCCCAGGGGACAGCAGCAGAAGGATACCATAACGGCCAGCAAATCCAGCTCATACAGGAACTTTTCCACATTGATGGAATTGCTGAGATACACGGTGGTGAAGGCGATCAGCGCAAGGGTGGAGAGCTTTCCCTCGCACACCGTCTGAAGCAGCGTGCAGAACAGCAGAGCGGACAGGAAGTAAAGGGAAGCACCCACAAATTCCGTGAAAAAAGGAATAAAGTCTATGGCACCGGTCAGTGAATTCAGCAACACATGCAGCAGCCTGCCTTGCCGGATCATGTTCCAGGAGTTATCGTTGTAAAGATAAAAATTCCTGGCCACATCATCCACACCGATGGATTGATGGGTGATGGCAAAGCCGAAGCACAGTACGGTTACGAACAGAGCACTGAGAACCAGTGCCCGATTCCGGAGCAGATTGCGGAAACAGTCCGCTTCTTGGGTAGAAGAATTCATTTCTTAGCCTCACTGGGTAATTTTTACTCAGTATAACACCGGATTTTGGAAAAAGCAACACCAGCCTCGAATTGTAAACTTGCAGAAAAATAATGGTTGACAATTGATTCTGGCCATGCTATATTCCCCTTGACAAAAAACTTGGAGGTATTTCTCAATGGAAAAGAAGCTGACGGTACGGGACATGGCCTACATTGCCATGTTCGCGGTGGTTATGGCGGTATGCTCCTGGATTTCGGTGCCCTATGTGGTGCCCTTTACCATGCAAACCTTCGCCGTATTTCTGGCGGTAGGCGTGCTGGGCGGCAAGCGGGGAACCCTGGCCGTGCTGGTTTACATTCTGCTGGGCTGCGTGGGCATTCCGGTGTTCTCCGGTTTCACCGGAGGCGTGGGGATTCTCATGGGCAGCACCGGCGGCTACATTGTGGGCTTCCTGGTGGCGGCGGCTCTCATGTGGGTCATGGAGAAGGTTCCCGGAAACCGGACGGCGGTACTGGTCGGCTCCATGGTGCTGGGTCTCATTGCCTGCTACGCTTTCGGCACCGCCTGGTTCGTAACGGTCTACGCCAGAACCACCGGCCCTGTGGGAATCTGGACGGCTCTGGGCTGGTGCGTGTTCCCCTACATTGTGCCGGATCTGGTGAAAATTGCTCTGGCTCTGGTGCTGTGCAAGCGGCTGAAAAAAGCCATCCGGCTGTGAGCGTTTACAAGATCCGGGCCCACCACGGCATGTGCCTTCCCTTCTTCCGGGGGGAAGGCTACAGCGGGGCCTTTGTGGAAAATATGACCCGGATGAAGAAAATCCTGGAAGAAAATCCGGAAATCTGCCTGGTTGCGGGCAGCGACGACATCTGCGCCGCCTGCCCCAACCGTCTGACGGAAAGCTGCGCCGAAAAGGCCTGCCGGTATGACCGGCAGGTGCTTGAGCGGTGCGGCCTGAAACCCGGTCAGCGGATGCCCTACCTGACCTTCTCCGCTCTGGTGGAGAAGGCCGTCCTGCGTCCCGGAAAGCGGGAGGAAATCTGTGGGGACTGCCAGTGGAGCAGTCTGTGCGTCTGGAAGGGGGAGACACCGTGACAACGAAAGAGAGACTGCTGACCCTGCTGGAAACCCGGCGGGGCAGCTTCCTTTCCGGGGAAGAGGCGGCAAGAGAGCTGGCTGTGTCCCGGGCGGCGGTGTGCAAGGCGGTGAAGGCTCTGCGGCAGGCAGGCTACCCCATTGACGCGGTGACAAACCGGGGCTATCGGCTGTCCGAGCAGGGGGATGTGCTGTCTGCCCAGGGCATTGCCAAATATCTGAATCCGGAGCTGCGCCCGCTGGTGGAAAAGACCCTGGATTCCACCAACGCCGCCGTCCGCCGTCTGGCGGAGCGGGGTGCGCCGGAGGGTACGGTGGTGCTGGCGGGAAGCCAGACCCAGGGTCGGGGTCGGTATGGAAGAACCTTCTATTCCCCGGAGGATACCGGCATTTATCTGAGTCTGCTTCTGCGTCCGGCAGGAGACCCTCAGCAGACGGTGCTGCTCACCGCCGCGGCGGCCGCGGCTATGTGCCAGGCTATGGAAGCGCTGGGGGTGGAGAATCCGCAAATCAAGTGGGTCAACGACATTTTCCTTTCGGGAAGGAAGGTCTGCGGGATTCTCTGCGAGGCCTCCTTCAGCCTGGAAACCGGCGCGCCGGAATATGTGGTCGTGGGAGCGGGCATCAACGTCTACGCTCCCAAAGGCGGCTTCCCGCCGGAAATCGCGGACATTGCGGGAGCGCTTTGGGAAAGCCCGGTGTCCGACGGGAAAAATAAGCTGGCAGCGGAATTTCTCAACCGGTTCTGGACGCTGTACCGCACCGGCGGGGATTTTCTGGAGGACTACCGCCGTCGGAGCCTGGTAATCGGGAAAACCGTCACCGTAACGGCAGGCGGAGAAAGCAAACCGGCGCAGGCGTTGGACATTGACGACCGATGCCGTCTGCGGGTATGCTTTGCAAACGGGGAGGAGCAGAGCCTTTCCTATGGAGAGGTTCGTGTGGTTCCCGCGGAGCCCGACGAAAAACAGTGAAAAAATCTGATAATCCCTCTTGTAAACTGCGGAATAATATGGTAAACTGAATTGGTTTTGAAAGAATTATCGAATCGGGAGGAAGCTGCCCTCCGGATTTTCAGTTTACAATGGAGGACTTGACAGATGCCTACCCTGCGAGAAGAAATCAGCCGCCGCCGGACCTTCGCCATTATTTCCCACCCGGACGCCGGTAAAACCACCCTAACCGAAAAATTCCTGCTCTACGGCGGAGCCATCGCCCAGGCCGGCGTGGTCAAGGGCAAGAAGAATTCCCGGGCCGCCACCTCCGACTGGATGGAAATCGAGAAGCAGCGGGGCATTTCCGTGACTTCCTCCGTGATGCAGTTCCAGTACGAGGGCTTCTGTATCAACATTCTGGATACCCCGGGTCACCAGGACTTTTCCGAGGACACCTACCGGACCCTGATGGCCGCGGACTCCGCCGTCATGGTCATCGACGGTGCCAAAGGCGTGGAGCCCCAGACGAGAAAGCTCTTCAAGGTCTGCGCCATGCGGCATATTCCCATTTTCACCTTCATCAACAAGATGGATCGGGAGACCAAGGATCCCTTTGACCTCCTAGACGAGGTGGAGCGGGAGCTGGGCATTGAGACCTACGCCATGAACTGGCCCATCGGCTGCGGCAAGGACTTCCAGGGCGTCTACGACCGGGAGAAGGCAGAGCTGCTGTTCTTCTCCGGTGTCAACGGCAAGTCAAGAGCCGATAAGCTGGAAGTCGATCTGTACGATCCGAAGGTTACGGAGCTTCTGGGCAGCGAGCAGAAAGCCCGGCAGCTGATCGACGATGTGGAGCTTCTGTCCGCCGGACGGGAAATGGATGCCCAGGCCGTGGAAAACGGTCAGCTGTCTCCGGTGTTCTTCGGCTCCGCCCTGACGAACTTCGGCATTGAGCCCTTCCTGGAGGCCTTCCTGAAGCTGACTCCGCCGCCTCTGCCCCGGACGGCGGACTGCGGTGTCATTGATACCTTTGACCCGGATTTTTCCGCCTTTGTTTTCAAAATTCAGGCCAATATGAACAAAGCCCACCGGGATCGGCTGGCGTTTATGCGGATTTGCTCCGGCAAATTCACCCGGGACGCGGAGTATTTCCATGTTCAGGGCAACAAGAAAATGCGGCTGAGCCAGCCCCAGCAGCTGATGGCCGCCGAGCGGGAAATCGTAGACGAGGCCTACGCCGGGGACGTGATCGGCGTTTTCGATCCGGGCATTTTTGCCATCGGCGATACCATCACCGTGCCGGGCAAGAAGTTCACCTTCTCCGGCATTCCCACCTTCGCCCCGGAGCATTTCAGCCGGGTGTCCGCCAAGGACTCCATGAAGCGCAAGCAGTTCGTCAAGGGCACCGAGCAGATCGCCCAGGAGGGTGCCATTCAGATCTTCAAGCTGCCCAACTCCGGTATGGAGGAGGTCATCGTGGGCGTTGTGGGCGTATTGCAGCTGGAGGTCTTCCAGTACCGGATGAAGAATGAGTACGGTGTGGAGCTGCGGATGGAGACCCTGCCCTACGAGGAAATCCGGGTCATCGACGAGTATCCAGGCGACCTGAGCGACCTGAACCTGGGCAGCGACGCGGAGCTGCTGGAGGACTACCGGGGGCGGAATCTGATGGTGTTCAGCTCCTATTGGGCCATCGACTTCACCTGCCGCAGAAATCCCGGCCTGAAAGTCTCCGAAATTGTGGTGCAGGAAGGTTAATTTTGATAAAAAATCCTCACGGCCATTTGGCTGTGAGGATTTTTTGCGCCTTGCAACGGCGGGGCAGGTGAGAAAAAACAAAGGAGGGGCGAATATGGAAGTGATTCTCAAGGAGGACATCGCCCGCCAGCTGCGAAAGGTGGGGCTGGAGCAGCAGCGTCCCCAATCTCTTCGGCAAGCTCAAGCGCGGTTCGCTCCGCTATGGCGAGGCGGTGGAACTGGCGGACGCGCTGGGGTATGACATCGTGTGGCAGAAGCGGTGAGACACATTCCAAAAAGCAATATAGTAATAAAAATAATTAAGTACTATATTGACAAAATATTTTTCTAGTTGTATCATGTAAGCGAAGAGGTGATTTACATGAACCGGCTTATTTCAAAATGTCCCGCCTGTCATGGGACACTGCGAGTTAGCACGCTACAATGCCCTGATTGTGGCATGGAGCTAAGAAACACGTTCGACCTTAGCCCTTTTGATCGGCTCGACAAGGAGCAATTCGAGTTCTTGATTACTTTTTTGAAAGACAGAGGAAACCTGAAGGAGGTACAGTCTGATATGCAAATATCTTATCCAACTGCAAAAAAGAAACTGGATGAATTGCTTGCCGCCTTAAATCTTGGCGGTGGAACGGAGAAGGTAATGCCAAAGGAAATTGATGTAAGCCGTATGGATGTGGACTATACAAGCACACTCGCGTCCGAAATCATCAAAGCAAAGCTGAAAGCGCACGGTGGTCACATTACCGTATACACAGCCAGAGGGCTTCCTTGTGAGATCTACGCAGAGTCAGACGGAACAACTTTTACAAGTGATAAGTTGCCTGTTAAGCCAGCCTACGACTATAAGGTGTTTGACGATATTGTAGAACTCCTTATAAAACAAGGCGGCAGAGCAAAGAAAGGCAATGGAAGAAACTATAAGCTCGGTGAACCCGGCTGTGAGGAAAATACCGTTGTCGGTACAATAGCGCTTCACCGCGGTCGAACAATCGGAGAATCGGTTTTTGATCCCGTGTTTGTAATAGCTGCAATTTTAGAGTGGGCGGGGATTGCTAAGAATGGACGTGGCGAGTTAATTCTAACTGAGGAGCATAACGATTTATGATACAACGAAAACATTGAAAAGTTCATTCAGAAAGCGCACAAGTATGTCGACATTGAGGAACTGGACGGCTGCGCTCTGCGTGAGCTGGTGTCTGCCATCTATGTGGACGCACCGGACAAGTCCAGCGGCAAGCGGGTACAGCACATCCATATCAGGTACGACGGGCTGGGCTTTATCCCTCTGAATGAGCTCATGAAAAAGGAAACGGCGTGACCGAAGTCACGCCGCCCCTTGAAAACACAAGGTTTTCACCATTTTTGATTTTACTGTTTTACGACCTCACGGCCATTTGGCTGTGAGGATTTTTGCGCCTTGCACCGGCGGGGCAGGTGTGCTACACTGATACTATTTCCTTATTCCTGCTTTGTTTTCTCCTCCGGGAATTCCACCGTGGGAATAAACCGGTTGGCAACCTTGCCCTTGCCCTCGTGCTTGACATAGAAGTAGCCGATGCAGGAGAAGACCACCGCGCCGATGAAATTCACGAACAAATCCTTCATGGTGTCGATGATGCCGATGTCCAGATAGCCGCCCAGACCCAGTGCTTCTTTCGTGCCGTCGGAGTGGACGATGATCACATCACTGATGTCCCGGAGGTGGACGACGATGTTGGACAGGGTGGGATCCAGATTCACGGAGTTGATGGCGTGAACGACCGTGTCCTTCTGCATATCCATGCCGAAGAAATAGTCTCCGCTGAATTCAAAAAACTCCCACAGAACCCCCACGGTCATAGAAAAGCAGAAGGAGACGATGGCCAGATACAGGGGCGACAGCTGAATGGAGAATCGCTCGTTCCGGTTGAGCATATCCACCAGGGAGAAGCCGATGGCGGCGCACAGAAAGCCGTTGATGGTGTGCAGCATGGTGTCCCAGTTGGGCACCCGGACGTAGAAGCTGTTCAGCTCCCCCAATATTTCCGCCGCGAAAATGAACAGCAGAATGATGATCTCCAAGACGTCCGGCAGGACAATTTTCAGCTTTTTGGAGAGGATGCTGGGCATGAGCATCAGCACCAGGGACAGAGCACACAGGAATACGCTTTCATACTCTGCGCGGAATACAGCCCGGATGAGAATAAAAATAATCAGGGCGCGCAGAGTCAGGTAAACCGCCAAAGTGGTTTTGTTTTTGTAGATCGGGTGAACCGGATGCTTGTGCTGCTTCATGCTGATTCCTCCATTTCCTGCTTCAGCCGGGACAGAAGCACTTCCCGGGCAAAATACATGGTCTCATATTTTAAGTACATCAGGGCGTTTTCATCCCAAAGAAGCCGCGCCCTGGCGGGGAAATCCTCATCCCCGAACCAAAGCTGAATCATCAGGGGCAGGCCGTCAAAGACTTCGATGGAATAGGCGATATCCCCCGTGGGCATGGGCTTGCCGCCCAGCGCCTCGCACCACCGACGAAACACTTCGGGTCTTTCCTGACAGGCTTCGGCCAGAGGATCCCGCTCTTCCAGCAGATTCTGATGAAAGGTGTGACCGAATTGGGCCATATCCTTCCATTTTCCGCTGACGAAACGGTCTTCCCGGCTGTCGCAGATCAGATCCAGAAGGGTCATCACCTCACCGTGGGTGTTGGCATCCTCCCAGCCATGCTTTCCCTGACGCGCTAAGTCCCCGGTTTTTCGGCTGAGCCGATAGGTTTGGGAGAAGAACACCGGGTAGAGATAATCTTCGTCGTGGGCAAGGTTTAACTTGCGGATCAAGGCTTCCTGGTCATAGGTCAGAAAGTAGGCCTTTGCCTGGGCGGCCTGCTTGAGGTAGTTGTCAGTGCGTGCCACAGCCTTCCCTCCAATCGGTACTGAATTATTTATAGTATATCACGCTTTGACGGAAATCGCAAGAAATCCTTAAACTATTTCGTGTTTACTTTTCCTATCTTCTGTGGTAGAATGGGAAAAACGCTGAAAAAGAGGACTGATTTTCGTGGATTTTGACGCTACCCGAGTGGTCATCGACCTGGATGCCATCTCGGACAATATAGATGCCATCCGGGAAAAGGCCGGGGTGCCGGTGATGGCAGTCATCAAGGCCGATGCCTACGGCCACGGGGCGGTGCAGGTGGCGCGGCTACTGAAGGACAAGTGTGCCTTCTTCTGCGTCAGCTCCATTCTGGAAGCCCTGGAGCTCCGGGACGCGGGGCTCACCACCCCCATCCTGATTCTGGGCTACACCCCCACGGAGGCCTTCCCCACGGCGATTTTGCAGGATATTCGCCCCACCATCTACCGGTTGGAGGACGGCAAGGCGCTGTCCCAGGCGGCCTGCTTTCTGAATCTGACGGCAAAATTCCACTTTGCCGTGGACACGGGCATGAGCCGGATCGGCTTCCAGGTCACGGAGGAAGATGCGGACATCTGCGCGGAAATCGCCGCCCTGCCGGGCATTCAGGCCGAGGGTATGTTCAGCCACTTTGCCACCGCCGACTGCGCGGATTTAAGCCGGGCAGAGGCTCAGGCGGCTCGGTTTGGGGAATTTGACAACATGCTCAAAGTCCGTGGGGTGAACATCCCCATTCGCCACCTGAACAATTCCGCGGGGCTTATGAATTTCCGGACACCCTATGAGATGGTTCGCTCCGGCATCATCACCTACGGCATGTACCCCAGCGACGAGGTTGACCCGGGACTTCTGAATCTCCGGCCTGCTCTGCGCTGGCTCAGCCGGGTGACCCATGTGAAAACCCTTCCCGCCGGTCGGGAAATCAGCTACGGCGGCACCTATGTGACCACCCGGGACACGGTGGTGGCCACTATTCCCGTAGGCTATGCCGACGGCTACCGCCGGAATCTTTCCGGAAAATTCTATGTGCTTATCCATGGGAAGAAAGCCCCGATTTTAGGCCGAATCTGCATGGATCAGATGATGGTGGACGTCACCGGCATTCCCGGAGTGAAGGTAGGCAACCGGGTCACCTTAGTGGGCACCGACGGGGGCGAAACCATCACCATGGAAGCCATTTCGGCTCTGGCCGACAGCTTCAACTACGAATTCGTCTGCGGCATCAGCCGCCGGGTGCCCCGGGTGTATTTGCAGGGCGGCAAACCCGTTCGCTCCGTCCACTACCTGCTGGACGCGTTTCTGTAAGGAGGAACACAATGTCTCAAAAACCCAAGGGCAGCCATTCGGCTTTGACCGTGGTGCTCACCGTTCTGATCGTTCTCATGCTGGCGGCTACTGCCTTCCTGGTTTACCTGTGCATTGACCTGGTGAACAAGGAAGCGGATGTGAAGCCCAGTCAGGACAGCTCTCTGGTGCTGCCCACCCAGCCCTCTCAGCCTGAGACCACCACCGTGCCGGAGACTACCGTTCCGCCTACCACGGAAGCCCCGGAGCCGGAGCATGTGGTGGCTACGGCCAGTATCTCCACCCAGGGAGATCTTCTGATGCACAAGCCGGTGTTTGCCTCCTGCCAGGAGGGCAGCGGCTACGATTTCACCCGGATTTTCAAGTACAGCAAGGATCTCATCAGCGGCTACGACTACGCCATTGCCAACCTGGAGACTACCTTCGGCGGCGACAAGTACACCTACCAGGGAAATCCTGCCTTCAATTGCCCGGATGGCCTGGCTGACGGCGTGAAGGACACAGGCTATGACATGCTGCTTACCGTAAACAACCATGCCGGCGACACCATGGGTGACGGCATGATCCGCACCATCGAAACCGTCCGGGCGGCGGGACTGGCATCTCTGGGCACCCAGCTGCCCGGAGAAAAGCGGTATTCCGTGGTGGATATCAACGGCATCAAGGTGGGCATGGTCGCCTATTCCTGGGCCTTCGGCATTTCCGGAAACGGCTTTTCCCTGAACGGCCTTGCTTATATCAAGGATGAGGGGCAAGCCAATTATTTCAGCAAGAAGAACCCGGATAAGCTCTATAACGAGCTGAAGCCTATTCTGGAGGGCATGAAGGAGGATGGGGCGGAGGCCACCATGATCTTCATCCACTGGGGCGAGGAATACGAGATCAAGGAAAACGCCGCCGAGGATAATATGGCGCAGAAGCTCTGCGACCTGGGCTTTGACGTGATTATTGGCGGACATCCCCATGTGGTGCAGCCCATGGCGCTGCTGCAAAGCACGGAAAACCCGGAGCACAAGACCTACTGCCTGTACTCTCTGGGCAACGCGGTTTCCAATCAGAGAGCGGGCATCAGCGACAAATTCTCCCGGTATACCGAGTCCGGCGTGCTGCTGAGCGTGACCTTCGAGAAGTACTCCGATGGTAAGGTCTATGTGGCGGGCATCGATGCCATCCCCACCTGGGTGAATATGCACTCTAAGAACGGCAAACGGGAGTATAATATTCTGCCTTTGGTCAAGGACAAGGAGGAGCAGTGGAAGGCTGATTTTGAGCTGACGGATAATGAGCTCACCGCCGCCCAGGATTCCTACGCCAAGACCATGAAAATCATCGGCGAGGGCCTGACTGCCTGCCAGGAGGATCTGGCGCAGGCAAAAACCGACCGGGAGGCCTACTACCAGAATCTGGCGGAGCACCCGGAGCTGGCAACCCAGCCCATGGCAGCCGTTCCGGAGACCACACCGGAAACCACTGTGGCAGAGGCGGCGTAAGCAAAAATCCAAAAAAAGCTTGACAAAAGTCAAATCTGCATGTATACTAATCAGGCGCTTACGAAGCGCCTATGGACGATTAGCTCAGCTGGCTAGAGCATCCGCTTGACGTGCGGAAGGTCATAGGTTCGAGTCCTATATCGTCCACCAAAAAAGAACAGAAGCACCACCCTGCGGGGCGGTGCTTCTGTTCTTTTTTGGTGGACAATCCAGATATAGGACTCGAACCCATCTCAATGCAACAGTCCGGTGGACTGTTGCCATCCGGCGTTTCCGCCGGATGCTCCTTAATGTAATCGAGTCCTATATCGTCCACGCGAAGCGCGTTCTCAGAGACCGGTGGACTCGAACCCATTGAAATGCAACAGTCCGGTGGACTGTTGCCATCCGGCGTTTCCGCCGGATGCTCCTTAATGTCATCGAGTCCTATATCGTCCACGCGAAGCGCACTCTGAAGACCGGGGGATTGTCACATTCTTCGCTGGCTCACAATGACATTATCTAACTGGGCTAAGTGCCCTATAGAGGCACTTGGCGTGTCGCCCACTTATTGCACCGTCAGCTTCCGGCAGGCAGAAGCCAGCTCCTGAAGGGTGCTGCATGGTACCATGGGGCACACCGCTGCCGTGCTCTGGATACTGCGTACATACTTCCACTTTCCCTTGGGAATGGGATTCAGGAAAATCACCCGGCCGGCCTGGCGCTTGGCCTCCCCCAGAGCGGCCAGAGCCCGGGACTGGTCGATGGTCTTTGTGTCCGACAGAATCAGAAGGGTAGTGGCTCCGTTCAGCACCGGCGGCCGACGGCTGCACAAATATTCCAGGGCGGTGCCTAAGTCCGTGCCCTTGCCGTAAATTATGGAATCCCGGACAAAGGAGCGGAAGGAATCCATATTTTGCAGCTGGAAGGCATCCGCCTCGGTGATGGCTTCGGAGAACAGAAAGGTGCGGGAATTGTCGGAAACCTGGTTTAGGCTCTGGATAAACCGGAGGGCAAACTCGGAAAACTGCACCATGGAGCCGGAAACGTCGCACAGCAGCACCAGATGCCGCCGATGAGCCCGCTTTTTCCGGTAGCGCAGCCGGTAGAAGCTGCCGCCAGTTTCCAGTCCCTTCCGGATGGTTCGCCGGAAATCCAGCTTCCCCGTATGGCCTCCTGCGCGCCTTTTGGCGGAAAGCTCCCCGTTGATCTGCCGAGCCACACTCTGAATCAGATCGATGGCTTTGGGAATCTCCGTGTCCTTAAACTCAGAAATATCCCGGTAGAGAATGCCGATTTCCGGATCCAGGGCCTGGGCTCCCGCCCCGGCGTTTTCCAGAAGCATCTGCTGCTCCATCAGGGTTTTGGCAAAGACCGAGTGAATGAACTCACTGTAAAGCTGGGGGTTCCGCTCGGCGGTGCCCCGGTACTTTTCCATGAAATTCCGCAGCCGCTGCCGGGCTTCTTCGGGCATGGCGGCATAGGTCTGCCGCTGCTCGTCGCTCAAGTCCATGGGCTTGCCGGAAAGCTGCAATTCCTCCTGGGCCTCCTGCTGGTGCTGCTGCAATTCCTTCTCCCGCTCCATGGCCTCCTTCGCCTGTCGGCGCATGGCCTCCTCGGAGAGGAAAAAGCCGTCAAAGGCCCGGTCGAAGGACAGCTGTTCCTCCCGGGACTTGGCGTAAACCGTCCGCAGGGCGGTTTTTACCTGCTCCCGGTCGGCAAGCCCCAGGGCGATCAGCAGCCGCCCGGCATCCTCGGTTTCCTTGGTGCTGACGGCCAGCCCCTCCATGCGCAGAATCCGGGAGAAGGCGGAGAGCTTTTCCAGGTAGACCCCGGGCTCAGTCATGATGATGTCCTCCGCAGCTTCCGCCGCAGGTGCAGGTGTGACCGGGCTCCGGATCGGCGTCCAAGTCCAGGGCGTCCAGGTCTTCGTTGTTTTTCAGCACAAAACCGGCGGTTTGCCGCAGAGCGTCCGGGGTCAGCTCCCGAATGCCCAGAGCGTCCAGCGCCGCCGCCCAGTCCAGGGTCTCGGCAATGGAGGGCTTCTTGAGAATCATCTCGTTGGAGCGGAGCTTCTGGACAGCCAGGGCTACCTGGGCGCAGAGCCGGTCGTCCACATGGGGCAGCTTGGCCCGCAGGATCGCCAGTTCTTTATTCATGTCCGGATACTCGATGTAGAGATAGGCGCACCGGCGGCGCAGAGCCTCGCTGAGGGGGCGTGCCCGGTTGGAGGTGAGCACCACGAAGGGAATGGATTTTGCTTTCACCGTGCCGATTTCCGAAATGGTCACCTGCATTTCGGACAGCAGCTCCAGCAGGAAGGCCTCAAATTCCTCATCGGCCTTGTCAATCTCGTCGATGAGCAGCACCACCGGCTTCTCCGACCGGATGGACTGGAGCAGCGGCCGTTCCAGCAGGTATTCGTCGCTGAACAGGCTCTTTGTCAGGCTGTCCCGATCCTGGGCGTTCATGTTCACCTGGATGGAAAGCAGCTGCTTCTGATAGTTCCACTCGTACAGAGCCTTGCTCTCGTCCAGACCTTCGTAGCATTGCAGCCGTACCAGCTCCCGGTCAAGGGCGGCGGCCATGACCTTGGCCACCTCCGTTTTTCCTACGCCTGCCGCACCCTCAATGAGCAGGGGGCGACCCAGCTGGAGGGCAACGAACAGCACCGTGGCCAGGGTTTCGTCGTAAATATAATGGCTCTCGTCCATTTTGGCTTTCAGTTCTTCATAGGTCATAGGGTAAGCTCCTTAATCGTATTTCATAAAATATTGTATCATAGTTTGTCGGGATTGGAAAGGAAAAAATCCGCCCCTTGACAAAGGAAGGAAAATCGTGTATGATAGGGAAGGTTAGCGAAAGCTAACCTTGCGTTTCTTGAACGGTTAGCCTAAACTAATCGCTATACGATTCCTGGCATCATCCGAAAAAGAAGGAAGTGACCCCTATGCCCAGAGAAAACAGCCGGCTGGAGGATTATCTCCGGCGAATCCACTGCCTGAGCCAGAAGAAGCCTGTCCGTGCCGCGGAGCTGGCCCGGGATCTGGGAGTTTCCAGAGCCACGGTCTGCGTGTTTATCAAGCAGCTACAGGAGGAGGGCTACGTGTCCGTTGGGGAGCGCCACATTCTCACGCTGACGCCCAAGGGGGCGGAGATCGCCGAATCTATCTGTCAGCGGCTGGATACGGTGCAGTGTTTGCTGGAAAGCCTGGGGGTGCCCGAAGAAATCGCTGCCCAGGATGCCCTGAAAATTGAGCGGGAGCTGAGCCAGCAGAGCTACCAGGCTTTCCACCGATTCAACGATCGGAATGAAGTACATATTTAGGCGGGAAAATCTCCCATCAAAAAATGTGCCCGCCGGAAGACGGAGCAGTTGACAAAAGACCCAAACCGGGGTATAGTATAGGCAAAGAGGGTGCTGCCAGCAGGTCGGCTCCCCCAAAGATCAGTTAAGAAGAGATAACCGTTGCTTTGGAAGAGGGCGGTTATCTCTTCTTATTATTGTTGGCCTGGAGAACCAGGGCAATGACAGCAGTAATGACCATGCAGAATTGAAAAATTCCTTCCCATGTAACCACGCTATCACCCCCTCTCACACTGGAGTGGGGGCAAAAGAAGACTATTACCCCCGAAAAAGTCGGGGGAACCGCCTGCCGGGGTGCTGGCAGCACCATCCACAGCCTATCACAGAATGCGGCAAATTGCAAGCAGAATACACATAAATGCGGGAAAAAGCCCCTACAGCAGTGGAAAAGTGTGCTGTAAGGGCTTTTTTGTATTCATTTCAGCAGCTGGAAGCCCATGATGACGATACCCAGCACCACCAGCACCACACCGGTGGCCTGATTCAGGGTCTTGGGCTGAGCCTTGTTGGCAAACACGGCGGCAATCCGAGCCCACAGCAGGGTGAAGAGCACGCACAGCACCCAGACCAGCATATCCGGCATACCGCCGATGGCAAAGTGGGATACCGCACCGGTCAGGGCGGTGAAGGCCATGATGAATACGCTGGTTCCCACGGCGGTTTTCAGCTCATAGCCCATGACGCTGGTGAGAATCAGCAGCATCATCATGCCGCCGCCGGCACCGATGAAGCCGCAGATAAAGCCAATGATCACGCCGCAGATCACGGACTGGACAGCCCGCTTCTTGGCATCAGTCTGAGCCATGTCCTCCTTGGTGGTCATGACGGGACGGACAATGAACTTGATGCCCAGTAGGAAGGTCATAAACACGGAGAAGCCGCCCATGGTGGTCGAGGGCACCAGACTTGCGATGTAACTGCCCACCACGGTGAAGAGCAGCACGCTGAGCATCATAATCAGGCCGTTTTTGATGTCCAGATTTTTGTTTTTATGGTAGGTGTAGGCGGAGACGGCGCTGGCCAGCACATCGGAGGACAGGGCGATGCCCACGGCCATGTAGGGATCCATCCCCAGGAAGGTGATGAGCATGGGGCTGATCACCGCGGCGGCACTCATGCCCGCAAAGCCTGTGCCCAGGCCTGCACCCATGCCGGCGAAAAAGGTTACGACAATTGTCAGCAGCAGTTTCATTGTTTTTCTTCCTCCAGAATCTGACCGAGATTGGTTTCTATTTGACTCAGCGCATCGGCAAAGGCCTCCCGCTGGGCTTCATTCATGCCGCTCAGCAGCCGCCGGGTAAAGGTGTCCTGAACCTGACGGCCTCGGGCGATGACATCCTGGGCTTTTGGCGTGCAAAGAAGCTCGGTTTTTCGCCGATCACCGGCTACGGGATGCCGGGTCAGGTACCCATCCTGTACCAGCCGATCCACGTGGACGGAGACCAGATTGGCCTTGATGTGGCGCAGTTCCACGATTTCTCCTGCGGTTTTGTAGGCGGGATTGTTGCCCAGGAACATGAGAATATCGAAGGCCGTTTGGGGCAGCCCCAGCTCCCGGCACAGAGGTTTGCAGACCGCACTGTAGGCCTGGTTGAACTTCCGGACAATGGTAATGCGGAAAACCATGGATGTGCCTCCTTTCAAATATTCAAAATTGAATCATTCAATTTTGAAGTATTATAGCGCGGGAGGCTGTCGTTGTCAACAAAAAAATTTCGGGAAATTTGTAAAAAAAGATTGACAAAATCAGAATCATCGGTTATTATATAGCCATGGTTAGCATATGCTAACCGAAAGCGATCGGACTTCCTTCCGAAAGCCGGGAACTTCCGATCCATCTGATACGAGTTTTTAATAAAACGCTTAAAAGCGTTTTATTAGGCCGCAGGAAT
>UQXG01000014.1 GCA_900544945.1 uncultured Eubacteriales bacterium | reverse complement strand
AGCGGCAGGTGCCGCAGTCCTCCGGCGTGACCGCCTCGCCGCTGTCGTAGTGGTCAAAACCGGGCTTGCCCTGCATGAGCTGTTCAAAGGCCCGATCGCTGCCGGAAGTGAAGTACATAGGCCGTCGCCTCCTTTCTGCTTTTGGGCAAAAAGAAAAGCCGCAGACTTTTTTCAAAATCTGCGGCTTGGCCGGGGAACAGAAAAGGGCGCTGTCATGCTTGACAACACCCTGTTTCTGTCTGATTATTCAGTTGTTTTGACCTGCCCCGTTTTCCGCTGCCCTAAAAAACATTGATTTTACTGGGTTTTTTCATGTTTTCTTATGGCACCACGGTTAAGCTCTCGTCTTTTTTATCGATAAAGAGTAAATCCGTTCATTCTGCCAGAAAACATAGACTTTTCTATTGCATGTGGCCCTCTAAAAGCTTTCGGTGCGGCTCCCTCCGGGGGCAATTTTCTTGTCCCGGCAAGAAAATTGATAAGAAGCCGGCTTAAGGGGCGCTGCCGAAAAGCCGCCCCCTTAAGAATCCCTCGGCCGCTCCGCCGGAAGTGCGTCGGAATATTCCGGGTTGCTATGGCGATTTTCTCGGAAGTGCTCAGGTAAAATGTGGACTTTTTTACGGATTCACCACATTCTGGGGCTTTCCGGCAAGGTAGGCACGGATATTGTCCACGACTGTGTCCAGTAGGCGCTGGCGGCTTTCGATGGGTGCCCAGGCGATGTGAGGGGTGATGACGCAGTTCTTGCAGGTGAGAAGGGGGCTGCTTCCGTTAATCGGCTCCTGTGTGACCACATCCAGAGCCGCACCGCGAAGCTTTCCGGTATTCAGTGCCGCGGCAAGGGCTTCTTCCTCCACCAATGGCCCACGGGCGGTGTTGATGAGCATGGCTCCGTCCTTCATTTTGGCAATGGAGGCCTCATTGATGATCCCCTTGGTCTCCGGGAACAGGGGACAGTGAAGGGAAATCACATCGGATTTGGCAAGCAGGGTGTCAAGGTCTACATAGGTGCCGATTTTTTTGCCTTCCTCGCACTGGCTCCGGTTGTAGGCCAGCACCTCCATGCCGAAGGCCTTCGCAAGCTTACCCACGGCCATGCCGATTTTGCCGAAGCCGATGATGCCCATGGTTTTCCCGGCCAGCTCCATCTGGGGGGTCAGCCAGTAGCAGAAGCAGTCGGCCTTTTCCCAGCCTCCGGCGTGGACATCCCGGTCGTGAAGCCCGATCTGATGGCACAGCTCCAGCAGGAGAGCCATGGTAAACTGAGCCACTGCCGCAGTGCCGTAACAGGGCACGTTGGTTACAAGAATGCCCCGCTTTTTGCAGGCTTCACAGTCCACCACATTGTAGCCGGTAGCCTGGACGCAAATCAGGCGGATAGACGGACAGGCAGCCAGCAGGGATTCGGTAATGGGAACCTTGTTGATAAGGACGATTTCGGCATCGCCGATTCTGGCAATGGCCTCCGTCTCTGAGTCCGTGCCCTCGTAGACCGTCAGCTCGCCGAATGCCTTCAGGCAGTCGTAGGACAGGTCTCCGGGGTTCAGGGCATAGCCGTCCAGGATTACGATTTTCATGAAAAGCCTCCTTCCGCTTGCATTGCGGTGATTTTTTTGATATGATGAGGTATCGAAAAGGGGAGTATGCGATGGAATTGCTGTACATAGATGAAGCAGTAGTGGTATGCGTTAAACCTGCCCGGGTGCTGTCCACGGACGAGCCCGGTGGACTGCCTGAACTGGTGCGGGAGGCTCTGGGAGATTCTCAGGCAGATATCCGGACGGTGCACCGGCTTGACCGGGTGGTCAGCGGCGTGATGGTGCTGGCACGAAGCGCCGAAGGTGCCTCGGAGCTGTCCCGGCAGATTCGGGAGGACAAATTCCAGAAGGAATATCTGGCGGTGGTTCACGGCGTGCCGGAAGGGGACAAAGGAACCCTGACGGATCTACTGTACCGGGATAAGGCCCGGCGGATGACCATGGTAGCGGAAGCGCCGGGTAAGGGCGTTCAGGAAGCCGTTCTGGACTATGAGGTGCTGAGCCGGGCAGAAAATTTGTCGAAGGTGCGGATTCACCTTCGCACAGGCCGTACCCACCAGATTCGGGTGCAGTTCGCCTCCCGGGGAATGCCTCTCGTGGGGGAACGGAAGTACTCCACCCTGGAAGATCCCTGTGAAATTGCCCTGTGGTCCCACAAAATCGGGTTTACCCATCCGGTGACCGGGAAATTTATGATCTTTTCCCAGGAGCCGCCGAAGGTTTACCCCTGGTCTATTATAACATAATCTTCCCAAAAGGGAAGAGCGCGGAGGACGCAAAATGGCACATTACGATTTTTTTCAGAACAAGCAGTGCGAGTATTTTCCCTGCCATGAAGGGGCAGACCCGGAAACCTTCAGCTGCCTGTTCTGCTACTGCCCCCTGTACTGCCTGGGAGACAAATGCGGCGGAAGCTTCCGGTATACGGACAGCGGCATCAAGGATTGCAGCGGCTGCCTGCGCCCCCATAGGCGGGAAAGCTATCCGGGTATCTGCAAGCAGATGTCCCAGGTGCTGGAGCTGGTAAAAAAGAAAGAATAAGCGGGGAGAAATTCATATGGCGAAGGCAAAATCCGTTTTTTTCTGCACGAACTGCGGAAATGAAACTCCAAAATGGATGGGCAGGTGTCCCAGCTGCGGGGCCTACAACACCATGGAAGAGCACATCGAAAAGCCAGCGGCTCCGGGCAGAGCCAAGCCTGCTCCTGTGGGAGTCAGCCGAGTACCCCTGCGGCTTCGGGAGGTCACCGGCGACAGCGAAATCCGCTTCTCCACGGGCATGGGAGAACTGGATCGGGTGCTGGGCGGCGGCGCGGTGGCCGGGTCTCTGGTGCTGGTGGGCGGCGCTCCCGGCATCGGTAAGTCAACCCTTTTGCTTCAAATCTGCAACCGGCTCTGCGCCGAGCGTCGGGTACTGTACATTTCCGGCGAGGAAAGCGAGCGGCAGCTGAAGCTTCGAGCGGAGCGGTTGGGGGTTGCCCCGGAGGAGCTCTTCATCCTGTCGGAGACCCGGCTTTCCGACGTGGTGGAGACGGTGGAGGAAACAAAGCCGGATATTCTGATCGTGGACTCCATTCAGACCTTATACAACGAAAATAACGAGTCCTCCCCGGGAAGCATTTCCCAGGTGAAGGACTGCACCATGACCCTGATGCAGATTTCCAAGTCTCAGGGCATCACGGTTTTCGTGGTGGGACATATCAACAAGGACGGCAATATTGCGGGGCCTAAGGTACTGGAGCATATGGTGGACTGCGTGCTGTACTTTGAGGGCGATCCCAACACCTCCTATCGGCTCCTCCGGGCGGCCAAAAACCGGTTCGGTTCCACCAACGAAATCGGCGTGTTCGAAATGCTGGATTCCGGTCTTGCGGAGGTCCCCAATCCTTCCCAAATGCTGCTGGAGGGACGGCCGGAGGGGGCCAGCGGTACCTGTGTTGCCTGTGTGATGGAGGGCACCCGGCCGGTGCTGGCAGAGGTTCAGGCGCTTGTGACCAAGACTACCTTCAACGTGCCCCGGCGAGCCGCCGACGGCTTCGACTTCAACCGGGCGGTACTGCTGATGGCCGTGGCCGAAAAGCGGGCGGGGATGAAGCTCAGTGCCTTTGATGCCTACATCAACGTCATCGGCGGCTTGCGGCTGGATGAGCCGGGGGCAGACCTGCCTGTGGCTCTGGCCATCGCTTCTTCCTATCGGGACGGAGCCATTGCCGACGACCTGGTGGCCATTGGAGAAGTGGGTCTGACGGGCGAGATCCGGGCCGTATCCCACCTGGCGCAGCGGCTGGGGGAGGTATCCCGGCTGGGCTTCAAGAAGTGCATCATTCCCAGAAGCGGCTCGGAAAAAATGGAAATTCCGGCGGGACTGACAGTTTACCGGGTGCGAAATCTGAGAGAGGCCATCGAAACCGCACTATAACAAGCATCCCCCGGCCCATTGTGCGCCGGGGGATGCTTTGATAATACGGTGTCATTTCATAAGGGCCAGGGCCTGATCCAGAATGGCGTTGGCCGCCTCTTCCTTGGACATCTTGGGGAGCTCGGTAACAGCATCCCGGGTGATGAGGGTGAGAATGTTGGTATCCACGCCGAAGCCCGCACCGGGAACCTTCAGATTGTTGGCGCAGATCATGTCCACATGCTTCTTGGAAAGCTTTGCCCGGCTGTTTTCCAGCATATTCTGAGTCTCCATGGAAAAGCCGCAGAGAATCTGACCGGGAGCCCGGTGCTCCCCCAGAAAGCCCAGGATATCCTGGGTGCGCTTCAGAGGGATGGCCATGTCGCCGTCTTTCTTCTTGATTTTATTGTCTGCACATTCCGTGGGGGTATAATCCGCCACGGCGGCTGCCATGAAGATGAAATCCGCCTGGGGAGCGTTTTCCGAGATGGCGTCATACATATCCTGAGCGGACACCACGAGAATGGTGCGCAGGAAGGGAGGCGGTTCGATGGCCGTGGGGCCGGAGACCAGGGTGACATCCGCTCCCCGGAGCATGGCCATTCTGGCAAGGGCGTAGCCCATTTTTCCGGTGGAGTGATTCGTCAGATACCGCACCGGGTCAATGGCCTCCTGGGTGGGGCCGGCACTGACGAGCACCCGCTTGCCGGAAAGGTCGTGGGGAAGTGCCAGATGGCGCAGAATATACTGGAGCAAATCCACCGGCTCCGGCAGCTTGCCCGGGCCAACCGCCCCGCAGGCCAGCCGGCCGCTGGCAGGGGAAATGACCTCCCAGTCGTACTTTTCCAGCAGGGCCAGATTGTCCTGGGTCACGGGGTTTTCGTACATATTGGTGTTCATGGCCGGGGCAATGAGCTTGGGACACCGACAGGCCAGCACCGTGGTGGTGAGCATATCGTCGGCCAGTCCGTGGGCAAGCTTCGCGCAGACGTTGGCCGTGGCCGGGGCAATGATGACAAGATCCGTCCGCTGCGCCAGGGAGATGTGCTCCACCTGATGGGAAAAGTTCCGGTCGAAGGTATCGACCATGGTGCGGCGGCCGGTGAGCTGCTCAAAGGTCAGGGGCGTTACAAACTGAGTGGCATTTTTGGTCATGACCACCTCCACCGCTGCGTGCTGCTTGATAAGCAAGGAAGCCAAAGCGGCCGCCTTGTAGGCGGCAATTCCGCCGGTGACACCCAGCAGAACGGTTTTTCCTTTCAGCATGTCAAAACCTCCAAAATTGTTTTCTTCATTATAACGGTTCGGAAAGCCTATGTAAAGAGTTGATTTGTACTTGTAATTTATTCAAAGTTCTGGTATAATACGGCACTGAGCTTTTGGCTCATAAATTTGCGCTGTATCCCGCTTAACATTCAGGGAACGGCAGCAGGAGGAATTGAATATGCAAAAACGAAAGATGGACACCCGCTACATGGCGACTCTTGCCATGTTCTGCGGCGTACTGCTGGTCATGGGCATGACGGGAATCGGCTTTATTCCGCTGCCTGTCATCAAGGCCACCACCATGCACATCCCGGTGATTCTGGGTGCGGTGCTGCTGGGGCCGGCGGCAGGCGCGGTGCTGGGCGCCGTGTTCGGCCTGTGCTCGATCTGGGCCAATACCACCGCCCCCGGACTTCTGGCCTTCGCCTTCTCCCCGTTCATGACCACGGAAGGCTTGCCCGGTGTGCTGAAAAGCCTTTGGATTGCCTTGGGCTGCCGGATTGCCCTTGGCGTTATCGCGGGCTGGCTCTGGCGGCTGACCAAGAAGACACTGAAACAGGACTATCTGGCCTTGCCCGTTACCGCAGCGGTGTCCACCATCTGTCATACCATTCTCGTCATGGGCAGCATCTACCTGCTGCTTGCCCAGCAGTATGCCCAGGCGAAGAATGTGGCCATCACCGCGGTGTTTGGCCTGGTCATGGGTACCGTCACCGCCTCCGGCATTCCGGAGGCCATCATCGCCGCGGTACTGGTGACCGTCATCGGTAAGGCACTGCTCCGGCTGACGGAGCGGATGAAAAAACGATAAAGGAGTGCGCCTATGCTTCTGGCAATTGATATCGGCAATACCAATCTGGTGATTGGCTGCTTTGAAAACGATAAAATTCTCTTTAAGGCCCGAATCGCCACGGATCACACCAGAACCTCCGACCAGTACGGTGTGGAAATCAAAAGTATGCTGGAAGCCTACGGCGCGCGGATCTCCGACATCGACGACTGCATTATTTCGTCCGTGGTGCCCCCGGTGTTCAACTCCGTTCGTACCGGTGTGATGAAGGTCATCGGTAAGCAGCCTATGGTGGTAGGCCCCGGTCTGAAGACCGGGCTGAACATCCATGTGGATGTGCCCAGTCAGGTGGGCAGCGACCGAATCGTCGTTGCCGTAGCGGCTCTTGCGGAGTATCAGGCACCCTTGATTCTGATGGATCTGGGCACGGCAACCACCATTGAAGTGGTGGAGCCGGAGAATGTTTACATGGGCGGCGTGATTTTCCCCGGCGTCCGGGTGTCCCTGGATGCCCTGACCAGCCGGGCGGCACAGCTTCCCGGCATCAGTCTGGATAAGCCAAAGCAGGTCATCGGCAAGAACACCGTGGACTGTATGCGCAGCGGCATGATGTACGGTACCGCCGCCATGATCGACGGGCTTGTGGAGCGGATGGAGGAGGAGCTGGGACACCGGTGCACCCTGATCGCCACCGGAGGCCTTGCACAGTTCATTACGCCCCTGTGCAAGCGGGAGATCATTCTGGAAAAGAATCTGCTCCTGAAGGGCTTGAACATCATCTACAAGAAAAATAAAAAATGATAAAAACCGTCTCACCGAAAGGTGAGGCGGTTTTTTGCTGTTCCCCTAAGCCTTCCCCCACGGGGAAGGTGGCTCGTGCGTCCCCCGCAAGCACGAGACGGATGAGGGCATTTTTTCCTATTCAGTTGGTTACGCCGCCACTTCACCAGAGCGGGAGCTATGGGGGATATTGATGGTTCTCGGAAGTACCAGGGGATTGTGACCGGAGGGAATCCCTGGAAGGGGCCACACCCGCGATATTTCTTTCGGAAAGGCTGGTTAGTGCTATCCGGCGGACAGGCCGCATAGGCTGTCTCAGGAGTGATGCAAATGAGATGCGCGTGGGAAAAACTGCTGTCCATTCTGCCGCCGACAGTCGCCCGGCAGCTGGATACCCGGGATCGGCAGGCCGCCCGGGAAATCCGCCTGCGGCTGGACGCAGCACCGGAAATCAATCTGGGAAGCACCCGAAGGGAGCTGGTCGGGGCGGTATCCCAGGAGGATCTGAAATATACGCTCAATCTGGCAAGCAAGTATTCTCCCTGGTGTGCCGCCACGCTGGCTCAGGGCTATCTGACGGCCCCGGGGGGACACCGGATCGGGGTCTGCGGGGAAGGTATTTTCCGTCAGGGTCAAACCGAGGGCTTTCGCAGTATCCGCTCTTTGTGCGTCCGTGTTGCCCGGGATTTTCCCGGGGTGGGCAAAGGCCTGGAGGGGACCTCAACTTTGATCATCGGAGCACCGGGCTGGGGGAAAACCACCCTGCTGCGGGATTTAGCCCGGCAGTTCAGCAGACAGGAAACAGTCAGTGTGGTGGACGAGCGGGGAGAGCTGTTTCCCGAGGGCTTTGAAACCGGGCAGCACATGGACATTCTCACCGGCGTGCCTAAGCCCCAGGGTGTGGAGATGGTTCTGAAAACCATGGGCCCGGCGTATATTGCAGTGGACGAGATCACCTCGGAGGCGGACAGCCTGGCCGTGCTCCAGGTCGCAAGCTGCGGCGTGAGGCTGCTGGCCACTGTCCACGGAGCAGGGCTTTCCAATCTGCGGCAGCGTCCTATGTACCGGCGGCTTCTGGAAGCGGGGGTGTTCCGGCAGATTCTGGTTCTGAGCCGGGATCAGTCTTACCGAAGGGAAAGGGTGACAATATGAGCACAAAATGGATGGGCGCGGTGTTTGTCCTGGTCAGCTGCGGCGGCTTCGGCGCGGGAATTGCCGGGGGATATCGCCGCCGGGAGCGGCTTTTGCGGCAACTGATGAATGTTCTGGAGAATATGGAAGCGGAATTGGGGTATCACCTGATTGCGCTGCCGGAGCTGACGAAACAGGCAGCAAGTGACGCAGGCGGTATTTTGCGGGACGTGTTTCTGAATCTGACCCGGGAGCTGAGCTGGCAGGCCCAGCCGGATGCCAGCGGCTGCATGTACGCAGCCATGGAGCAGTGCCACGACCTGCCGTCCTGTCTCCGGCGGCCCCTTGCCCAGCTGGGACAAACGCTGGGCCGGTTTGATTTAGAGGGTCAGATTCAGGGCCTGGAAGCCGCCCGGGATACCTGCCGCAGAGAGCTTTCCCGGCTGGAAAAGAATCGGGATGTCCGGCTTCGCAGCTATCAGACTCTGGGCTTGTGCGCCGGGGCGGCGCTTGTCATTCTCTTTCTGTAAACGATGGACATTGATCTGATTTTCAAAATTGCCGCCGTGGGGATCATCGTATCCATTCTCAACCAGGTGCTCTCCCGTTCCGGCCGGGAAGAGCAGGCCACCATGACGAGCCTGGCGGGGCTAGTGGTGGTGCTGATGATCCTGGCCCAGAAAATTGCGGAATTATTTGACCTTGTGAAGGATTTGTTTGAATTCTGATGGAAGCTTTTTGGAAAATCACCGGAGCGGTGCTGCTGAGCCTGGTGCTGGGTATGACCGTGGACAAGCAGGAACGGGACATCGGCCTGGTTCTGAGTATGCTGGTGTGCTGTCTGGCAGGCCTGGGAGCGGTGAGCTGTCTGGAGCCGGCAATGGACTTTTTCTGGGAGCTTCAGGCAGCCGTCGGCTTTCCGGCGGGACTGCTGACAAGTCTTATAAAGGCCGTAGGCATCGCCCTGGTTGCGGAAATCGCCGCGGCCATCTGCGGCGATGCCGGAAAAGCGGCCCTGGGGAAAATGCTCCAAATGCTGGGCAGTGCGGCGGTGCTGACCCTGTCGCTGCCGTTGTTTCGGGAACTTATGAGAATTCTCAAGGAGATGGTAAGAGATCTGTGACCAGAATGCTTGCGCTTGTGCTTCTTTTGGCCCTTGTATGTCTGCCGGTTTCGGCGGCGGAGTTTTCCGCCCCCACCGTGCCGGACTCCGGACGAGCCCTGATGCCGGAGGATACGGCAGATTTCGGAAAGGGTCTGCTGGAGCTTGCCCGCAAGGCCCTGACTCAACTCCGGCCGGATCTTGCCCAGTGCGCCCGGGTCTGCGCCGGGGTGCTGGGAGCGGCCATTCTGACCGGGCTTCTGCGGTGCTTTCCCGGGACGGAAAAGGGGCTTGTGAATCTGGCGGGGGTGCTGGTGGTCTCTGCGCTGCTGGGCACTACCGCCAACAGCATGATTTCCCTGGGCAGGGAAACCATAGTGGAAATCAGCGGCTACGGAAAGCTGCTGCTTCCTGTGATGACCGCAGCGCTGGCCGCTCAAGGGGGCGTGACCGCCTCTACGGCTCTCTATGTGGGTACGGCGGCCTTTGACAGTGCCCTGGGCGGGGTCATCGCGAACCTTCTGATTCCCATGGTCTACGGCTTTCTGGTGCTTGGCATTGGTGCCTGCGCCCTGGGTGAGCAAACTCTGGGGAAGCTCCAGGAACTGGTGAAGAGCCTTGTGACCTGGACTCTGAAAACCGTGCTCATTGTTTTTACCTCTTACATGGGCATCACCGGCGTGGTCAGCGGAACCACCGACGCGGCGGCACTGAAGGCCGCCAAGATCACTATGTCCACGGTGGTTCCGGTGGTGGGAAGTGTTCTGTCCGATGCCTCGGAATCTGTGCTGGTGGGCATGGGCACCATGAAAAACGCCGCGGGAATTTACGGGATTCTGGCGGCGGGGGCTATTTTCCTGGAGCCCTTTCTGAAAATCGCCGCCCATTACCTGTCGCTGAAGGTGACCGGCAGCCTGTGCGCGGCCCTGTCCGATGGGGAGCTGGGGAAGCTGGTGGACACCTTCTCCGGGGCCATGGGCCTGATGCTGGCCATGACGGGAGCGGCCTGCCTGCTGCTTTTTGTCAGTACGGTGTGCTTTCTCAAGGGGGTTGGCTGATGGAAGGACTGCGGGAATATCTGCTGCGTCTGCTCTGGGCGGCCCTGGTGTGCGGCATTGTGAACCGAACGGCAAAGGGCAGCGTCTGTGCACCGGTGATCCGGCTGCTGTGCGGGGTGTTTCTGACCGTCGTTCTGGTGCAGCCTCTTTGCGGCCTTTCCTTCGAGGAGCCCCTTCGGTGGACGGAAGATTTGAATGCCCTGGGAGCGGAGATCGTTGCGCAGGGGAGCCGGGAGGCGCAGGCCCAAAAAGAAGCCATCATAAAGGCCCGACTGGAAGCATATATCGTAGAGAAAGCCGCTCAGGCCGGGGCTTCTGTCACTGCGGACATCACCCTTGGAGGCGATGGGCTGCCACGGGCCGTCACGGTCACAGGGGCACTGTCTCCGGCGGCAAAGCGTAAATTACGGCAGGTGATGACCGAAGCACTGGGAATCCCGGAGGTACGACAGCAATGGAATGGATAACGTCCCATAGGCAGGAGCTTATCTCAGCTCTGAAGAAGTATAAAATTGCGCTGCTGGTGCTGCTGGCGGGAATCGGCCTCATGCTGCTGCCCACCGGCAGGACACCCACCGAAAACCTGGCGGCCCTGCCCACGCAGCCGGAGGTGACGCTGCAGGAATCTTTGGAGGCAATTCTCAGCCAGATCGCTGGGGCGGGGGAGGTACGGGTGCTGCTGACGGAAAAAAACGGAGCGGAAACCGTCTATCAGATGAATGAGGACCGGGCTACCGGGGACAACCGGGAGGACACCCGCCGGGAGGCGGTGCTGATTTCCGATGGCACCCGGGAGAAAACCGGCCTGGTTCGGAAAATCAACAGCCCTACTTATCAGGGAGCGGTGGTGATTTGCCAGGGAGCGGACAGCCCGGCGGTTCGTCTGGCCGTTGTCCAGGCGGTGAAAAGCGCCACGGGGCTCACCGCCGATTGTATCAGTGTATTGAAAATGAAATGACTGGAGGCATTTTTATGAAGGTTTGGAAGAAGAATCTGGTAGCGGCAGCAATCCTGGTCACTGTGTGCGCCGGAATCTACGTGAACTGGCTCTACACCGAGGACAGCACGGCAGTCAGTCTGGAAGATTCCCTGGATGCGGAAAAGGTCATGAGTGACGACAGTCTGGCTTTGGAGGGGGACATGGCGGCCATCGCCGCCGGGGAAGACGTGGCTACAACCGCTTCCGATTATTTTGCGGCGGTGCGGCTGTCCCGTCAGCAGGCAAGAGACAACGCGGTGAATCTATTGCAGGAGGCCATGGCCTACGCGGACACCACCACCGGCAGCAAGGAGCTGGAATCGGCGGCCAGTCTGGACGACATTGTTCAGACCGCTCTGAGCGAGGCACAGATCGAAAGCCTGGTTATTGCCAAGGGCTACGCCGACTGCGTGGCGTACATGTCCGGCGACGGAATCTCCGTGGCCGTATCCTCTCCGGAGGGAGGCCTTCAGCAGGCGGATGTGGCTGTCATTGCGGATATCGTCATGAGCCAGTCGGATTACGCTCTGGGGGATATCCGAGTGGTGGAAGTGCAGTAAAAGGAGCCCCGCAGGCATTTGCCTGCGGGGCTAAAGTCTCGAAATATCATGTCCGTATTGTCATTTGTCTCCTGGAGGCTTTCGGCGCTGGTTCCTCCGGAGGCAATTTTCTTGTCCCGGCAAGAAAATTGATAAGAAGCCGGCTTAAGGGGCGCTGCCGAAAAGCCGCCCCCTTAAGAATCCCCCGGCCGCTTCGCCAGAACTGCATCAAAACGTTTCGGCTTGCTATTGGCAGTTATGTCGGAGGTGCCTGCGGGGCAGGGTTTATTCGTGGGGATAATCCAAGATTTCTTTGGCAATATAAATAGGGCGGTCTTTGCCTTGCTCAAATATCCGGCCCACATATTCGCCGATGATGCCGATGCAGAACAGCTGGATGCTGGAAAACAGAAGCAGCAGCACAATGATGGTGGCGTAGCCCGGCACGGCAATGCCCTTGGTCAGCTTTTCTAAGACTACGCAGACAAGATACACAATCGCCGCAATGCCCGTGACCGAGCCGCACAGGGTAGCAAGACGCAGTGGGGCGGTGGAGAAGCCGATGATACCTTCGATGGCGTAATTCACCAGCTTCCAGAAACTCCACTTGGTGGTGCCGGAGGCGCGCTCACAGGCGGTGTAGGGGATAAAACGGGTCTCATAGCCCACCCAGGCAAACAGCCCCTTGGAGAACCGGTGGTATTCCGGCAGGGCCAAAAGGCTATCCCGGACGCTCCGGCGAAAGGTGCGGAAATCGCTGGCATCCGGCTGAAGCCGAACCTTGGAGAGCCGGTTAATGAGACTATAGAAGCTCTTTTTGAAGAAGGAGAGTACCTTGCCCTCCCCCCGGCGATCCTGGTAGGCCGCCACCACGTCCACCTGAGGCTCCGCCTCCAGAATTTGCACCATCTGACGCACCAGCTCCGGCCGCTGCTGCAAATCCGCATCGATGAGGGAAATGTAGTCCCCTCTGGCGTGCTCCAATCCGGCGTAAATGCCCGCCTCCTTGCCGAAATTCCGGGAGAAGGAGATGACCTGCACCGGGCACTGGCCAGAAGCGTGGAGCTTTTTCAGGTTGTGCAGGGTGGCGTCCCGGCTGCCGTCGTCAACATACACAATTTCGTAGTCATAGCCGCAGCCGTCAAAGGCCGTTATCACCGCCTGCTGGAAGGCGGCCACGTTTTCCGCCTCGTTGTAGCAGGGAACGATCAGGGAAAGCTTCATATTGTTCACGCTCATTTCAAAGGAATCCCTGCCATTATAAGAACTGCGCTCTCATTCGTCAAGAGAATTCCAACATTTTATTGACATTGACCGAAAAATGTGTTACCCTAAAAGCCAAACGTGAAGAAGGGGAGGTTCCGCTTCCCAAGGCTTTTTCAGAGAGTGCCCGGTCGGTGGGAGGGCATGAAGCTGCAAGCGGATGGTCGCCCCGGAGTGGATTTTCTGAAAAAGAGTAGGAAAATACGGGAAAGCCCGTTACAGCTTTTGAGTGCCCGGAAGGGAATTCAGGTGGTACCGCGGAAAGCTTTTCGCCCTGAGTCGATTGACTCAGGGCGTTTCTATTTTACAAAGGAGCGAAAACAAAATGAGAGAGTTACCGAAGATCTACGAGCCGCAGCAGACCGAAGAGCGAATCTATCGGATGTGGCAGGATGGGGGCTACTTCCATGCCGAGGCCGACGAGAGCAAGAAGCCCTTCACCATCGTCATGCCGCCCCCAAACGTCACCGGCCAGCTGCACATGGGTCACGCCATGGACGCAACCTTGCAGGATACCCTGATCCGGTTCAAGCGGATGCAGGGCTACAACGCCCTGTGGGTGCCCGGCGTTGACCACGCAGGCATCGCTACCCAGATCAAGGTGGAGGAAGAGCTGCGCAAGGAGGGGCTGACCCGGTACGACCTGGGTCGGGAGAAGTTCCTGGAGCGGGTCTGGGACTGGAAGAATAAGTTCGGCAATCGGATCGTGGAGCAGCAGAAGAAGCTGGGCGCCTCCTGCGACTGGGATCGGGCAAGATTTACTATGGACGAGGGCTGCTCCAAGGCCGTCCGGGAGGTCTTTGTGTCCCTGTACGAGAAGGGGCTTATTTACAAGGGCAGCCGGATCATCAACTGGTGCCCCCACTGCGTCACCGCCCTTTCTGACGCGGAAGTCGAATATGTGGACAAGCCCGGTCATCTGTGGCATATCCGCTATCCGCTGGCAGACGGCACCGGTGAGGTGATCGTAGCCACCACCCGTCCCGAGACTATGCTGGGCGACTCCGGTGTCTGCGTGAACCCCAATGACGAGCGGTACAAGGACATTGTGGGCAAGAAGGTCATTCTGCCCCTGGTGAATAAGGAAATCCCCGTGGTGGCCGACGACTATGCCGAGATGGAATTCGGTACCGGCTGCGTGAAGATGACCCCCGCCCACGACCCCAACGACTTTGAGGTTGGCCTGCGGCACAACCTGGAGGTCATCCGGGTGCTGGACGACAAGGGCGTTGTCAACGAGTTCGGCGGCAAATACCAGGGTCTGGATCGCTATGAGGCTCGGAAGCAGATTGTGGCCGACCTGGATGCCCAGGGGTATCTGGTGAAGGTGGAGGACTACTCCCACAACGTGGGCACCTGCTACCGCTGCCATCAGGACGTGGAGCCCATCATCTCCGCCCAGTGGTTTGTGAAGATGAAGCCTCTGGCGGAAGAAGCCATCCGGGTTGTCAAGGACGGGGAGACCAAGTTCGTCCCCGATCGGTTCAGCAAGACCTATATGAACTGGATGGAAAACGTCCGGGACTGGTGTATTTCCCGGCAGCTCTGGTGGGGTCATCAGATTCCCGCCTGGACCTGCGCCGACTGCGGCCACATCACCGTGTCCCGGCAGGATGCCTGCAAGTGCGAAAAGTGCGGCAGCACCCATATCACCCGGGAAGAGGATGTGCTGGACACCTGGTTCTCCTCCGCCTTGTGGCCCTTCGAGACTCTGGGCTGGCCGGAAAAAACCAAGGACTACAACTACTTCTATCCCACGGACGTGCTGGTCACAGGCTATGACATCATCTTCTTCTGGGTAGCCAGAATGATCTTCTCCGGCTGCGAGCACACCGGAAAGACCCCCTTCCACACCGTTCTGATTCACGGCCTGGTTCGGGACAACCTGGGAAGAAAAATGTCTAAGTCCCTGGGCAACGGCATTGACCCCCTGGAGATGATCGACAAGTACGGCTGCGACGCCCTGCGGATGAACATGGTCACCAGCAACTCTCCCGGCAACGACATGCGCTTCTATACCGAGCGGTGCGAGGCCATGCGCAATTTTGCCAATAAGCTGTGGAACGCCTCCCGGTATGTGCTGATGAATCTGGGCGAGGATGCGGTGAACGAGCTGCCCGCCGCTGACAAGCTGGAAATCGCCGACAAGTGGGTGCTCTCCAAGCTGAACACCCTGATTGCCGAAGTCACCGAGAACCTGGAAAAGTACGAGCTGGGCGTGGCCGTTCAGAAGGTCTACGACTTTATCTGGGATACCTACTGCGACTGGTATATCGAGCTGACCAAGGCTCGCCTGTACTCCGAGGATGCCGAGCGGAAGCAGACTGCTATGCAGGTGCTGGTGTATGTTCTTGACCAGGTGCTGCGGCTGCTGCATCCCTTCATGCCCTTCATCACCGAGGAAATCTGGCAGAGCCTGCCCCACGAGGGCCCGGCACTGATCGTGGCCAAGTGGCCTGAGTACCGGGAAGACCTGAATTTCAGTGCGGAGCAGAGCCACATGGAGTCCGTTATGGAGGCCATCCGTGCCATTCGTGCCCGCCGGACGGAGATGAACGTTCCGCCCAGCAAGAAGGCGGCGCTGTTCATCCTCACCGGCAAGCCCCAGGTTTATCAGGAGGGCGAGGGCTTCATCCAGCGTCTGGCCTACGCCGACACTGTGACCCTGCTGGATGCCGAGCCTGAGAACCTGGACGGCATGGTGACCATCACCACCGCCGATGCCAAGCTCTATATTCCCATGGGTCAGCTGGTGGACGTTGCCAAGGAGCTGGCGCGGATTGGCAAGGAGCTGGCGGATGCCAGAAAGTTCCTGGCAAGCACCGAGGCTAAGCTGGCAAATGAGAAGTTCGTCTCCCGGGCCCCTGAGGCCGTGGTGGATGCCGAGCGGCAGAAGGCCCAGAAGACCCGTGACCTGATTGCCCAGCTGGAGCAGAGCGAGCAGGCGATGGGCAAGCTGGCAAATTAATAAACCCTGCCGAGAACCAATTCAGCCCTTGTAGGGGACGATGCCCTCATCGTCCCGAGATGAAAACCTATGCGTATGCTCCTGTCTTTTAGGAATGCTTCGATTTTGGTTCCTCCGGAGGCAATGTTCTTGTCTCGGCAAGAACATTGAGAAGTAAGCGGGCTTAAGTAACCGATGATGAAATCGGCAAGAGCTAACGGCGAGAGATTTTGTCACGAATGAAAGTTTGAAAAGCGCCGGAATACTGTATGTATTTCAAGCTTTTCAAACTGCACAGTCGGGGCAAAAGATCCGCTGAGAGCCGCAGACGATTTCATCATCGGTTACGAAAGGGCGCTGCCGAAAAGCCGCCCCCCTAAGAACCCCCCGGCCGCATCGCCGGAAGCAGGTCAAAATCTTTTGAGTTGCTATGAGTGGTTCTGCCGGAAGCTTTCAAACATAACAAGTGCTTTTTGACAAACTGTATCGGGGCGTGTACCAAATGTACGCGCCCCGGTTTTTTGCATAGGTTCCCCCTTTCGACTGAAAAAGCGAAAGGGGGATTTTATACTAAAGGAGATAAATAACAAAGGAGGATTTTACCATGCACTTTACCAGTTTTCTGGAGGAAGGGCGGCTGACGGTGGCACTGACCGGAGAAATCGATCACCACTGCGCCAAAGCATATATTCAGGCAATCGCGGCGAAAATCGAGGCGTATATGCCGGATTTGTGTATTCTGGATTTCCGGGAGGTGACCTTCGTGGATTCCTCGGGAATCGCGGTGGTCATCAACGCCCTTCGCAGTATGACCCAGATTGAGGGAAAGCTCCTGCTGACGGGCATCACGCCCCAGCCCATGCGGGTATTCCGGGCATCCGGCATCGACAAGCTGGTGGAAATCAGGGAGGCAGTGTCATGAAATTTGAAAACTATATGGTGTTGGAGTTTCCCAGCAAATCCTGCAACGAGGCCTTTGCAAGAAGCGCGGTGGCCTGCTTCGCCGCCCAGATGGATCCGACTATGGACGAGTTGGGAGACATCCGCACGGCGGTTTCCGAGGCGGTGACCAACTGCATCGTCCACGCCTATCCCAATGAAATCGGCACCGTCAGCCTGCGCTGCCGGATTCTCAAGGACAATGTGCTGGACATTGTGGTGAAGGATCGGGGCGTGGGTATCGCGGATATCGAGCAGGCACGGCGGCCGGCCTTCACTACCGGCGGTGCCGAGCGCAGCGGCATGGGCTTTACCATCATGGAAAGCTTCATGACCCGGCTGGAAATCACCTCCAAGCCCGGAAAGGGAACCACGGTACATATGCGCAGGAAGCTGCAGCGGCGGCTATGAGCGTCTGTGAAGCACTGATCCGCCGGGCCCAGGCCGGAGATCGGCAGGCCTCAGAGCAGCTGGTGACGGAAAATTCCGGTCTCATCTGGGCTGTGACCCGGCGGTTCCTGGGTCGGGGCGTGGAGGCGGAAGATCTGTACCAGCTGGGCTGCATCGGCTTTCTCAAGGCTTTGGAGGGCTTTGACCCGGCCTTCGGCACCCAGTTTTCCACCTATGCCGTGCCGAAAATCGCGGGGGAAATCCGACGATTCTTACGGGATGACGGGGCGGTGAAGGTCTCCCGAAGTCTGAAGGAGCGAGCCTGCGCCGTCCGGGCTGCCCGAGCCAAGCTTTCTACGCAGCTGGGTCGGGAGCCGACGGTGACGGAAATCGGGGCGCTTCTGGGAATTACCCCTGAGGACATCGCCATGGCGGAAACCGCCACCGCCGCCACGGAATCCATTCAACGGGAATCCGGGGATGAGGGCTTTTCCCTGGAGGACGTGCTGACGGATACGGAATCCGAAGAGCAGATGTTGGAGAAAATCGCCCTGCGTCAGGCCATCTCCCAACTGCCCCAGCGGGAGCGGATGGTGGTGCAGCTGCGATATTTTCACTGCCTGACCCAGCAGCGTGTTGCCGCTATTCTGGATATCAGCCAGGTGCAGGTATCCCGGATTGAGAAGAAGGCCATGCAGCAGCTGCGGCAATTTTTGGCTTAGGGAAGCTCTGACACAAAAGGGGCTTTACCTTTTGCGAAAAATGAGGTAAAATAACACCACTCTATTACATGGAATGGTGTGTTTATGAGAGAACAACTGGACACAAGATTTCTGGCGGCACGGCACAAATATATTGAAAATCAGTTCCGCCAGCTGAATGAGGAGCAGCGCAGAGCGGTGCTGACTACGGAAGGCCCGCTGCTATTGCTTGCCGGTGCGGGAAGCGGAAAAACCACGGTGCTTATCAACCGGATTGCAAACCTCATGCGTTTCGGCCGGGGCAGCGATACCAACGAGATTCCTGAGAGTCTGACGGAAGAAGACGTTGCTTTCCTGGAAGGCCTAGGGGAGGAAGGGGAGGAACCGGAACGCCGCCGGGCGGACAGCCTGTGCGCCGTGGAGCCGGCTTTACCCTGGACGATTCTTGCCATTACCTTCACCAACAAGGCGGCAAATGAGATTCGGGAGCGGCTGACAAACCTTTTGGAAGAGGCTGCCCAGGACATCTGGGCCATGACCTTCCATTCGGCCTGCTGCCGGATTCTCCGCCGGGACATTGAGCGGATGGGCTATACCCGCAGCTTTACCATTTACGACACCGCCGACTCCGAGCGGATCATGAAGGACATCATTCGGGACATGGGTCTGGACGATAAGACTTTCCCGGCCAAGTATGTGCTGGGAGCCATCAGCCGGGAGAAGGACAAGCTGGTGTCCTCCGAGGAAATGCTTTCGAAAGCGGAGGCAAGCGGAGATCTGCGTGCTCTGCATATTGCCAGATGCTACCAGAAGTATCAGGAGCGGCTGAAGGACAACAACGCTCTGGACTTTGATGACATTATTTATGTCACGGTGAAGCTTCTGATGGAGCACGAGGACGTGAAGCAGTACTATCAGCGCAAGTTCCGCTATGTGCTGGTGGACGAGTACCAGGACACCAACCATTTGCAGTACTTACTGACATCGCTTCTTGCCGGTGGCTACGAAAATGTCTGCGTGGTGGGTGACGACGACCAGAGCATTTATCGGTTCCGGGGGGCTACCATCGAGAACATTCTGAATTTCGAGAAACAGTACCGGGGCTGCCGCACCATCCGGCTAGAACAGAATTACCGCTCCACCCAGTCCATTCTGGATGCGGCCAATGCGGTGATCTCCCACAACTTAGGACGGAAGGGCAAGCGGCTCTGGACGGCCAACGGTCAGGGCAATCCCATTACGGTCTATGAAGCCGCCGACGGCGCGGCAGAGAGCAGCTATGTGGCCGCCAAGATCATTGCGGGCACCAATCAGGGCCACTTCAAGGATTTTGCCGTTCTGTACAGGACGAATGCCCAGTCCAACGCTCTGGAATATGCCTTCAAGCACAACGGCATCCCTTACCGGATTGTCGGCGGCACCCGGTTCTTCGACCGGGCGGAGGTCAAGGACATGGTGTCCTATCTGTGCGTCATCAACAACCGGGCGGACGATCTGCGGCTGCGGCGGATTATCAACAACCCGCCCCGGGGTCTGGGCGCAAGAACCATCGAAATGGCCGAGCGTCTGGCAGAATCCGCCGGAAAGCCCCTGTATGATGTGATTTCCGATCCTTACTCCTACGCCGCCCTGGAAAAGCCTGCCATGAAGCTGCTACAGTTCTCCGCCATGATCGAGGAAATGGCCCAGATGCTGGACGACGGCATGAGCCTGACGGATTTCTATGACGAACTGCTCATCCGCACCGGCTATGTGGATATGCTCACCGCCAAGGACACCGAGGAGAATAAGACCCGGCTTGAAAACGTCCGAGAACTGAAATCCAGCATTTTGTCTTATCTGGAAAATACGGAGAATCCTAGTTTGGCGGGGTTCCTGGAAGAAATCGCCCTGTATACCGATTTGGAACAGTACAACGACAGCGATGATGCGGTGGTGATGATGACCATGCACTCGGCAAAGGGATTGGAGTTTCCAAACGTGTTTTTGGTAGGCTTCGAGGATGGACTGTTCCCCGGAATGCGTGCCATCGGCGATGCGGAGGAAATGGAAGAGGAACGGCGGCTGTGCTATGTGGCAATCACTCGGGCCAAGCAGAATCTGACTATTTCCTACGCCCGGCAGCGGATGCTTTACGGTCGAACCAACGCGGCTCTGCCCTCCCGGTTCCTGAAGGAAATTCCTGAGGCGTGCATGGTGAAAAAGGGAGGCTATCGGTATCCGGCGGAAAACGCCGCCGGTCATACGGGCCATGGCCAGAGCTACCAGCCCCATGTCCACAAGCCCATTCATCAGGTACAAAGTCCCATGATATCGGCTCCTTCCGCCCCGGTTCTGGAGCTGAATGCCGGAGATATGATTTCTCACGCCGCCTTTGGCCGGGGGATGGTGCTGACGGTCATGAAAATGGGCGGAGATGCCCTTCTGGAAATTGCCTTTGACGACATCGGCACCCGGAAGCTGATGGCAAAGGCCGCTTCCGCCCACATGAAAAAGCTGTAATACCGCCACCGGCAGATACATAGCCTGTTCCGGGGGGATGGGCTTATGGTGCGTTGGCTGCGAAAACTGGCGATTTGGCTTGCTCTGATACTGGCTGGCCTCTGTCTGGCCTTTCTCATGCTGCGCAGCCGCTACCGGGAGGTTATCCGGGATTTGGCCCAGACCCAGGTGAAGAACACCACCTCCGATCTGACCAACGATGCCATTGCCAAGCAGATTGCCCAGGGGATCATCCGGTATGACCGGATTGTGTTCTTTGAGAAGGATCTGGACGGCCGGATCACCGCTCTGAAAACCAATATGAGCGAGGTCAACCGGCTGAAAACCGACATCTTAAACCTCATTAACGATGAAATTCTGGCTCTGGACACCTCGGACATCGGCATTCCCTTAGGCAGCATTTTTCTGCCGGAGCTGCTGTCCGGAAAGGGGCCTGCCATCCCGGTGCACATTCTGGCCATCCGCAATTCAGATGCGGCATTTTCCAGCTCCTTTTCCCAGGCGGGAATCAACCAGACCCTTCACCGGCTGAATATGAATGTCAGCGTAGATGTGGCCGTGCTGGTGCTGGGACAGACCAGCAGCTTTACCGTGGACAGTCAGGTGGTTGTGGCCGAAACCATTATCGTGGGCAACGTGCCCAGCACTTTTTTACAGACCGGAGGAAATTATGAATCCGAAAGACAGAATTGACGAGCTGACCCGCATACTGACCCAGGCGAACTACGAATACTATGTCCTGGATAACCCTACCATGCTGGATTTTGAATACGACGCCGCCCTGCGGGAGCTGGAGGAGCTGGAAAAAGCCCATCCGGAGTATGCCCGGCCGGATTCTCCAACCCGGCGGGTGGGCGGTCAGGCGGTGAATACCTTTGCCCAGGTGACTCACCCGGTGCCTCTGATGAGCCTTCAGGATGTGTTCAGCATGGAAGAGCTGAATGACTTTCTGCTGCACACCCAAGAGGCGGTGGCAAACCCGGAATTTTCGGTGGAGCCGAAAATCGACGGCCTGTCCGTGGCACTGGAATATGAAAACGGCCTGTTCGTCCGGGGGGCTACCCGGGGGGACGGCACCGTGGGAGAGGATGTGACGGAGAATCTGCGCACCATCCGCTCCATCCCCATGTCCCTGGAAAACGCCCCGCCCCGGCTCATTGTCCGGGGGGAGGTCTACATGCCCAAGAAGACCTTCCATGCCCTGAACGCGGCGTTGGAGGAAAACGGGGAGAAGACCTTTGCCAATCCCAGAAACGCCGCCGCCGGTTCGCTGCGGCAGAAGGACTCCAAGGTCACTGCCAAGCGGAAGCTGGATATTCTGGTGTTCAACGTCCAGCTGGCGGAGGGTATGGGCTTTACCAGCCACTGCCAGACCCTGGAATACCTGAAAAGTTTACATTTTAAGGTAATTCCCTACAAAAAGCTGTCGGAAATCGATAAAATTGATGCTGAGGTGCTTCGCATCAATGAGGAGCGGGAGAAGCTGCCCTGCGACATTGACGGGGCGGTCATCAAGCTGGACAGCCTAGCCGATCGGGAGACTCTGGGCTCCACCGCCAAGTTCCCTCGGTGGGCGGCGGCCTATAAGTATCCTCCGGAAATCAAGCCTACGGTGGTGCGGGACATCGTGGTTCAGGTGGGAAGAACCGGCGTGCTGACGCCGAAAGCCGTGGTGGCGCCGGTACGCCTGGCGGGCACCACCGTCACCAACGCCACGCTCCACAACCAGGATTTCATTTCCTCCCGGGACATCCGGGTAGGGGATACGGTCAAAATTCGCAAAGCCGGAGAGATCATCCCGGAGATTCTGGAGGTTGACCTTTCCAAGCGGCCTGAGGGCACCGTGCCCTATCGGCTGCCCGATCGGTGCCCCGCCTGCGGCGCACCGGTAGAGCAGGACGAAAACGGAGCCTTCCTCCGGTGCACCGGTGCCGAGTGTCCTGCCCAGCTCAGCCGGAATATTGCCCATTTTGCCAGCCGGGACGCCATGGACATTGACGGTCTGGGTTCTGCCATTGTGGATGCGCTCATCGAAAAAGGACTGCTGCGCTCCCCGGCGGACATTTATTACCTGACCCTGGAGGACATCGGAAGTCTATGGAAGGCCGGTTCCACCGCCGCCCAGAAGCTTCTGAATGCCATCGAGGCCAGCAAGGAGCAGGATGTGTCTCGGCTGATTTATGCCCTGGGCATCCGCCAGGTGGGAGCCAAAACCGGCAAGGTGCTATCTTCCCGGTTCGGCTCTCTGGATGCACTGATGAACGCTTCTCTGGAGGAACTGACGGCAGTGCCGGACGTAGGCGGAATCACGGCGCAAAGCATTTTCGAGTGGTTCCGGCAGCCCCAATCTTTGCATATGATCTCCCGGCTCCGGGCCGCGGGGGTGAATTTTGAAAGCCGTCGGGTGGTGACGGACAACCGGTTCGAGGGGAAGACCTTCGTGCTTACCGGGGCGCTGAGTAAATTTACCCGGGAAGCGGCCACGGAGAAAATTGAGCTGCTGGGTGGCAAGGTTTCCGGCTCCGTTTCCAAGAAGACCAGCTTCGTGGTGGTAGGCGAGAACGCCGGCTCCAAGGAGCGCAAGGCCAGAGAGCTGGGAATTCCCATTCTCACTGAAGACGAGTTCCTGGAATATCTGAATTAAAATGCGGAGGTCAGCATTGCTGACCTCCGTCTACGTTTTCATAGTCAAATATTTTTCCGCGCTTCCTCCGAATCCCCCGGCCGCTTCGCCGAAAGTGCGGAGAAATAATTTGGTGCGCTGGAGGAATTTTATAAAATCAGTGCCGAGTTTTAAGAGTAATTACAAAGAATAATCTTCTTCATCGTATTTGGAAAAATCCAGAGCTTTGGCCTTTTTCGGAATTCGCTTGCAGGGGTCATACCGGAAGGAAAAGCATTTGCTCTCCGGCAGACGCACCCCTTTTTTCGTGCACAGAATCCCTCCGTCCTCCAGAGCCGTGCCGTGTGTGCAATAGGCGCATTTGCGCTCGATTTTTCTTCTGAATAGCATATTTTCTGCCTCCTGTGCTGATTGGCTGTATTATACTACAAAAGCTGCCTGGT
>UQXG01000013.1 GCA_900544945.1 uncultured Eubacteriales bacterium | reverse complement strand
TATTCTGATGACCTTGCCGCCGCATTAGCGAAAGAAAATAATTCTGTACGGGAAATTGCTATATTTTGGACTGTGCCTTACCTGAATGATAAGGCGAAATGCAGCTATGAAAGAGTGTCGAATGGCTTTCGAGTAATGGATGAAATGTGGGGTGGAGCATTTTCCTAATATCGAAACCGGAAGCTGTGAAGCCCTCGACTTTGCACTACTCTGCGTCAAGAGCCGATTTCACCAGTTGCGCTTAGTACACGTCTGCGGGCTTTGTGGTTCGCAATGATATTGAATCTTTCGGACTTATTAACAAATGAAACAGGGAGCAGCTTTTGGGCTGCTCCCTGTAATTACTTTATGCGATGGTTCAGGCGCGCTCGGCGGCCTCTACAACGTGCTTCATGAGAACGCTGGTGGTCACGGAGCCTACACCGCCGGGAACGGGGGTGATGGCATCCACGATGGGCTCCACCTCATCGAACTTGGCGTCACCGGCGATACCGCCCAGACCGCCCTTGGCGTTGGGCTTGTTGGCATCCCAGTTGATGGACACGTCGATGACAATCTGTCCGGGACGGACGAAGTCAGCGGTCAGGGAGTTCAGCACACCGGCGGCGGAGACGATGATGTCCGCACCCTTGCAGATTTCCGCGGTGTTCACGGTCTTGGTGTGGCAGACGGTGACGGTGGCGTTCTTGCCCATGAGCATCATGGCGGCGGGCTTGCCGACCACCAGAGAGCGGCCGATGACCACGGCGTTCTTGCCCTTGCAGTCAATGCCGTAGAAGTCCAGAATCTCCATGCAGGCGGCGGGGGTGCAGGGGGCGAAGCCCAGATCCTTCAGACCCTCGAACACACCGGCGTTGGACATATGGGTCATGCAGTCCACATCCTTCTGAGGAGCCAGACGGTTGCAGATCTCGTTCTGATCGGCCTTCAGGTGCTTGGGCAGGGGACGGAACATGAGCACGCCGTGAATGGAAGCATCGGCGTTGACCTCATCGATGACCGCCAGAACCTGCTCCTTGGTGGCATCCTCGGGAAGCTCAAACTTCTTGACCTCCACGCCTACCAGCTCCGCCCGCTTCATGGCACCCTTCTCGTAGCTCAGGTCACTGGGGTTCGCGCCTACCCGGATGATGCCCAGGGTGGGGACGATGCCCTTTTCCCGCAGGGCGGCGGTGCGCGTTTGCAGATCGGCGTTCAGGGCATCGGTAACTTCCTTGCCCAGCAGCAGTTTTGCCATTGTGATTTCCTCCTAAATAAGTATCTGAATTTTCTGCGGAAAAGCGAGAATTACTGACCAAATCCGGCCTTGACGGTGTTGAAGATTTCGTCGGCCAGGGCGCAGTACTTGGTGAGCATACCGTTTGCCTTGGCGTTCATCTCCTCGGCGACTTCCCGGTTCTTCAGGCTCTTGGTGTTGATGAACACGTTGAGGGAAGCGGCCTGCAAAGCGGCCTTGCAGCATACTGCGCCGCAGCCCGCGTCGGACACGGCCAGCCGGGAACCCTTGGCGGCAAAAACGGAGATGTAATCGATCGCTTCACAGCACAGCTCCATGATGTGCATGGGCACGGCGCAGGCGGTGACGGTGGCCTCCTCCAGAATCTTGTCCCGGTTGGGGTCGTCCTTGGGAATGCCGTAGGCCTTGGCCAGGGGCACGAAGCCCTTGTCGTCGGCTTCCACCTGGTTCAGAAGCTCGGTTTGCAAAGCGTCGCACTTGGCTTTCAGGGCGATGATCTCCGCCTCCACATCGGCGTACTTCTTCTTGCCAACGGTGAGAGAGCCAACCATGTTGCCCAGGGCAGTGCCGATGGCACCCACCAGGGCCGCCGCGCCGCCGCCGCCGGGAGCGGGAGCGTTGGATGCCAGCACCTCCACGAAGGTCCGGCAGGATTCCATAGTCATATCCATAGCTAATTTCTCCTAAATTTTGAATGGTTGATAAATCCGCAAAAAGCACAGGTGGAAACCTGTGCTTTTTGTGTTTTCAAAGGAAAGTTAGAATTGCCTTACGGCATTGCCGCTCATCAGAACAGGCCGGTGATCTTGCCGTTCTCGTCCACGTCGATGCGCTCGGCGGCGGGAACCTTGGGCAGACCGGGCATGGTCATGATCTCGCCGGTCAGGGCAACCAGGAAGCCGGCACCGGCGGAAACCTTCACGTTCCGGACGGTGATGGTGAAGTTCCGGGGCGCGCCCAGCTTGGTCTGATCGTCAGAGAAGGAATACTGAGTCTTGGCCATGCAGATGGGCATATGATCGTAGCCCAGATCGGTCAGGGTCTTGATCTGCTTCTCGGCATTGGCGGTGAAGTTCACACCGTCGGCGTGGTAAATCTTCTTGGCGATGGCCTCGATCTTCTCCTTGATGGAGCCGGTCAGCTCGTAGGAGAAGGTGAAGTCGTTGGGCTGCTCGCACAGACGGATGACTTCCTTGGCAAGCTCGATGCCGCCTTCGCCGCCCTTGCCCCAGACCTCGGACAGGGCAACGTTCACGCCCAGCTCCTTGCACTTGGTCTCGATGAGCTTCAGCTCGGCCTCGGTGTCGGTGGGGAAGCGGTTGATGGCCACCACGCAGGGCAGCTTGTAAACGGTGGTGATGTTCTCAACGTGCTGCAGCAGGTTGGGCAGACCCTTCTCCAGAGCCTCCAGGTTCTCCTTGCCGGTTTCGGCCTTGGGCACGCCGCCGTTGTACTTCAGAGCACGGGCAGTGGCAACCAGAACCACGCAGGAGGGCTTCAAACCGGCCATGCGGCACTTGATGTCCAGGAACTTCTCAGCACCCAGGTCAGCGCCGAAGCCAGCCTCGGTGATGGCGTAATCGCCCAGCTTCAGAGCGATCTTGGTAGCGGTGACGGAGTTGCAGCCGTGGGCAATGTTAGCGAAGGGGCCGCCATGTACGAAAGCGGGGGTGTGCTCCAGGGTCTGAACCAGGTTGGGCTTCAGAGCGTCCTTCAGCAGGGCAGCCATAGCGCCCTGGGCGTTCAGGTCACCGGCGGTGACGGGCTTGCCGTCCCGGGTGTAGGCAACCACCAGACGAGCCAGGCGAGCCTTCAGGTCGTTGATGTCGGAAGCCAGGCACAGAACAGCCATGACCTCGGAGGCCACGGTGATGTCGTAGCCGTCCTCACGGGGCATACCGTTGGTCTTGCCGCCCAGGCCGTCCACGACAAAGCGGAGCTGACGGTCGTTCATATCGACGCAGCGGCGCCATACGATCTGACGGGGGTCGATGTTCAGAGCATTGCCCTGATAGATATGGTTATCGAGCATCGCAGCCAGCAGGTTGTTGGCAGCGCCGATGGCGTGGAAGTCGCCGGTGAAGTGCAGGTTGATGTCCTCCATGGGGACGACCTGTGCGTAGCCGCCGCCGGCAGCACCGCCCTTGACGCCGAACACGGGGCCCAGAGAGGGCTCACGCAGAGCGACCATGACGTTCTTGCCCAGCTTGCGCATACCGTCAGCCAGACCCACGGTAGTGGTGGTCTTGCCTTCGCCTGCGGGGGTGGGGTTGATGGCGGTGACGAGAACCAGCTTGCCGTTGGGCTTGTCAGCCATGTCCTTCAGGATCTGGTAGTCAACCTTGGCCTTGTACTTGCCGTACTGCTCCAGATACTTCTCGTCTACACCGGCGGTCTTAGCCACTTCGGTGATCGGCTCCATTACGGTTTCCTGTGCGATTTCGATGTCAGTTTTGAATCCCATGATACTCATTCTCCTTGTATTGTGTAATCGGCACCCTGCCGTTAGTGTGGCCCAGGTGCATACAGGACTTATGCGGCTCGCTGTCGGAATAGCTCCCCGCACGCTTGTATTCGGTACTTAAGTACCGAAATAAGGATATCACGATTTGCTTATAATGTCAATAAGCAGCGGTTATTTTTTGGAAAATTTTTTGAGAAGAAACTGTAAATTGGATACAAATGCCGCCGATCTGTCCCCTTACCTTTTGTTAACTTGAAACAAAATTGTCACAGGCTCTGTCTGATCGCAGGAGATGGTGAGCTTTGCCTGCCCGGCGGCGCCCACTGTGCGCAGATAGGTGCCCGCCATGCCGCCCTCGGCGGTGACCACCTCCGGACCCACCAGCTCCGCCGCCCCCTCCAGGGTAAAGCGCAGAGGCAGTTGAGCGTAGGGGGCGTTGTTGCCGTTTTCGTCCAGAATCCGGATCCGGACGGCAGCCATGTCGTAGGTGTCCCTTTCGCTCAGCACCACGGAGCTGGGTGTCACGTCCAGATGGAGGCGGCAGCTGGGGCTCAGGGTGCAGCTGGCTACCACCTCGCCCTCCACCACGGCCATGAGCCGCCAGGTGGTGGCCTCGCCGCCCCAGTTGCCGATGTACTTTTCGTAGAGCCGCATCGCGTCGGAATATTTCAGGCCGTACTTGACCATGACGTAGCCCATCCGGGCCATTTCCGTCGGGGGCAGGCTGCCGGGGCCGTACTTGCGTGCCGCCAGCAGACAGGCGCGAATCTGCTCGGCCTTTTTGGCGTCGAAGCCCTCCTGGGTTTCCAGCAAAGAACCGATGGTATCATCCAGCACCAGGGGGCCGTGGGGCAGAGCCTCCCAGCGGGTGCGATCCAGCCGGGTGACAAAGCTGCCGTTTTTATAGAGGTTTACATAATCTGCATTGGTGAACACCAGAATGTCCCCAATCTGCCCGCCGGGATAGTCGCCGATGTCCATGGTGGAGCCTACCGCCAGCACCGGGCTGCCCTCGCCCTGGCTGGCATAGGCATAGGCTGCCAGCTTGGGATTCCGGAAGGCATCCATAACGCCGTGATAGCACACCCGATCCCCGGAGCCAAAGTCCCGGTGGGTGGGGTAGTCGAACATGCACCAGCCGAAGCATCCGGCGTGCTCCCCGTCCGCCATGGCATCGTTCAGCACCCGCATGTGCCGCTGGGCCTGCTCCTGCCGCCGCTGCCAGGAGTCGAAGGACTTGGTGGGGAACATGTGACCGTCGTGCTCGGAGATCAGCAGGGCTTTGCTCTCATCCGGGGTGACTGCCTTTTTCAGTCTGCAACCCGGGTTGGCGCCGGTGTGGGAGAAGTCGTTGAAGGCGTACACGTCCTCCAGCAGACTGCTCTTTTCCAGATTCCGGACGCCGGAGGTGGGACGGCTGGGATCCAGCTCGTGAGCCACGGCGTTGGTCATCCGGTAGAGGGTGTCGTCGTCCGGGCTTTCGTTGATCCGCACCCCCCACAGAACGATGGAGGGATGGTTCCGGTATTGGAGAATCATTTCCCGGGTGTTCTGCACCGCCTGAGCCTTCCAGTTGCTGCCGCCGATGTGCTGCCAGCCGGGAATTTCCGTGAACACCAGCAGACCCAGCCGATCGCACTCGTCCAGGAAGTAGTGGCTCTGGGGATAGTGGGAGGTGCGCACGGCGTTGCAGGACAGCTCCCGCTTCAGAATCCGGGCATCCTCCCGCTGGAGGCTCTCCGGAGCGGCGTAGCCCATGTAGGGCCAGCACTGGTGTCGGTTCAGCCCTCGCAGGAAGGTGCGCCTGCCGTTCAGGTAAAAGCCGTCGGCCTGGAATTCCACCACCCGGAAGCCAACCTTCTGCTCCCGCACGTCCATGACCTGGCCGATTTTCAGCAGGGACACCCGGCAGGTATAGAGCACCGGGTGCTTTGTATCCCAAGGCCGGACGCCGGGGCACTGGATGGTGATGACGCCGTCGGAGGTGAAGGCCTTGCGCACCAGGCTCCGCTCGCCCCGCAGCAGCTCCACCAGCAGCAGACAGCCCTTGGCGTGGTGAAGCTTGGGACGGATTTTCAGGGTGGTCAGGGTGGGGGTGGTGATGAACAGATCTTCGATGTAGCTTTTCTCCCGGATATCCAGCCAGACCTCCCGGTACAGGCCGCCGTAGGTCAGATAGTCGATGACGTGGCCGAAGGGAGGAATCTCCGGGTTTTCGGTGGTATCCAGCCGGACGGCCAGTAGGTTCTCCTCACCCAGGACGGCGGCTTCGGTGATCTCTACCCGGAAACCGGTGTAGCCGCATCGGTGCTCCACCAGCTCCCGACCGTTGAGAAAGACGGAAGCGATGTGGGCGGCCCCGTCAAACTGGAGGAAAATGTGCTTTCCCGCCAGCTCTCGCCCCAGGGTCAGGACTTTCCGATAGCCGCAGAAGCCCTGATAGGTCTGAGAATCGGCATAGTGAAGGGGAACCTCCTTCACGGTGTGGGGCAGGCGCACGGGAACTCCCTTTCCCTCACCCAGGGCAAAGCCGTCGAACCATTCCGGCGTAAACTCCCAATCGTTGCATAAACTCAGCATATTTCTCGCCTCCGAGCGTTTTCTTTCATTATACGTCATTCTGCCCCCCAGGGCAAGAGAGAATATTTCAGGAATCTCCGCAGAAGGCCGTAGGGGTCGATGCCCTCATCGACCCGCCAGTAAAGGCCATCCATGGATGAAAACGGGTCGATGAGGGCATCGACCCCTACAAGTTTCGGAACGCCGGACAAACAAAAAAGCCTGCCCGGAATGGGCAGGCCTTTTGACTCGGTATGGAACATCAGGTAATCCGGACGGCGGCGACCACCAGTCGGCCGTTTTCCAGGGTGTACTCACAGGTGGACAGGCAAATCAGCTTGTCGCCGTACACCGGGGTAATGCCGGTGTCGTAGAAAGACAGCTTCTTGCAGGTAGAAACGAAGTCGTTGAATTCCTTTTCGTTGGCCGCGTCCACGAACTGGTGATACTTAAAGCCCTCGCCCTCGTTGGCGGAGGTCTTGAACACGGCGAAGATTTTATAGGTGTGGTACTCCGTCAGCGTGTCGAAGAAGATCAGGTTGTTCTTCTCCCAGGCGGCCTTGCTGGTGTAAGCACCCAGGCAGGCGAACTTACTGCCGTCCTTCATGTTGTGGCCGAACATGGTGATGTTGTCGCTGGGCTTGTTCACATCCGCGGTGCCCCAGGCGTAAATGCTGCCGTGGTCGCTTTTCTGCTTGTTGATATCCGCGTACAGGTAGAAATTGGGGTCATTGGGGGTCTGGAAAACCGCCTCGTTGAGCTTGGTGCCCTCGATCTTGATCCAGCCCACCGCGTCGGAATTCTGCTGATAGAGCACGTCGTAGCCGGGGAGCATGGCGTTGGGATCCTTGGTTTCCTTGGGCTCGGTGACCCGGACAGGAGCCGTCACCAGCACCTCATCAGCTGCCTCGCTCTGCGCCTGGCTGATCTGATTGGCCAGATCCTTCATCTGGTCTTCCTGGCGCTTGCCCTCCAGCAGATAATTGCCGACCATAAAGGCACTGACGCCGAAGGCAACCACCAACAGGAGGACCGTAAGGGTAAAGAGTATTTTTTTCATGGGCAATCCCTCCGTAATTTTCTCAAAAACATTATAGTATAGATTCCGGCTACCGTCAAGCCGGGGGAACCTTAAGAAATTCTTTCATTTTTGTAAAAATCTGGATTTCCCGTCAGTTCATATAGTACATATGCAGGGCGTCCCGCATGGCGTAGTAGTTGGGCAGTCTGCGCCAGCCGCCGCCTACGGTGGCATCGCCGGAGGCCACCACATGGGTGTTGGGCAGAGCCTGGGAGGCCTTCCAGGCATCGCCGCTGTTGCCGAAGATCATGTACAGGTTTTTTAACCACGTCATTTGCAGGATAGGCGTGATGTCGCAGAAGGTCTTGCCGATGTTCAGGTCCTCCAGAGCGGTGCAGTTAACCAGAGGGGAATAGTCCCGGATGCAGCTGTTGTCCAGCTCCAGCCAGATCAGATTCTTGCAGGTGCGGATGGGCTCGATGTACTGCACCTCCGTCCAGGCGAGAATCAGGTACTTGAGCTTGGGCATGTAGGTGACAAAATCGATGGTGTGCATGGTCATGTGGCCTAAGTCCAGGCAGACCATGTCCTCGCAGTACTTGAGGTTCACGGTGTAGTCGTCAAAGAACTGGCCCACGCCGAAGTGGTTGGGCATGAAGTTGTCCTTGTCCGTCCGAAGGGCGATGCTGGGGCCCAGCCGTACCGTCCAGACCACCTTATACTTGTCACGCACCCGATCCCGGTATTCGGAAAGAGCCTCGTTTTCAATTTCGCAGACCGCCAGATTCTTGGCCTTGCTGTTGCCCCAGCTGGGGTTGTCGATGCCGCACAGGCCGAAAATCACCGTCTGGGCATTGGGCAGATATTCCATTTTCCGCTCCACGTCCGCAAGATCGGTGACCACCACCTGGGACAGGTCAATTTCCGTGTCCGTGCTCTGGAAGGAGGCGTCGCCGATGCGGATTTCCCAGGTGGTCCGCACATTGGGATAGGTGGTGTCCAAGGCGAAAACCGTCTCCGTTTCTGCCTGAGGGTTCACCAGGTGCAGTCGCTTGAGATCAGGCAGACAGCCCAGCAGGTGGAGCTGGGCATCGGTCACATCCTCCACCGTCAGATTGGTAGCGGAGGTCTCCACAAGCTTGTTGCCCAGCCGGATCAGGAAGGCAACGCCTGCCTGCCGGCAGTAGCTCTGAGCCTGAGAAAGACTCTCGGGTGTCCCGCCGCTGACAATGACGGTGGAAAGCTTCGGCAGGTAGGCAAGCCTTGCCACATCCTCCCCGGTAAAGTCCGTTAGCTCCACGAGATCCGCGTCCTGAGCGTAGTTCAGCCCGCCCAGGGTGATGAAATAGGTCAGTTCCACGTTGGGAAGGGACTGGCGCAGATGGGCCAGGTTTTCATAGTCCGTGCAGCCCTCGGCGTGGACGGCGGCCAGGTTCGGAAAGCAGGCCAGGGTCAGGATATCGTCTTCCGACAATTCTGTCAGCGTGATTTCCCGGGCATTGCTGTTGATGAGCCTGCCCTGGAAAGGCACGTTCCACAGGATATCACAGCCGGGCATACTTCTTTGCAAAGACCGGTACCGGGAAAGACTCAGATCCTCTGCCCGCAGGTCAAGGCTCTGGGCACTTTTGGGGTACAGGTGGAAATTCACCACGGCGTAATTCATCATCACAAAGCCGGCTCCGCAGATGGCCAGCAGCAGAAGCAAAATCAGGATCAGAGCCACAAGGCCTTTCCGCTTCATAAATTTCTTTCCTCCCTGGTTATATGGCATATATTCTCATTATGCGTCCTAATCTGAAATAAGTCAAGGACAACCGGGCAATTTCGGCAGTATTGACAAAACCGCTTACCGGGCGGATACCCCCGGCAAAAAGAAAGCCCGGACAGCCGTCCGGGCTCTGTAATTTATGCCATTTCCAGATTCAGAGCCTTGCCACCCAGAATGTGGAAGTGCAGGTGGGGCACGGTCTGACCCGCATCGGCGCCGCAGTTGCTCACCACTCGGTAGCCGTTTACCAGGCCCTCGGCCTTGGCAATCTGGGGAATCACCTCAAAAATGTGAGCCACCACCGCACTGTTGTCAGCGGTAACGCCGTTGCAGCCGGAAATGTGGGTTTTGGGAATCACCAGAATGTGGGTAGGGGCCTGGGGGTTGATGTCCCGGAAGGCGAAGACGGTTTCGTCCTCATAGACCTTGGTGGAGGGGATATCCCCGGCAATGATTTTGCAGAATAAACAATCAGTCATTTTTGTTCGCTCCTTATAATCCGAATACATGAATTCCGGTCATGCTGATGACGCCCATGATGATTCCGGCCAGCACCACACCCAACGACACGGCCACGGAAGTGCCCTTGATGCCGAAATCCAGGAAGCTGGCGGCAAGGGTGCCCGTCCAGGCACCGGTTCCGGGCAGGGGAATGCCCACGAAAAGCAGCAGAGCCAGGAACATTCCCCGCTTGCCTGCCCGGTGGGACAGCTTCTGTCCGGCGGATTCTCCCTTTTTCAGGCACCTGGTGAAAAATTTCCCGATATACCGCTTGTCCTGCCCCCATTCCAGAACCTTTCTGGCGAAGAAATAGATCAGGGGCACTGGGAAAAGATTTCCCAGCACGCACACAGCCAAAGACGGCCAGTACGCAAGCCCCAGGCTTACCGTGGCGAAGGGAATAGCCCCCCGCAGTTCTACAAGGGGTACCATAGATATCAAAAAAACGGAAAGATATTTCAAAAACATAGGATTCTCCAAAATTGGTTTTGGCCATTGTAACACAGACAAATTCGGTTTGCAACGGATTTGAAAGAAAAATCCCTTATTTTTTTCTTAAGACTTTCCGTTCCCGCATCAGCATGGGGGTCATCAGCTCCCGGTGGAATAGGTTCACAAACCGCTGGCATTTGACGAGAAAAGCATAGTAGACATTCTTTCCACAGCCCAGCAGGGTTTCTACGTTGGCCATGCCCTTGGCGAAAATCACATCCGCCTCCTCCATGGCCTGCCTGGCTTCCTGCCCCAGCTGCGGCAGCCAGGTGCCGGGAATCAGATTGCCGTTGTCGATGACCCGGAAGGGAATCCCGACGGCCTGGGCATCTTCACGGGTGGCATCGTTCAGAGCAGGGCCGCCCCGGACGCAGAAGCAGATGTCAAGATCGGGATACAGTCGACAGATGGTCTCGGCGAAAATCCGGTCGAAGCCGATTTCCCCGGCGTTGTCCGTCAGGTAGAGAAGCTTTTTTCCGGCTTCCAGATCTGCCCGGAATTGGGAAAGGACGGCTTTGTCCAGCTCCATATCCTGGGCGGTATCCAGCATTTCGGTAAATTTCTCAAAGCTGATTTGCCCCTGAAGGGCGGAAAAGTCCAGATAATTGCCCAGAATGGCAAATTGGAGCCCGGCAAGCAGCGGGTCGGCGGCCTGCTCCACCCGCTGGCGGATGGGCTCCATGTGGCTCAGCACCAGGGCATTGGAATCCAGCTTTTCCTGCCGGAACCGATCCAGACCCAGGCCGTACCGCTCATGGAGCAGCCGGGTGATTTCGGGGGTGAACCAGGTGGAGGGCACGTCTGCGGGCCCGTCCAGGTACAGCTTCATCAGCTCCCGGGCAAAGTCCATGGTCTGCTGGTCGGTGCCCAGGGGAGTCACAGTGGCGATGTTGCGCCGGAGGCCGCATTGCAGGCAGGCGGCGTCCATGGAAATACTCATGAAAAGGCTCCTTATAATCCTTATAACTTATAAGTTGAGAAGATCGGAAAGCTGATCGATTCTGGCATCGTACCCGGCAGGCGTGCCGAAGCCGTAGGCTGCCCAGAGGAAGGGCACTCCCGCTTCCAGGGTGGCCTCGTAATCTCCCTGGGTGTCGCCGATGTAGGCGCAGTCCGTGATGTTGTATTTCTCCATCAGGGTGCGGATGGTCTGCCCCTTGGTGGTGCCGGTGTCCCCGAAGCACAGATGTCCTTGAATGTAGGGACTTATTCCCAGCTTCTCGATGCACAGCTCCGGGTAGCCCTGCTGACTGTTGCTGACGATGAAAAGCCGATGCTTTTCGGAAAGCTTCTCCAAGGTTTCCCGGACGCCGGGATAGCCGATGTTGCATTCATTGTTGTGCATGTACCGGTTTTCCTCATCCATGCACCGCTTCATCAGTTCATACCGCTCCGGGGCGGGAACGGAGGAGAAAATCACGTCGGCAATCTCCGTCATGACCTTGCCGAACAGAGAACGGAACAGTTCGGCGTTTACCGCCAGGTGGGAAAGCCCCTCCTTGGCAAGCTGAATGTTGTAGCCCTCGGCTACCAGCTGCCGGGAATCCCACAGGGTGCCGTCAATGTCAAAAATCAAGCTTTCGTAGCGCATGAAGCCTCCAGATGATGGGCGATTCTCCGGGTAATCATATCCAGAGCCACCAGATTCCTGCCCCCCTCGGGGACGATGATGTGGGCGTATTTCTTGCTGGGCTCCACATACCGCTCGTGCATGGGCTTGACGGTCTGCTGGTACTGGGTCAGAACGCTTTCCAGAGTCCTGCCCCGCTCGTTTACATCCCGGGCGATCCGGCGGCACAGCCGGATATCCGCGTCGGTGTCCACGAAAATCCGGATGTCCATCAGATTCCGCAGAGCCTCGTCCTCAAAAATCAGAATCCCTTCCACAATGATAACCTTTTTCGGCACGATGTGGATGGTTTCGTCCGAACGGTTGTGAACGGTGAAGTCATACACCGGGCACTCGATGGCCTGTCCCCGGCGCAGAGCCTCCAGGTGTCGGGCCATCAGATCGGTTTCCAGGGAAGCCGGCTCGTCGTAGTTGAGCTTACACCGCTGCTCGTAGGTCAGATTGTCGTGGCGGCGGTAATAATTGTCGTGGCTGAGAATGGTCACCTGATCGGGAAACTGACCGATCAGGTTGTCCATCAGGGTGGTTTTTCCGCTGCCGGTGCCGCCGGCAATGCCGATGACCAGAATGCTGTCTTTCATGTGTAGTCCTCCTGATTCAGCCGTTCCCAGGACAGCCGGAGCATGTCCGGATCCGGGGAGCTGCTGCAAATAATCGTTTCTCCGCTTCCGTTTTCCAGAAGCCCGGCCGCCTCCAGCCGCCGACGGGTTTCCCGGGCGGTGCCCTCGCCGCCGTCCAGCAGAACCACGTCCTTGCCCAGAATCCGGGAAATGGCGGCTTTTGCGAAGGGGTAGTGGGTGCAGCCCAGCACGGCAGCGTCCAGCTTGCCGATATAGGGATTCAGCGCCCGGCGCAGAACCGCCTCGGTTTCCGGCGTGTCCACCTTTCCGGCCTCCACCAGCTCTACCAGCCCCGGAACGGGGATTTTGTAAATGGTGACGTTTTCGTCAAAGCGGTGGAGAAGGGTATCGAATTTTTCCTCCCGGAGGGTTACTTCCGTTGCCAGAACGCCGATTCGCCCGCCGGGGAAGTGGTCGGCGGCCACCTTCAGGGCAGGCTCAATGCCGACTACGATAAAACCGGGGCAGGCCGCCCGGATTTCGTTTACCGCTGCCGCCGTGGCGGTGTTGCAGGCAATGACCAGAGCCTTCAGTGGGTAGTGCTTTTGCAGATATTCCACCGCCGCGAAGGTCAGGGAGCGTACCTCCTCTGTGGGCCGGGTGCCGTAGGGGGCATTTGCGGAGTCGCCGTAATAGACGAACCGCTCCCCGGGCAGCATCCGCCGCAGATGCCGCAGTACGCTGATGCCGCCTACGCCGGAGTCAAACACGGCAATATAATCATGGGCTTGATTCATGGTTTCACCTGTTCTCTGTTTGTGCACATTGTATAATAATACCGAATTGGTAGGAATTATCCGACCGCTCAGAAGTCATTTTATCAAATTTTACCTGGGTTTGCAATGCCTCATTGACATTTGTGCGGAATTTTGCTATCTTGAACCCTAAAGGAACCACTGAATCAATCAACTGCGGCTGGAGAGCGGATCTTTTTTGTCTGCTCTTCAGCATCCAAAGCAGGAAATATTGCACAGCCGTTGCCAGCACAAGCTGGCTTACGGATGTGGCATACCCCTTGCGGGTGCATACAGTATGTCTCTGCTTTGGATGCTTTGACCAGCCAGAAAATCTCTCGCTCCCAGCTCTTGTCGATTGAATCAGAGGCTCCTTAAGCAGCACCCAGATACCGACCGGAGAAATGGCTTTCGCCCCGGGTGATTGACCGGTGCCGCGGATTTTTTGGAAAGGGAGTATGTATCATGAAACAATTCCTCAAGAACTACGGATTCCTGATTTGTATGCTGGTCGGCATCGTCGCCGGCTGCGTCATCGGTCTGCTGTTCCCCCAGGCGGCTCCTGCCCTGGAACCTCTGGGCACCATCTTCACGAACCTGATGTTCTGCGCGGTGGTTCCCATGGTGTTCACCTCCATCGCCTCCGCCATCGCCAATATGTCCAGCGCCAAGCGAGCCGGTAAGATTATGGGTGTGACCCTGGCTACCTTCATGGTCACCGCAGGCATTGCCGCCGTCATCATGTATGTGATCATGCGGGTATTTCCTGTGGTCACCGGCAACTATAGTGTAGCGGAAGCGGACACCGGCACCGTTCTGGGCATCGGTGATATGATCGTCAATTTCTTTACCAAGCCCGACTTTGTGGAGCTGCTCAGCCGCCGTGCCATCCTGCCGCTGATCGTGTTTGCGGTGATTGTGGGCTTCGGCGTGCAGATGCAGGGCGGCGCAAATACCATGACCGCCAAGCTTCTGGAGGACATGACCGGCTGCATTCTCAAGGCCGTGCAGATCATTACCTACTACGCTCCTATCGGCTTTCTGGGTTTCTTCGCCAATCTGGTTGCCACCTACGGCCCGGATCTCATCGGCGATTACAGCAAGACCCTGATCGTCTACTACGGCCTGTGCTTTGCGTACATGTTTATTTTCTTCCCCATCTATGCCCGCTTCGGCGGCGGCAAGGGCGGAGCCAAGGTTATGTGGAAGCACCTGTTTAAGCCCGCTGCCGTGTCCTTCGGCACCTGCTCCTCCGTTGCCACCATCCCCACCAACATGGAAGCCGCCGAGGAATCCGGCATCAACCGGGAGGTCAGCAACATCGTCCTGCCCCTGGGCGCTACCATGCACATGGACGGCAGCGCTATGAGCGCCATTTTGAAGGTGGCGTTCCTCTTCGGAATGTTCGGCCAGGATTTCTCCACCGGCCGGGCCATTCTGGCTATTATTGTGGCTGTGTTCTCCTCCGTTGCCATGTCCGGTATTCCCGGCGGCGGTGGTACCGGCGAGCTGGCTTTGTGCACCGTGTTCTTCCCGGAGCAGCTGGCGGTGGCCTATCCCATCGCCCTGGCGCTTGGCTACATGGTAGATCCTCCCGCAACCATGGTCAACGCCGCCGGTGACTATGTGGTCAGCTTCATTGTCAGCCGGTATGTGGACGGCAAGGACTGGCTCCAGAAGCACCTGGCCAAGAAGGAGACCGAGGTCCCTTCCGAAAAGTAAAGCTTTTCCCACTGAAAAACGGGGAAATCTGCGATAGAATCTGTAGGGGCGACGATTCGTCGCCCGCGGGCACTCCCATGTGGGAGTGCCCTTTTTGTGTATCAGCAGCCGCAGCCGCAGTTATTGTTGTTGTCGCAGCCGCACCCGCAGCCGTTGTTCCAGCCGATGGTCAGCCCGCTGTTGCAGCACAGCAGGATCAGAATGACGATCCACCACCAGTTGTTGTTCAGGCAGCCGCACAGACCGTTGTTATTACCGCACATAGAAATACCTCCGGATATTTTGGAAATTCTGAGCTTCACCGCTCATTCCATGTTATTCCGGAGGTACTTTTTTGTGACGGGTCAGAGAGCCCGCAGAGCATCCACCAGGGCGGTTTTTCCGGCGGTCTTTTCGTCCTTGATTTTGATGACCCGGGCGGGGCAGCCGGCTACCACGGTGTTGGGAGCCACGTCCCCAACCACAACGGCTCCGGCGGCCACTACAGCGTCATGGCCGATCCGACAGCCCTCGATGACCACGGCGTTTGCCCCGATGAGCACATTGTCCTCCACGATGACGGGGGTCGCGGAGGCGGGCTCTACCACCCCGGCCAGCACCGCTCCGGCGCCCACATGGCAGTTCTTGCCCACGGTGGCCCGGCCGCCCAGAACGGCGCCCATGTCGATCATGGTGCCCTCGCCGACGATGGCACCGATGTTGATGACGGCTCCCATCATGATGACGGCGTTCTTGCCGATTTCCACCTGCTCCCGGAGGATGGCGCCGGGCTCAATCCGGGCGGGGATGTCCTTCATGTCAAGAAGGGGGATGGCGGAATTACGGCAGTCGTTCTCGATTTCCAGGTGGGAAAATTCGTTATTTTCCAGCACGGGTTTGACGTCCTTCCAGTCGCCGAAGACGATTTTGCAGCCTTCTCCGGCGGGGAACTCCCGGCAATTGGGGAATGCCACCGGGGTTTTCTCCCAGACGTAGACCTTCACCGGGGTCTTCTTCTCCGAGGTGCGGATATATTCAATGATTTCCTGTGCGTTCATAGGTTTGCTCCTTTCGCTTTTAGGGGTATTTTATCATTCCCCACCGAAAATAACAAGGAGAAAAATTGACAGGAGCCGGTTCGTCACCTATAATGATTTCCAAAGGAGGGAGCGCCAATGAAACTGCGTGAGGATCGCCGGGCTCTGCATGAGATTCCGGAACTGGACAGGTGTCTGCCGGAGACCTTCGCCTATCTGCGAAATGCCCTGGCGGGATTGAATTGCCGGGTGTTCTCCCCGGCGGCGGGGAGCCTGTGCGCCTGGTTTGACTTTGGAAAAGCGGAGGCCATTGCCTTCCGGGCGGACTGCGACGGCTTGCCCATCACCGAAAAAACCGGGGCGGCCTACGCTTCCCAGCATCCGGGGCGGATGCACGCCTGCGGCCACGATGGGCATATGGCAATTGTGTTGGAGCTTGCCCGGCGGCTCAGCGAAAAGCGGGAGATGCCCCACAATGTACTGCTGGTGTTCCAGAGCGGGGAGGAGACCACCGGCGGTGCCCGGGATATCTGCGAGACCGGTGTGTTCCGGGAATACCGGGTACAGGCCATTTTCGGACTGCATCTGTGGCCGGGGCTGGAGGCCGGGGTCATTGCCAGCCGTCCCCGGGAGCTGATGGCTCGCTCCAGCGAGGTAAATGTGGACATCTGCGGAAAATCCGCCCACATCGCCAAGGCGGCGGAGGGCATCGATGCCCTGATGGCCGGGACGGAATTTTACCGGAAGGCCATGGAAATGGAGCGGAAGCTGCCGGATAGGGTCTATCGTCTGCTGAAATTCGGAAAATTCGAAAGCGGCACCGTGCGCAATGCCCTGTCCGCCCATACCCGGATGGAGGGGTCACTCCGAGCCTTCCAGGATGAAATTTTTGAGGGTCTTGCCCAGGGCCTCCGGGATATTGGGGCGGAACTGGAAGCCAAATACGGCTGCACTGTGGATATCCATTTCAGCGACGGCTACCCCGCGGTGATGAATCCGGAGGGGCTGGCCGAGCGGGTAGGGAAGATATGTCCCTTCCGGGTGCTGAAAAGCCCCAGTATGACCGCCGAGGATTTTTCCTGGTATCAGAAGACTCTGCCCGGCATGTTCTTCTTCCTGGGTCTGGGGGACGTGCCCGCCCTGCATACGGATACCTTCGACTTTGACGAGGAGATTCTGAAGGCCGGAGCTGATTTCTTCGAAACTTTGGCGGAAAAGTTTTGAGGGAGATAGGGAAGCCCCTGCCCAAAAGTATAAATGTGCGAACAACGCTGTCATTGCGAACCAGTTGAATTTAAGTGGTATGGGAATCCCCTCTAAGTGTCAGAACACATTCCGGCGAAGCGCAAAGCCCACCTTGTGTAAAGAGTGACGGGTGAGGGCAAAGGCTCCCCTTGCTGATCAAGGGGAGCTGTCTCGTGCGTCCCCCGCAAGCACGAGACTGAGGGGATCAGAACTTTCATCTTTCCGGGCATTCTCAACAGTCGCACCTTTACAATCCCTCAGTCATGGCCTTGCGGGAGACGGCCATGACAGCTCCCTTTGCACAAGGGAGCCGTGGTGCTCCCGCACCAGTGCGTTTATCGATGTTTCTCAGAAGAACCGGAAAGCTGTACCACATTCTTCCACTGGTTCGCAATGACACGATAGTCTGAAAGCTCAACGCGCCGGGAAACGGCGCGTTTTTTCGTCTTGCTATTTCTTGGCAGATACGCTATACTGATAACATAAGAGATTATGCGAACCCAGAAAAACGCATAGAATATTTTGGAGGAAACCCATGAATTATGACGTTCTGATTATCGGTGCCGGCCCCGGCGGCATCTATTCCGCTTATGAGCTGACCCAGCGGTGCCCGCAGAAAAAGGTGGCGGTCATCGAGGCAGGTCACGCCCTTGCCCGCCGTCACTGCCCCATTGACGGCGAGAAGGTCAAGACCTGCATCGGCTGCAAAACCTGCTCCATTATGAGCGGCTTCGGCGGCGCCGGTGCCTTCTCCGACGGAAAATACAACATTACCAACGACTTTGGCGGCACGCTCTTTGAGTATATCGGCAAGCGTCAGGCCTTGGAGCTCATGCGCTATGTGGACGAAATCAACATGCGCTACGGCGGCGCGGGCACCAAGCTCTATACCACTGCCGGAACCCAGTTCAAGAAGGCCTGCATCCAGCACGACCTGCATCTGCTGGATGCCTCCGTCCGCCATTTGGGCACGGACATCAACTATGTGGTGCTGGAAAACCTCTATAACTACCTGAAGGATAAGGTGGATTTCTTCTTCGATACCCCGGTGGAGAAGGTGGAAATCGTGGACGGGGGCTATGAGGTGGTCACCGCCAAGGAAACCTTCACCTGCGAAAAGTGCATCATTTCCGTAGGCCGCAGCGGCAGCAAGTGGATGGAGCAGGTCTGCCGGGAGCTGGACATCCCCACCAAGTCCAACCGAGTGGACATCGGTGTCCGGGTGGAGCTGCCTGCGGAGGTCTTCTCTCACCTGACGGACGAGCTCTATGAAAGCAAGATCGTCTACCGCACCCGGCAGTACGGGGACAAGGTGCGCACCTTCTGCATGAACCCCAAGGGCGCGGTGGTCAACGAGAACACCAACGGCATCATTACCGTCAACGGCCACAGCTATGAAGACCCAGCCAAGCAGACAGAGAACACCAACTTTGCCCTTCTGGTTGCCAAGCACTTCTCCGAGCCCTTCAAGGATTCCAACGGCTACGGCGAGTCCATCGCCAGACTCAGCAACATGCTGGGCGGCGGCGTCATTGTCCAGCGGTTCGGCGATCTGATCCGGGGCCGCCGGTCTACCCCCAACCGAATCGAGGAATCCTTCGTCACCCCCACTCTGAACGCCACCCCCGGCGATCTGAGCCTGGTGCTGCCCAAGCGAATCCTGGACGGCATCATCGAAATGATCTATGCCCTGGACAAGGTGGCTCCCGGCACCGCCAACGACGACACCCTCCTGTACGGCGTGGAGGTCAAGTTCTACAACATGGAGGTTGAGGTGGACGAGAAGCTCCAGAGCCGCTATCCCGGCCTGTACATCATCGGCGATGGCAGCGGCATCACCCACTCTTTGTCCCATGCCTCCGCCAGCGGCATCCATGTGGCCCGGGACATTGCCAAGGTCTGAGAAAAGACGGAATCAGTTTTTTCGGCGGAGGACGGGAAAACTGCTTGCCCCTTTGGAGCCGGAGTGCGGCTGCTTTCGGTAAAAAACCGGTGCGTATTCGTTACGCACCGGTTTTTTCGGTGCTTTTATGCTTTTATGGTTGTTTTCTGAGAAAAGTCGTGTTATAATAGCCCCTAAACGTTGGATAAAGAGAGGGAGTATCATGATTGCACAATCCGATCGGCTGACCTATGTCCACTCGGACATTCGGGGGCCGTTATATGTAGAAGCCCTGCGGATGCAGGCCGCCGGAACGCCGGTGCTGAAGCTGAATACCGGAAACCCCGGAAACTTTGGATTCCGGCTGCCGGACAGCGTCCGCAACGCCCTTCTGGAGCAGGTGGATAAGGCCGTGCCCTACTGTGACGTCCGGGGCATGGTACAGGCCCGTCAGGCAATTCTGAACTATCACGTTAGCCGGGGTCTGCAAGGCGTTACGCTGGAAGACATTTATATCTGCAACGGTGTCAGCGAGGCGGTGTCCATGCTGATGACGGCGTTGGTCGGCACCGGGGACGAGGTGCTGGTGCCCTCTCCCTGCTACTCCCTGTGGAGCAACAATACTTATCTGGGCGGCGGCAAGCCGGTGCACTACCGCTGCGCCCCGGAAAATGACTGGAATCCGGATTTGGAGGATATCCGCCGCAAAATCACCTCCAGAACCAAGGCCATCCTGGTCATCAACCCCAATAACCCCACCGGCGCGGTGTACAGCAAGGAAACGCTGCTGGCCATTGCGCAGCTTGCCCGGGAGCATCACCTTCTGCTGCTGGCCGACGAAATTTATGACCGGCTGGTGCTGGAGAACCTGCCTACCTATTCCCTGGCGGCCCTGGCACCGGATGTACCCTGCGTCACCTTTAACGGCCTGTCCAAGTCTCATATTATCTGCGGCTTCCGCTGCGGCTGGATGGTGTTCTCCGGCCCGAAGGAGGAGCTGGCGGGCATTGAGCAGGGGGTCATGCAGCTGGCGGCCATGCGGCTGTGCGGCAACGCCCTGACCCAGCTGGTGATTCCCGCGGCTCTTTCTGACCCGGACAGCACCCGGGCCATGATGGTTCCCGGCGGTCGGCTTTACGAGCAGAGCAAGGCAACAGTGGAGGCCTTGGCGAAGATTCCCGGAGTGACCCAGGTTCCCAACCGGGCGGCGTTCTATCTGTTCCCCGGGCTGGAAAAAGACGTGTTCGATTTTGAAAGCGACGAGGATTTTGCCATGCGGTTCCTCCACGAGAAGCATGTGCTGGTGATTCCCGGCCACGGCTTTGACTGGTTCGAGGATCTGCGCTTCCGGATTGTCATGCTGCCTGAGCCGCAGGTGATTACCCAGGCCATGGAGCAGCTGGGAGACTTCCTGGAGTGGCACAGAAGATAACAATAAGGAGCTGTCTCAAAATAGCAAAGTGCCCAAATAGAACCATGTCATTGCGAGCCAGTGCTCACACTGGCGTGGCAATCCCCCCGATTTTCAAACATCTACGTTAGGAAATCTTGGATTTTACGCCTATCCGGGGGATTGCCACACCAGTGACATCGGTCACTGGTTCGCAATGACATTGTATTTTTTTGCTATTTTGACCCATAGGGGCACTTAACGAGACAACCCTAAACTGTCAAATGGCCCCCACTTTTGCCTGAAGTGGGAGCCATTTGACAGAGTTCAGGCCGGAGGCGGTTGCCTCCGGCCTGAATGCTTTATACGACTCTTGTCCACTCGGTGACCAGCAGTCCGGGCACGGCCCAGACCAGCTGATACAGCAGAATATTCGCGGGAGTCAGCAGATCCGTGCGGCCCAGATACGCCAGCGCCAGCATAATCACAAGCCCTAAGCAGCCGCCCAGCATGTGGATGATGACGCCCAGCTTGGTGGCCTGCCGCAAAGAGCGGGCACCGGTGATGGCGTAGGCCACGCTCAGCAGCTCCTCCCGGGTGGCCAGAGCCAGTACCGGCTCATCCGGGGAGATGGGGTGCTGGGCAAGACGCTGGCTGGTGTCCCGGTCGGCAAACACAATCCGGTTGGTTTTGATGTTGAACTTGCTCCGGAGGAATTCCTCCGTCAGCATAAAGTCACCGCAGAGCTTCAGAGGCCGGAGCTTCCGATAGCCGCACAGGGTCACAAGGCCTGCCGCGGCGGAACGCATTTTCGCGTAGGAGATGGCGTATACGGCGGACAGCTCCCCGTCCACGGCCACATAGACCGCCTGGGCGATCATGGAGCCCTCGGGGACGGCGATGCCCATATCCTGCAGGAAGGACAAAGTGCCCACCAGAACGGGAACGCCCTCCACTTCACCGCCGATGCCGCCGTCGCCGTAGTTGCGGTAGTTCTCCACCGGGTAAACCCTGCCGCTGCGGCTGGCAAGCAGCTGGTCGAATACTGGCACCAGTCCGCCTCCGGCTGCCCGGATCAGAGAGGCGGTGTAGGACACTACCTCATCGGGACTGTGCTGACCGTAGAATTTGACGCCGTTGAGCTTGGTGCTGCCCTGGGGGAACAGATCCTGGTCGGACAGGGGGAAGTAGGCCTTTCCGCACAGATCCTTCACACCCTCCCAGCCGCACAGAACGGTGCCTACCATGTGAAGCCTTGCTTCCAGGATGGCCATGGGTCGGGTGATGGAGACGAAAAAGCTGGCGGGTACGGCAACGAGCAGGGAGGTGGAGAGAATCTGCACCGCGAAGCTGGTGCCGTGGGAAATGCCCGCGAACACTGCAATGCCCACGCAGACCAGCAGGGCAAGCAGCGCATAGACGGACTGAACAAATTCCGGAGAGGACATCCGGCTGTAGGTGTCCATGAAATCGGCAACCTCGCCTTCCTTGCGCAGAAGGCCATCCTTGCCGTCGTAATAGTTTTCCACCCGGACGATGCCGTGAAGCCGAACGGCCTTGCGCATGGTGTCCATCTGGGCCATTTCCGAATTGTGCCGCTGCAAGCGGGCCCACATCGCCATGGTCATTTCCAGACTGAAGGCGGCGCAGCAGGGAATCCGCAGCTCCTGCAGGCAGAATACGCTGTCCACCAGGCAGGCGGCAAAGGTCAGTGTCATCAGGGTGCCCACGGTAAACCGGCCTCGCAGCAGATCCCCCAGGCTGTCCAGCATCAGGTTGGAGCCCAGCAGGGCGGAGACCAGCATGGCCAGCACCTGGCTGAAAATCACCAGCTTCATCCGGTTTTCGGGTACCAGCCCAAAGGCGGACAGGGCGGCAACGCCGGCGCACAGCACCACCACTACCAGATTGACAAGCAAAGCGATCTGGGACTTTGCCGTGCCCATTTCGGACAGCTCATAGTACCGCCGCTCGGGACCGGCCACCAGCTGCTTTTTCAGCTCCCGCAGCCGGGAGCGGGGGGTGAAGAGAATGGGGGAAGGAATGTATTCCTCCTCCACCTCAAAGGCGGGCTCCGCCTTCTTGGATGCCTCTTCTTTGGGAGACTCCTCCTGGGTGGGCAGGTTCAGCACCACCGTAGGCTCCGAGGTAATATCCTCGGCCCCACCGGTCTCGGGAGCTTCCGCAGCCTGGGACTCGGTCACAGGCGCGAAAGTGTGGGTGTCCTCGTCGGATACCTCAGTGGCTTCCGCCTGGGTGGGCGCGGGAACTTCCGGGGCACCGAAGGAAAGAGAAGGCTCCGCTTCCCCGGCCTCCTGCTTGGGGGCAAAGGTCAGCTCCGACTCCTGGGGGGCATCCGCCTGGGGTTTTTCCGGCTCGGAGCCGGGATCCGGTTTCTTTTCCGGGGCTTCGCTGCCGAATTCCCGGAGAATGTCCTCCAGATCAAATTCCTGATTGTTGTCCATATTGGGTTTCCTCCTGGTTATACGGAACTCCAATGAAAATCAAGATTTCCATCAGAAGAAAGATCAAACGCGCTGGCGAACTGCTTCATACAATAAAATAGATGCCGCCGCAGAGGCGTTCAGGGAGCTGATGCGGCCCCGCATGGGGATGTTCACCATAACGTCGCAGTTCTTGCGGACAAGGGGGCTGATGCCGTCGCCTTCGTTGCCGATGACGATAGCGGCAGGCCCGGTCAGATCCGCCTGATACATGGGAATGGAGCCCTCGGCGGCAGTGCCGTAAATCCAGACACCCTTCTCCTTCAGCTGGGAAATGGCATTCGAAATGTTGGTGACCCGGGCTACCTTCATATATTCCACCGCCCCGGCGGAGGCCTTGGCTACGGTGGCGGTGAGGCCCACGCTGCGCCGCTTGGGAATGATAACTCCGTGGGCACCGGCGCACTCCGCGCTTCGCAGGATGGCACCCAGATTGTGGGGGTCGGACAGCTCATCGCAGATGACGATGAGGGGAGCCTCGTTCCGGGCGGCGGCTTCTTCCAGAATGTCGTCGATGGTCACATATTCATGGGCGGCGGCCAGAGCGATGATGCCCTGGTGGGCCCGGGTGGTGGACATGGCATCCAGCTTCCGCCGGTCAACGGGCACTACCACGGCTCCCGCCTCCTTGGCCTGAGCGGCCAACCGCTGAAGACTCTTGTCCGTATCGCCCTGGGCCACGAACACCTTGTCGATGGTGCGGCCGCTTTTCAGTGCCTCTGTGATCGCGTTCCGGCCTTCCAGCTGACCTTCTACTTCCTCCTGAGGCTCGGGACGCTGGGCAAACCGATCGGCCCGGCGGGGGGTATTCTCCCGTCCCTGGGGACGGCGTTTTTCGTTCATAGGGGTATCTCCTTGCATAAGCTGTTGATGGGAATAGATACAGGCATTATAGCAGTTATACCGCATTTTCTCAAGAATTATTTTTTGAGGACCAGGGGAAATCCGGGGTTTGCACCGGCTATTCACAGAAAATTTACCATCCCGATCAGAATCCTTCATTGCCTACGGGGAAAATTTGTGATATGATGTGGTAAACAAGGAGGCGAGCGGATATGGAGCCAAATCAGGGAAATAATCCCAATAATGGGAAAAAGCCCGGGGGCGACCGCCCCAAAGGAAGTTATTTTACCCCGCTGATGATCGCGCTGATTCTGGTGCTGCTGTTCAGCTGGATTATGAACACGGTGGAAAAAAGCCAGTATACGGAGACCACGCTGTCGGATTTCTTTGCCGCCAAGGACGCGGGACAGCTGGCCCAGGTGGAGCTGCGGTATGACCGAATCGTGTATATGACCAAGGAGGAGGCAGCCAAGGAGCTGTCCCGGCAGAAGGCTTGCTTCACCGGCATCCCCAGCGGCGGCGATTTGCTGGCTCTGGCAGAGGAGCTGAACAATGCGGGCGTGAAGGTCAGCAACAAGATCGTGGAGGACAATTCCGTCATTATGATGGTGCTGTCCTATGCCATTATGATCGGCGGCATGTTCCTGCTGATGAATCTGCTGACCAAGCGGATGGGCGGCGACGGCATGATGGGTGGCTTCGGCAAGTCCAAGGCCAAGGTCTATATGGAAAAGCAGACCGGCGTTACCTTTAAGGACGTAGCCGGGCAGGATGAAGCCAAGGAATCCTTGCAGGAAATCATCGATTTCCTCCACAATCCCCAGAAGTACACCGCCATCGGCGCGAAGCTGC
>UQXG01000012.1 GCA_900544945.1 uncultured Eubacteriales bacterium | reverse complement strand
TATTGATGATTGCCAGTGGCAATCATACCATAATTCATGCTGTCATGGCCGTCTCCCGCAAGGCCATGACTGAGGGGATCAGAACCAAAAATTTTGGCAATCCCTCAGTCAAAAATCAAAGATTTTTGCCAGCAGCACATTGTGGTATGACTGCCACCGGCAGTCATTGAGATTTTAGATTCGCTGCGCGGAGCACCACCCTTTACACAAGGGAGGGCCGGGGCGCTCCCACGCCGGTGCGTTTTCTCATGGCTTGTAATGACATTCTTTTCAACGATAATTTGTAAAAATCCTACTTTGGGAGGATTCCATTTTTCCCCGCCTTAGGCTACAATAGGTAAAATAAGCGGTGGAATGCGCTGAGAAGTTTGGACATAGAGGGAAGCAGGTGGAGGATTTTGAGAAAAAAGATTGTCATTCGGCCTCTGATTCGGGAAAAGTTCCAGGAATTTCTCCAAGGACAGCGAATTTTGTTCTTCAGCGCCCCCTGCGGCTTCGGGAAAACCACGGTGGCGGAGGCGCTGCTTTCCGGTCGGGCGGTGCTCCGGCGTAGTGGGGAGGATGAGGATCCCATCCCCGAGGAAGGAGACTGGAATATCCTACTAGTGGATGATTTTCAGCGGATGCCGGAAGAAAATGTCCTGGCACTGTGCCAGTATATCCGAAGCACCCCTGACCGCCGTCTTGTGTTTCTGTCCCGGGGGGCGCCTCCCGGGTGCATGATGGCCTTCCAGTACGCGGGAATCATGGGCGTGATCTCCGCTCAGGAAATGCTCTTTGACGAAGAGGACATCCAGACCCTGTTCCGGCTCTACGATGTGCCGGTGACGAGAAGCGAGGTTTCCGGCATTTTGAAGGAGTCCATCGGCTATGCCCTGGGGGTGGCCATCACCGTCCGGCTCATGGCCTCCGGCAGACCCTTCGGGCCGGAGCTGGTGAAGGACGCGTTTCAGGAGGTTTACCGGTATTTTGAGGCGGCGATCTTCATGCCCCTGGATCTGACCATCCGTCGGTTTTTGCTGGAGCTTGCCCCCTTCGAAACCGTGAACCTGGAAATGGCAAAAATGGTCAGCGGGGATGTCCGGGCGGGACAAATGCTGGACTGGATTCGGAACAATTCCTCCATGCTCCTGGAGGAAGGGGGACAGCTCCGCTTCTGGCCTCAGTACCGGAACTTCCTTCAGTGGGAGATGAAAAAAACCTTCCCGGACGGCAGGGTCAAGGCTCTGCTCAGCCGGGGCGGATTGTACTATGAACTGAACGAGGATTATCCCCATGCCCTGGAATGCTACCGGGACGCGGGGGATCACAGCAAGGTCTCGGAGATTCTGGTGCGCAACTCGGAGCTCCATCCGGGCATGGGTCACTATGGAGAGATGGAAAAATACTACCGCAGTCTGCCGGAGCCGGAAATTCTGGAATCTCCGGCTCTGATGCAGGGCATGTGTATGCTCTGCGCCCTGGCGGTGGATTACCCCGGCTCTGACCGGTGGTATGAGGAGCTGAAGCGCTTCGCCCAGAAGCGGGAGCCCAAGGACGCCGCCGCCCGGCAGGCCCGGAGCCGTCTGGCCTGGCTGGACGTTTCCCTGCCCCAGCGGGGGGTGGAGGGACTGACGGAGACCATTCCGGCGGTGGCTCGGCTGATGACCAACAAGGAGATCAGCCTGCCGCCCTTCTCCGTCACCAGCACCCTGCCCAGTATTATGAACGGCGGCAAGGACTTTTCCCCCTGGAGCAAAAAGGACGACCTGCTGTATAACACCATCGGCCTGCCGGTGAAGAAGCTTCTGGGGGCGGACGGCATTGGCCTTCCGGACTGCGCCCTGACGGAAAGCAAGTTCGAAAAGGGCGAGGATATTTCCCAGCGGCTTCTGACGGTGGTATCCCGGATGCGGGAGATTCAGCAGCACGGCACGCCGGACATCGAGTTTGCCGCCTGCGGCCTGCTGGTGCGCAATTACATGGAGCAGGGTCGGCTGGAAAACGCCCGGCGAACCCTGGAGCTTCTTCGGGAGCAGTTTGTGGAGCGAAGGGAAAATCGGTTCCTGCCCAATCTGGATGCCATGCTCTGCCGGGTGGATCTCCACGCCGGAGACCTGGATCGGGCGGATATCTGGTATCGGGAGAAGGCTCCCCGGGACCCGGTGCACCTGAACGTGCTCAAACGCTATCAATATCTGACCCAGGCCATGGTGGAGCTGGCGGACGACGACCCGGAGGGAGCGCTGCTGACTCTGGCTCCCCTGGAAAGCTACTGCGCCGCTTGCAGTCGGTACATCGACAGCATTCACCTGAATGTGCTTTCCGCTCTGGCTCTGTACCGTCTGCGGGATATCCGCTGGAAGGAAAAGCTGAGCCGGGCGCTGGACACTGCCCTGACCTTCTGCTTCATCCGCACCATCAGTGTCTACGGCGGGGCGGTGCTGCCCCTTCTGACCCAGCTGGACTGGAAGGAGGACGAGGCCTTCCGGAAGCGGCTGCTGACCCAGACCCGGAAGCAGGCGACGGCCACGCCCCTGTTCTTACAGCCCAGGCTTTCGCCCAACGACGAGCTCACCGCCACGGAAAAGCAGATTCTGCGGCTGATTTGCGCGGATAAGAGCAACGCCCAGATCGCCCAGGTTATGAATATCAAGCTCACCACCGTGAAAACCCACGTCAGCCATATTTTGGAAAAGCTGGACGTGAGCCGCCGCAGCGAGGCCAAAACCGCCGCCAGGCGGCTGAAGCTCATCCCGGAGGATGTGTAAGCCTGGCCCCTGCCTTCCCCTGGGGTGGTGCTCCGCGCAGCGAATTAAAATCTAACAATTGCCGGTGGCAATTGCTCTATAGTGTAAAGGTGCCCGCCGCAGCGGGCGGATGAGGGAAAACACGGCTGAACGTAGGGGTCGATGCCCACATCGACCCGTCCCGTGTGTGAATCGTGCATACCGGCGGGACGATGAGGGCATCGTCCCCTACGAGAAGTCCTGTATTTTTGCATTCATTTAGTAGTCCTTATTTTCCGAAAAAAGGAGAATTGTGTATTATGAAAAGAAGATTATTCAGTTTGTTTCTGGCACTGACCCTGGTGGTGGGAATGCTCCCGGCACCGGCCTTTGCCCAGGAGACGGAGTCCACCCAGGCAACCCAGGCTCCCACCGAGGCTTCGACCCCGACGGAAGCTCCCAGGGCGGAACCGACCCAGGCACCTACCGAGGCTCCTACGGAAGCCCCGGCGGCGGAGCCTGCCCAGCCGGTTGCGGAGGCACAGCCCACCGAGCCCCCGGCTCAGGTCTTCGCCGAGCCTGCCCAGGACGAGGACGTGGCGGCGGTGCAGGCTATGATCGACGCCCTGCCCGACGTGAGCCACATGTCGGAAAGCTACCTGGACGCGCTGGAAGAGGCGTATTCTGCTTTTGAAGCCCTGAGCGAGACCCAGCAGGCGCAGATCAACGGCGTGGAGAAGCTGGAAGCCCTGTTCGGCTGGGTAAACAGCCAGGTGTCCACCCTGGCGGAGGATGTCATGGAAATCTCCGGCGAGGTGAAGTGGAACAACCAGACCATTACCACCCCCGTCAAGCTCACCGGGGACACCACTCTGACCCTGACTGGCACCAACCGGATCGAGTGCGACGCGCCTCTGGATCTGAACAACTGCACGCTGACCATCAAGGGCACCGGCAGCCTGACGGTCATCGGCAACGGCAGGAGCACAGATTGGAAGTGCAATGGTGCTATCTTTGACAGCACCTACAAGGGGAGCACCTCCGGTAAAGGCCACCTGACCATTGAGGGCGGCACCGTTAAGGCCATCGGGGGCAAGTATAATGCCATATCTGTTTGTTCTGTGGAATTGCAGGGCGGCAAGCTGGAGGCCAATGGCGGCTCGAATGCCGGTATTGTCTGCTCCTATCTGTATACATATGGCGGTTCCCTCTACGCCACTGGCGATGTTTATGGCATCGAAATGAGAACCATGTACGCGTACAATCCCGGCAATCTGCCCATTCTGGCTTCCGACGAGAGAGACGCGCAGAAAGCGGAAATGGATTCCAGCGATATCGACGATATCAACGATAATGCTAAGAAGAAGACTTACTACATCGGCGAGGTCACCGGCCCCATGCTCTCGGTGAAGGCCCAGAAGGGCTACCTCTATGAGGGCGTTGCCGATCAGACGGCCACCTTTGCCATTTCCGCCAAGAATGTGAAAACGGACACCCTGAACGCCCAGTGGGCGACAGATCACACCGGCCTGTCGGCAAACCTTACCGCCGACGATAAGAGTCTGTGGGTCACCACAAGCTCCGATGTGAAGCAGGGTACCTACAATCTGACCGTTACTGTCACCGGCACGGACGAAACCACGGTCACGAAGACCGTCACCGTCACCGTTCTCGGTGCGCCCATCACCGTCACCACCCAGCCCCAGGATGCCTCCGTCAGCTGCAAGCGCGGGGATTTGGATTCCTGGCAGGGCGATAAGGAAATCCGGGTGACTGCCACACTGGTCGCCGGCCTGACCGGGGACATTGCCTACCAGTGGAAGCTGGAGGACGGCACCGTGCTTGTGGGCTTCAACCAGCCGACCCTCTCTCTGAGGAATCTTTATTCGGATAACAAGCTGCCCCAGGTGGCCGGCAAGCCCTGGCTGCATTCCGCCAAGGTCTACTGCACCCTGACCGTCGGCAGCTACAATGTGGACACCGATCCCGTCACCCTGACGGTCAACACCTGCGCCCATGACCGGGCGAAACCTGACGGCACCTGCCAGAAGTGCGGGGAACCTTGCAACTCGGCGCCCCTTTTGGTGTCCGAGGAGGGCACATACCACGTCGTGGATACTTCCGAAAGCGGCACGTCTGAGGTAGGCGGATTCCTGACAGGCGGTGGAATCTTCTACCTGACGAAGGACGTGCTGACCAGAGACATTAACGCTGGCAACGCCACGGCAGGCGACAAGGACGTGACCCTGGATTTGCAGAAGCATACCCTGGAAAGCCTGAATATGGGCAACTTCCCCTACGGCAGCTTCACCCTGAAAAACGGCACCTTGGGAGTAATTGACACCGTTGCCAGAGGAAAGCTGATTCTGGAGAATATTCGCTATAAGGATACGCTCATTAGCGCCCAGTTTGACCTGACCGTACGGGGAGAGAACACGCACTTTGAGCTGCCGGTTGCCTTCCACGGCACCACCCACCTGCGGGGCGGACACTTTGATGAGGGACTGGACAGTAATTGCGTCGACCGGGCCCTGGAGCTGCTGGAGGATGGCTTTGCCTTCTACGACAGCGCCGACAAAGTCGTGGATGCCACGGACTACACCGAGCTCGTGGGCAGGGAGATCCACGTGGCTGCCCACACCTGCCACTACAGCAACGGCAAGTGCGAGTGCGGCCGCAGCTGTGACCACGTTGGCAAGGTGAATGCGGACGGCTACTGCACCGTCTGCCATGCGCTGGTCGAGCCTTACGCCATCGGGCAGACCCGGTATAAGAGCCTGGAAGCGGCTCTGGACGCCGCCAAGGACGGCGACACCATCACCCTCCGGGGCGACTTCTACCAGGGTGCCGCCACCGTGGAGATCAATAAGTCCGTGACCCTGGATCTGGGCAGTCATACCCTGACCAGCGATGCCGATGGCGCGCCGGTGCTGCGGGTACTGGCAGAGAATGTGACCATCCGGAACGGCACCGTGGAGAATACCCGCACCGCCAAGTCCAGTCCGGCGGTGACAGTGGGCAAGTTGGATGCCGTTGGGGGGCTGACCGTGAAAAGCGTCACCTTCATCGGAAGCAGTGACGGAAATGCCCCCCAGCAGTACGCCCTCAACATTTACAACGGTCATGCCAAGGTAGAAAGCGGCACCTTCACCGGCGGTATCTATGTGGAGGGCGACCTGATTATGACCGGCGGCTCTGCCACCAGCCTGGAGCTGGGTTCTTCCCAGGGCAAGGCAGAGCTGTCCGGCGGCAGCTTTGACAGCATCCACTTCGATGCCGGTGCGGACTACGCGAGACTGCTGGTCGAGGGCTATGCCTATCAGTCCGGCACCAGCCTGGTGAAGCCGGGGGACATGGCCAGTAACACCGCCGTGCAGATCGTCAAATGTACCCACCCGGACGGCCTGACGGCAGACACCGCTTGTCCCTACTGCGGCAAGAAGTGCAGTCATGGGAATATGGATCAGACCACCGGCCTGTGCCCGGATTGCGGCTATCAGGCGTACCGGGCGAAAATCGGCGACACGCTGTACGAAACCGCACAGGCGGCTCTGGATGCTGCCACGGATCGCCAGAGGGTGACGCTTCTGGCTGACGACACCCTGCCCGACAACTATGTCCTGGACAAAGTCATTACGCTGGATATGAACGCGAAGAAGCTGACCGGAAGCGCGATGACGGTGACGGGAGAAGTGACCGTTCCGAGCAGCGGCAGGCTTGACATGCCCATGGTGATTACGGGCAAGCTTACCCTCAACGGACCCGCCGCCACCCTGCTCCAGGATGTGTCTGTCCGGGCCCCCGGCACCCTGATTCTCGACCGCAGCACTGCCGCCGCGGCCGGAACCATCTCAGTCTATGAAAACGGCCGCTTCGAGCTGCGCGACGGCTTCATCGGAAAACTCCACATCGACGGCGGCACGGCCACCCTTTCCGCCGGCCGTATTATGAAGAGCGTGACCGTGAAAAACGGGAACCTTTTGTCCATTCTGGCCGAGGGCAAGGCACTGCTGCTCAAGGCGGACGGCACCGTCATTGACGGCACCCGTTCGGCGGCCCTCGGAAATATGGAGATCGTGGATCACACCCATACCTTCGGGGAAGGGGGCAAGTGCGCTTGCGGCGCGACGGCTCCCGTTCAGGTGGTGGCCGGGACGGAAAGCATCTACTATGGCGATTTTGAGTCAGCGGTCAACAAGGCCAAGACCCTGTCCGGCTCTACGGTGCGTCTTCTGAAGGACGTGACCCATTCCGGGGATAGCGGTATCTATATTGACAGCGGCACCTTCACCATCGACTGGAACGGCCATACCCTTTCCGGCAGCTTATGGGGCAATCTGCTGACCTTCAGCGGCCCGGCCAACGTGACTTTGACGGACGGCTCCGGCACCAATACCGGCGGCGCGCGTCATACCGGCTACGCCGCGGCGGTGTGCTTTGCCGTGGGAAGCGAAGGCCGCGTGAATATCCAGGGCGGCACCTATTTTCCCAATGTGACGCGGTCGCAATACGGCTATGGCTCCGTCCAGATCAGCGGCGGTGTCTTTGAAAACACCGAAGGATGTGGCCAAACCTTTGCCCTTTATGATCTAGGCGACAGACCATTGTCACAGATGCTGGCAGACGGCACGGCCTTTGCCTACGACAAAGACGGCAGCGAACTTCTGAATGCCTACAATGTAAGTAAGCCGGATAACTATAGAACCGTCTACGCGGTGGCGCATACCCACGAAAGCTTTGATGAGAACGGCGTGTGCGCCTGCGGCTACCCCTGCCCCCACGAAAATTGGACGGACGGCGTGTGCGATCTGTGCGGCAAGACCTGCACCCACGAAAGTTATAAAAACGGCAAGTGCACCGTCTGCGGCTATGTCTGCCCCCACGAGGACGTAACGGAAAAGGACGGCGTTTACACCTGTCGTAGCTGCGGCCTGACCATGACCGTCATGGTGGAGACTGCGGACGGTATCAGCTACACCACCGACCTGGCCGCCGCCCTGAATAACGCCGAGGATGGCACCACCGTGACGCTGCTGAGCGATGTGTCTCTGGAGAATAGCGCATACATCGAAGACGGTAAAGAAGTCACCCTGAACCTGAACGGCCACAATATTACCCGGACGCGCTGGCAGATCATCCAGGTGGACGCCAATACCGACGATCGGTCAAGAGCAAAGCTCGTCATCACCGGCTCCGGCGAGATTCGATTCAACGTGAAGGCCGCTGACGGCGGTCAGCTGGATATGAGCGGCTGGACGGGAACGGCAGCGGGTGTCGACCTTGAGAATGCCTGCGACTTCGTCGGCCCCACCGGGAACGGCCATCTGGATGCGCTGAATATCAGCAATTGGCGCAGCGACAACAAGGGCACCATCCTGCTCCAGGGCGGCACCATCGGCCAGCTTTGGCTGAACAGCTTCGAGAGCTTCCAGATGACCCTGGGCAGCCTGCTGAAACCCGGCTGTGCCGCCAAGAGCGGCAGCGAATATCTGCCCTATGACCGTGCCATCTCCAACCAGGACAATATGCTTAACGACCTGACCATCGTGCCCTGCCCCCACACCGGCCTGGATAGCTCCGGCCGCTGCACCTACTGCGGTGCCACAGACTTTGTGGCCACCGTGACCAAGAACGGCGTGACCACCGGCTATACCGATTTCCTATCGGCACTCGACGAGATTTGCGATGGCAAGCGCGGCACACTGAAGCTGCTGACGGATGTATCTGGACAATACGTGTATAGGATAAGCGGCACTCTGGATCTGAACGGCAAGAATCTGGCGGGCAAGCTGGTATGCGCCCAGGGAAGCAATTTGCAGATCGTAAACAGCGGCAGTGACATGTCCGGAATGGGGAAGCTGGAGGTGTGGAACGGCGCAAAGGTGACCATTGCCGATACCGCCGGAAGCATCCTCTTCGACATGGTGACAGTTGAAAGCGGCTCCGTAGCAGACCTGCTGCCCGAGGGCGGTGTCTACTTCAGGCTTGACATGCGCACCTGGATTTCCGCCGCGGAGGCGGCCACGAAGCAGACCTTGGGATCCGTAGTCGTGCGGGAAGCCCCCGTCCAGAGCGTGTCCCTCACCGCCAACAAAACCACTGTCACCTACGGTGAAAGTCAGACCGTGAGCCTGAGTGCCGACTATGTGCTGGGCACGGGCTACAACACCGCCGACGTTAGCTGGTGTGAGGCCTTCCCTGCCGCTTACACTCCCTTTACGGAAACCGGAACCAGCTTCACCCTGCCTGCGGGCGTGAGCGCGGGCGTGCATACCTACCGGGTCTCTGTCACCGCGGGCGGCTACACCCTGAGTAAGGACATTCAGATTACCGTGACCAAGGCTCCGGGCAAGCTGGAAAACAAGGACTATCCCACCGAGTTTACCTACGGCGACACGATTCCCACCCCCAAGGCCGAGAACTTCACCACCAATCACCCGGACGGTACGTTCAGCTACCATTGGAAGACAGGGAATAATTCCGGGTTGGAACCGGGCGCGAATCCGGTAGACGCTGGTACCTACATCCTGTATGCGACTTGGACAGGAGGAACCAACTACACCACAGCCAGTTTGAGCCTGGCAGTCACGATTCAAAAGGCCGCCCAGACCGCCAACATTGCGGTGGTCAACGAAACCATCTCCGGCAAGGGCGACGGCGGCGTGACCCTGCTGCCCTCCGTAGACGTTTATGAAATCCGGAAGAAGGGCGAGGAGACCTTTGAACGGATATCGGCATCCCAGGGTGAGACCTTTCATACGCTTATCCCGGGAGTCTATGAAATCCGCCTGGCAGAGGCGAAGAACTACCTGCCCTCCGATACTCAGGAGGTCACCGTCCAGCCCGGCCGGAAGCTGAAAGTCACCCTGCCGGAGAATCAGAAAGGCTACACCCTGACGGCGAACAAGACCGAATTGGACTGGCACGAGGATGTGAAGCTGAGTTTCCAACTGGATTCTGTGGGTGCGTATAAGGCCGCAGATTTTGGCATCTGGGCGGAAGCTGGAAGCGAGAAAACGAAGCTGACGCTCGGCAATGATGGTGCGGTCAAACTGACTGCCCCCGAAAAGGATATCACCATCACCGTCACCGGCGTGAAGACGGACAACGTGGCACCCAAGGTCTACATCCAGGGCAGAATGAGTAAGGACAGCTTTGACTATGTCAAGTGGGAGGGCTTCCAGGAGAACCCGGCGGACGACTTTGTGAACGGCAATTTTGCGATTGCGGCAACGGATCGCCTCTCCGGCGTGGCCAGCCTCTGGTACTGCCTGTCCAAGACGCCCCTGACCCGAGCGGACATGGACACCGCTTCCTGGAAGCAGGCGGGCAAGGTGTCTATCACCGAGGACGGGGTGTACTACCTCTACGCCAAGGCGCTGGACAATGCGAATAATGCGGGCTACGCCTGCACCGGCAAGCTGGTCAAGGAGAGCAATCCGCCCACCTTCTCCGGCGTGAAGGACGGGGAAACCTACTATGTGACCCAGATGCTGAAGATTCATGACGACGGTATGCCGGACTGGTATAAGGCGAAAGGCTCAATCGGAGTGGTTCCCAATGGCGGAAATGAGAATCCGATCAAGCTGAAGCTGGAAAACGACGGCAGACCCTATACCATCACGGCGGGTGACCGGTGCGGCAATGAGGCCACCATCACCGTGTACATGAAGCCCCTTTCCGATCTGACCCAGCCCCTGTACAGCATTCTGGAAGGATCAATTCAGAAATCCGACCGTGCCATCCTGGACGATGTGGAAGCGACCCTCAAGGGCCTGGATGTGACCTATGCCTTTGATTCGGAGAAGAAGGAAATTAACGATGCGCTGGCTCGGATTGAGAAGCTGCGTCAGGTTCTGGATCAGGTGGCGGCGGTAGAGGCGCAGATCGATGCCCTGCCGGATTCCGTGGAGCCGTACCAGCAGACCGTGGAGGATACGAAGATCCGGCCCGCCCGGCAAGCCTACAGCGACCTGACCGACCACCAGAAGACCCTGGTGGACAGCACGAAGCTTGACAAGCTGGTTCGGCTGGAAGCTCAGCTGGACGCCTGGACGATTACCGAGGGCGACGGCCAGATCTGGTACAAGGGCAGCGGCAAGTCTCTGAGCTTCACCGTCAACGGCCAGAGCCGGAAATTTGACGGACTCCGCCAGGGAAACACTTATATCGGGAGTGGTGTCAGTTCGTTGTTGACGGCCAGCGGTGAGATGGACAAACCGTTTACCCTGACGCTGAAGCCGGAGTTTTTGCAGTGCCAGACGCCCGGCGAACACAGTTTCACGGTGGTGTATTACAGCGGATTGTATTCCAGCGGATACCTAAGCATCAGCGTTACCTACACCGTCGAGACACCTGCCAATTACCTGGACGTGACAGATAGGGAGGAATTTGAGGGCAAGACCACCGTGACCGTCGATGGGAAGGAATATCCCATTGAGGAAATGGCGGGTTACCTGCAAAGAATACCTACGCAGCGTTATGTCAACCTGCCGGAAACCGGCGATCTGCTGACCATCTACTCCTTTAAGGACGGCACACCGACGGGTTCCTACACCAACTATCCCACGGGGATGCAGGTGTTCCGTATCACCCGTCAGGAAGGCGGCGCGAAGGCCGAGGAAATCACCGAGTTTGCGAATCTTCTGAACTACGCCGGCTGCTCCATCCGGGTCTCCGGCAAGAAGGGCATCCGGATGATCACCGGCATTGACCAGGATGTGAAGAAGAGCCTGGTGAGCAAGGCGGGTCTGGCCGGCTACACACTGGAGGAATACGGCACCGTGGTTCAGTGGGCGGACAAACTGGGCAGCAACACTCTGAATCTCGACAGCAGCGACAAGAAGAATTACGCCTATAAGAAGGGCAAGGCCGACCCCATCTTCGCCAAGGAAAACGGCATGATTCAGTACACCAATGTGCTGGTGGGCTTTACGGATGCCCAGTGCCAGCCGGATCTGGTCATGCGTCCCTACATCAAGCTGACAGACACCGCCACCGGCGAAACCGTGACCCTCTACGGCGGCAGCGTCACCCGTTCCATCGGCTACGTTGCCTGGCAGAACCGGGACACCTACAAGCAGGGAACCGCAAGCTACAAGTACGTCTGGAACATCATCAACAGCGTTGATACCAGCAAGTACCCCAACTAAGGAGGCGGACGGATGAAAAAATTCTTTGTGATTTTTCTGGCACTGACCCTTGCCCTGGGCACGGGCTGCTCCCATCAAGGGGAGCAGCCCACCGCCCCGGTGGCTGTGGCGACGACACCTACAACGGCACCCGCTCCGGCGGCTGACCAGACCGAGCCTACCGAGACGACTGCTCCTGCCCCCCGGACGGTGGAGGGCACCGTTCAGGGCATCCACATTCCGGCGATCCTCAGCTTCCCCCAGCGGGGGGACATCGTCCAGGTGACGGGCTATCCGGATGAGGCCACGGCCACGGTGACGGTGGGAGATGCCCAGGGCAGCCTTGCCAAGGTGCTCCTGCGCTTCGACAGCGAGGAAAGCTATGAAGCCTGGCAGGCCTATGCCAAGTACAACACCCGGGTTTTCAAAGGCTATACCCTGGTGGGGGAGCCTCTGGCAACCCTGAAAACCAACACACAGATGACGGTGCTGGACGATCTGGGAGAATGCTATCTGGTGCAGACCGAGGATCTGACGGGCTACATCGCCAAGACCCAGGCCAGCAAGTGGCGGATTAAGGGGAGTAGTTCCAGCTCCGGTTCCGGTTCCGGCGGCTCCGGTACCGGCAAGGACGGGGGAGACATTTCTCTGACCGGCTTTGCAGGCGACATTTGCCCGGTGCTGCTGGCGGACACCGTGAAAACCGGTGCGGCTCAGGTTCGGGCTGACGGCGGCCGGGTGGTGCTCAAGTATTTTGACCGGGGGGACAAGGTTCAGCTGGTGCTGGACGCGGAAGTGGCCCCGGAAATTCCGGGCTATGCCCTGATTCTGGAGGACGGCGTGTTGGCTTACATTCCGGTAGACTGGGTGGAAAAGCCCGGCGACGAGGTTTTCCAGCCCTGGGAGGGCTACGCGGGCTATCAGTGCAAGCGCTACGACAATTTTGAGCTGGCGGGCAAGAGCCTGGGTCAGCTGAGCGGCAACAAGAAGATCACCGTTCTGTGGAAGAGCGGCGATGTGCTGCTGGTTCAGTCCGGTGACAGCGTTTCCTATATTGCCGAGTCCACCGCCCGAACCACCCCCATTCCCAGAAGCAGCGGCGGCTCCTCCGGTTCCGGCGGTTCCGGCGGCGGCTCCGGCGGCGGTGACTGGACCCCGCCTAAGCTGTAACACAAACTGAAAAATCCCCTATGCCATCGGAAAATGGCATAGGGGATTTCTTTATATCGCATATTGAAATAGAAGGTGTCATTGCGAACCAGTGTCGCAACACTGGTGTGGCAATCCGTTTCTCCTTGGCTCCCACTCTGGGGGAGCTGTCACGGAGTGACTGAGAGGGTAAACACGCCCTCTCCGCCTTCGGCACCTCTCCCATAGGGAGAGGCAAGGCCCTCATCCGTCTCGCGCTTGCGTGAGACGCGCGAGCCACCTTCCCCCAAGGGAAGGCTTAGGCTCACTTTTCCTCGGCGCTGCGGATATTGCGCACGTGCATATAGACGGTATTTTTATTGATGCCCAGCAGCTCCGCAACCCGGACGATGCTCTCCTTGAAGCTGAAAATGCCCTGGGCGTAGAGCCGCTCCACGATGACCTTGTTTTTGCAGGCGGTGGAAATGGACTTGTCCTTGTGCACCTCCGCCGACACCCGCTCCACCATGTCCGCAATCAGAGATTGGGAGCTGGTGGCGAAATTCTCCGTCGGAACAGGGACGGCGGGAACCGGGGGCAGGGGAACATCCGGCATCAGGTTGGCAAGTACGTCAAAGAAAGGGGTGTCCAGGTACAGATTCATGCACAGAAGGCCGATGATCCGCTGATGCTCGCCCCGGATGGGAATGGTGGTGGATTTTAAGTGGGTGCCGTCCTTCTTGGTGGTGAAGTAATTCTTCGCCGTAACATAGCGGTCGGCTCGGATTTCCGACAGCATTTGCAGAGCCAGATCCGTAATGGGGGAGCCAACCGCCCGGCCGGTGTGATGACCGTTGCAGATGGCGATGACGGAGTTGGACAGGGATGCCAGGCTGTGGAGCACAATTTCGTAGTGGGCGCCAAGGTAGGCCGAAAGGCCTGGCACCATGGCGGCATAGGAGTTGAGAATCGCTTTGTCAACGGAAGTCAGTGTGATTTCAATATTGTCCATAACCAGCTTCGCAGCGCAGCTGCGAACACCTCCTTTTTGCAGGTTTGACCCGGGGAACTTTCATGGACGCAAGGAAATAGTGGGAAAGAAGCCGGGACCTTTCATGTTTCCAAAACCTTATGCTATTGTAACGAGAATCGGATGAAAAAACAAGTTGTGAAATCATACAAAATCATCTCTGCAATAAACAAAATTTTAGCCACTAAAATTATTGACAGTTTATAGAGAAGCGTATATAATGATGACACTCCAGAAGGACAATTGCCCATGACGGGTAAACATTTTTGGAGGACACGACAAGTAGAACTGGAGGAAAATCCATGAAAATCATTCATACACCCAACGCACCCGCGGCCATCGGCCCCTACTCCCAGGCGATTGTATCCAACGGCACCCTGTATGTCAGCGGTCAGATTCCCGTGAATCCCGAAACCGGCGCTTTTTCCGGCGACACAATTGCAGCGCAGGCCGAGCAGAGCTGCAAAAACGTGGGCGCGATACTGGAAGCCGCCGGTGTCGGCTTTGACAAGGTGGTCAAGACCAACTGCTTCCTGGCGGACATGGCGGACTTCGCCGTATTCAATGAAGTCTACGCCAAGTATTTCGTATCCAAGCCCGCCCGGGCCTGTGTGGCGGTGAAAACCCTGCCCAAGGGCGCTCTGTGCGAGATCGAGGCCGTTGCCGAGCTGTAATCCCATATGAAATAAATCGGCTGACCACCGGTTTATCCATATTAAAAATGAGAGGAGTCAATTATTATGAAGAGAATGCTTGCCATTGCGCTGGCCGCGCTGCTGGTATTCGGCCTGACCGCCTGCGGCGGCACCATTGAAAAGGCCGATACCCCCGTCGCTTCCGCCGCCACCGGTGCTGCCGGAGAAACCGCCCAGACCAAGCAGGTGGTGGTCGGTGTGAGCATGGGCGCAACCACCATGGATCCTGCCCACGAGTATGAGTGGGATGCTGAGATGATGCTGCACTCCGTGTATCCCACCCTGGTCACCAGCGACTACGCCGATGAATCCAAGATCCTGCCCTGTGTGGCTTCCAAGTGGGTCATCTCCGATGACGGCCTGACCTATACCTTCACCCTGAACCAGGGCATCCAGTTCACCACAGGCAAGGAGCTGAAGGCTTCCGACGTGGCCTTCTCCCTGAACCGGCTGAAGGGTGCCGCCGGAAATCCCTCCTTCCTGCTGTCCAGCGTGGAGAGCGTGGAGGCCACCGGCGATTATGAAGTGACCGTCACCCTGTCCGAGCCCAACCCCGCTCTGCTGAACATTCTGACCAGAGCCTCCGCCGGTGTGTATGATGCCGAGGTCGCCCAGGCCAACGGCGCCACCTGTGACAGCAGCGATGCCGGTCAGGCTTACTTTGACACCACCTCCATCGGCTGCGGCCCCTACAAGATTTCCTCCTTTAACAGCGGCTCCGAGCTGGTGCTGGTGAAGAACCCGGATTCCTACTTCCCTGCCGGCAATGTGGATACCTACATCATCCGCAACATTGCCGACTCCGCTACTCAGCAGATGGAGCTGGAAGGCGGCGACCTGGACTTCGCCCTGGATCTGACCGCTGACCAGACCGCCCTGCTGGAGGGCAACGAGAGCATCAAGCTGGTGAGCTTTGACACCATGGATCTTTTCTTCCTGGGTCTGAACGCCAGCGAGGAGTACGGCAAGGAGCTGGCCAACCCCACCGTTCGTGAGGCCATCCGTTACGCCATCGATTATCCTGGCCTGTGCGCTCTGGCAGGCAACGGCGCTACCACCCCTGCCGGTATTATTCCCAAGGGCTTCCTGGGCTACGCCGGGGAAACCACCATCACCCGGGATGTGGAGAAGGCCAAGGCACTGCTGACCGAGGCGGGCTATCCTGACGGCATTACCTTCAGCATGGGTGTCATCCCCGACATGGCTCCCGACGGCGTTTCCTTCATGACCCTGGCTCAGAAGGTGCAGGCGGATCTGGCCGAGGCCGGTATCACCGTGAACATCGAGCCTCAGGAGGTTGCCGTTTACCTGGAGGGCTACCGGGACGGCAAGCAGCAGTCCGTCATGTGCCAGTGGGGCCCGGACTACAACGATTCCAACAACCAGCTGGCCTTCCTGCCCGGCAACACCGTAGGTCTGCGTCTGGGCTGGGCTGCGGAGATGGATCCGGAGCTGGCTGAGCTGGGACAGAAGGCTTCCGTGGAAACCGACAGCGACAAGCGTGCCGAGCTCTTCACCGAAATCCAGAAGCAGATGGACGAGAAGAACGCTCCCGCCGTGGTGCTGCTCCAGCCCGGTAAGACCTGGGCAGTCAGCAGCCGCCTGAAGAATCTGACCGTCAGCGCTGCCTTCTGCTTTGACTTCGTCAGCCTGGATGTCCAGTAAGTTCTAACGCACGGGCAGCAGACTTTTCCACAGCAAAGAAGCTGCAAGGAAGGGTTTGCTGCCCCTTTTCTAAAGGAAGCTCTGATCCAGGGCTTCCATCACGCCACGATACAATATGAGGTTTCTGAATCATGAATATGGTGAAATACATCCTAAGAAGAATACTGCTTATGGTCATCGTGCTGGCGGGTGTGTCCGTCATTACCTTCGGCATTGCCCATAATATCCCCGGTGACCCTCTGGCGGCCAACCTGGGGCAGACGGCCATGAGCGACCCCACAATCGTCGCCGCCTACACGGAAAAATGGGGACTGGATAAGCCGGTCACGGTTCAGTACTTCAATTACGTCAAGAATTTCCTGTCCGGCGACTGGGGTACCTCCATCCGCACCAAGCGGCCGGTGCTGGAGGACTTGGCGGAGGCCATCCCCGCCACCTTTGAAATGGCAACCCTTGCCACCATTTTTTCCATTGTTTTCGGCCTGCTTTTCGGTATTTTCTCCGCGGCCAAGCACAATAAGCTGCCGGATCATGTCCTGCGGTTTTTGTCGCTGGTGGGCATTTCCATCCCGGCCTTCTGGCTGTCGATCCTAATGATCTACGTTTTCTATCTGAAGCTTCACTGGGTACCAGGTTCCGGTCGGTTCAGCTCCCAGTGGCTGGGTGCCAAGTTCCCCACGGGCTTCCTTATCTGGGATGCCATCACCTGCGGGGAGCCGGAGCTTCTGAAAGACGCTCTGAGCCACCTGATTATGCCGTCTCTGGTGCTGGGTGCCTCCACCATGGGCATCCTGACCCGAACCGTCCGCTCCAGCACGTTGGAAGCCATGCAGATGGACTATCTGCGCACCGCCAGAGCCAAGGGACTGAGCCAGGGACGGATTCTGTGGAAGCATGTGACGAAAAACGCCCTGATTCCCTCCGTGACCATGTTCGGCCTGTGCTACGGCTCCCTCCTTGGCGGCACGGTACTGGTGGAGACCCTGTTCTCCTATCCGGGCATCGGTCTGTACGCCTATAAGGCAGCTTCCACCCTGGATTATCCCGCAATCATGGGCACCACGATCCTGATTGCGGCCATCAATGTATTTATGAATTTCATCGTGGATATTATCTATGCCTTTATCGATCCTCGGATCCGGTATTAAAGAAAGGGGAGCGGATGTATGAATCAAGTCAAAAAGTTTATCCGGAAAAATCCCCTTGCCTTTGCGGGCATCCTGATCTGGATCGTTTTTATTATCTTCGCCCTGTTTGCGCCCGTGATCGCCACCTGTGACCCCCTGGCGCAGGATCTGACCAGCCGGAACATGGGCCCCAACGCTGCCCACTTTTTCGGCACGGACAGCCTGGGCCGGGACGTTTTCTCCCGGGTGGTTTACGGCGCGAGAATTTCCGTGCCCTCGGGCATTCTGGTGGTCATCATCGCCTGCCTTTTCGGAACCGTCTACGGCGCGGCGGCAGGCTTCTTCGGTAAGGCGGCAGACGAGGTGCTCATGCGCTTTGCGGATATGGTCATGTCCTTCCCGGGCATCTTGCTGGCCATGGCTCTGGCCTCCATCATGGGCAAGAGCATGATGAACGCGGTGCTTGCCATCGCTCTGGTGTCCTGGCCCAAGTACGCGCGTATGATGCGCAGCATGGTGCTGGTGGCGCGGGAATCCGAGTACGTCACCAGCGAGCGAGCCATCGGCCAGAGCCGACTGCACATTCTCATGCACACCGTCATTCCCAACTGCCTGTCATCTCAGCTGGTGCTGGCCTCCACGGACGTGGGCACCGCCATTCTGACCTTCGCCGGTCTGAGCTTTCTGGGCATGGGCGTCATCCCGCCCACTCCGGAGTGGGGCTACATGGTCTCCGACGGCGTGGGGATTCTGAAATACTGGTGGATCAGCTTTTTCCCCGGACTTTCCATTTTCCTGGTTTCCATTGCCGCCAACTTCATCGGCGACGCCATCCGGGATATCCTGGATCCCAGAATGAGAACCCAGAGCTAAGGAGGAAACAATCATGGATTATCAAAGAAGAATCGCCGCCCTGCGCGCCGGAATGGCCGAGCGGGGACTGGCTGCTTACCTGGTTCCCGCGGATGCCGCCATGGAATATCTGTCCGGGGTCAAGCGGGTTTACCGGAACTATACCCACATGCGCCAGAACTGCCTGGAGCTGGCAGGTCTGGTCATTACCCCCAGCGACGTGGTCTATTTCATTCCCAGGCTCACCGGTATGGGCACGCTGCCCTTCCTGGAGGGCACCGCGGTGACCAAGGCCGTGTCCATCCAGGATCCCGATCTCACCGGCGAAACCTGGATCCGGGAATTAAAGGCTCTGGGCCTTTCCGGCAAGCACATCGGCGTGAACCGGGACATCAGCGCCCAGGCGGTGCTGATGCTCCAGAATGTGCTGGAAGCCAAAGTTACGGAAGAGTCCGATCTGGTGGATTCCCTGCGAGCCGTCAAGGATGAAGAGGAAATCGGCCTCATGCGCAAGAACGCGGAAATTGCCGACCAGGTCTATCACGAGATCATGCCCATGATCCGTCCCGGCGAACGGGTGCGCAACATCGAGCGGGAGATCGAGCGGCTGTTCGAAACCCATGGCTGCTCCTGTCCCTCCTTCCCGGGGGAGTGCATTGTCCTGGGCCCCAACTCCGGCCCCATCTTCGGCATGAACTATGACCGGATTGAGAAGGGCTACACCGTGGCCTTTGACTTTGGCGGCATGTACCAGGGCTACTGCTCCGACTTCGGCCGGACGGTGTTCGTAGGCGAGCCGGACAAGGAATTGATCCGCTATCACGAGCTTGTGATGAAGGCCCAGTCTGACGCCATGGAAGCCCTGAAATCCGGCCAGTGTACCGGCCAGATGCTCAACGACATTGCCCACGGGGTGATGGAGGAGGCGGGGGTAGGCCCCAACTTCATCCACCGTCTGGGTCACTGCATCGGCAAGGATGTCCATGAGCGTCCCTTCATTGCCCCCGGTGAGCATACCGTGCTGAAGCCCGGTATGACCTTCACCGTAGAGCCCAGTATTGTGGTGGTCAAGCGGTGCTGCGTCCGGGTGGAGGACGTGGTTCTGCGGACGGAAACCGGCTATGAGTGCCTGAACAAGATCACAAAGGATATTGTGGTCGTGGAAGCGTAACGGGGGAAAACACAATGGGGGAAACATTATTGGAGGTAAAGGAGCTGCGAACCAGCTTCTTTACCGAGCGGGGCGTGGCTCCCGCGGTGGACGGCATCAGCTTTACCGTGCAAAAGGGTCGGGTGCTGGGCATCGTGGGCGAGTCCGGTTCCGGTAAGAGCGTCACCTCCCTGTCCGTCATGCGGCTTTTGCAGGAGCCTGCGGGCAAAATCATGGGAGGGCAGATCCTTTTCAAGGGACAGGACTTGACCAAGCTCACCGACAAGCAGATGCAAAAAATCCGGGGCAGTCAGATTTCCATGGTCTTCCAGGAGCCCATGACCGCCCTGAACCCGGTGTATACCGTAGGCGACCAGATTGCGGAAGTGTATATGGTTCAGCAGAAGCTGAAAAAGAAGGAGGCCTGGGCCAAGGCCACGGAAATGATGCGCCTGGTGGGCATTCCCAGCCCGGAGGAGCGGATGAAGGTCTATCCCCACCAGATGTCCGGCGGTATGCGCCAGCGGGTGGTCATTGCCATGGCTCTGGCCTGCCGTCCTGACCTGATTATCGCCGATGAGCCCACCACGGCTCTGGACGTGACCATTCAGGCTCAGATTCTCCGGCTGATGAAAAAATTGCAGCAGGAGACCGGTACCGCCATCATGCTCATTACCCATGACCTGGGAGTCATCCGTCAGATGTCCGACGACGTGATTGTCATGTACTGCGGTCAGATTGTGGAAAGCGGCACCGTAGGGCAGATTTTCTCCCACATGAGCCATCCCTATACCATGGGCCTGCTGGCTTCCATCCCCACCTTGCGCGACGACGGCGGACGGCTGAAGGCCATCGAGGGTATGGTACCCTCCCTGTACGACCTGCCCACGGGCTGCCGGTTTCATCCCCGGTGTCCCTACGCAACCGAGCAGTGCCGGGCCAATTGTCCGGAGCTGCGGGAAGTGGAGCCGGGGCACTATACCCGCTGCTTCCGGGACAGCTTCGGAAAGGAGTGAACCACATGGAGAAAAAAGTACTGGTCAGCGTAAAAGACATCCGGGAGGAATTCCCGGTGAGCACCGGCTTTGCCAAAAAGGGAGTCGTGAAGGCTCTGGACGGCATTTCCTTTGACATCTATCAGGGGGAGACCGTAGGCCTGGTGGGCGAGTCCGGCTGCGGAAAATCCACCCTGGGTCGGGTCATCCTGAATCTGATTCCCGCCACCTCCGGAAGCGTCAGCTTTGAGGGCCATGAAATTGCCGGCCTGTCCGACAGTCGGATGCGCCCTTACCGGAAGGACATGCAGATCATCTTCCAGGATCCCTACGGCTGTCTGAACCCCAGGCAGAAGGTCTATGACATCATCGCCGCGCCCCTGCGTTTGCAGGGCGTAAAGGATAAAAAAGAGCTGGACGAGCGGGTCTTCGGCCTGATGGAGAAGGTAGGGCTGCGCCGGGATTACTACGACCGGTTCCCCCACGAATTTTCCGGCGGCCAGCGGCAGCGTATCGGCATTGCCCGGGCCATTGCCACCCATCCCAAGTTTATCGTCTGCGACGAGCCGGTGTCCGCCCTGGACGTGTCCGTCCAGGCTCAGGTGGTGAACCTGATTCAGGATTTGCAGGCGGAGTTCCAATTGACCTATCTCTTCATTTCCCACGACCTGCGGGTCGTCAAGCATCTGTGCGACCGGGTGCTGGTCATGTATCTGGGCGTGGTGGTGGAAATGGGCACCAAGGCACAGATTTACGGCCATCCTGCCCATCCCTATACCGGGGCACTGCTGTCCGCCGTGCCGGAGGTGACGGAGGCGGGAATGCCCGATAAGCCCATTCTGGAAGGCGAAATTCCCAGCCCTCTGAACGTGCCCACGGGCTGCCGGTTCCACACCCGCTGTCCCTACGCAACGGAAAAATGCGCCCGGGAGGTACCGCCTCTGCGAGACCTGGGGGACGGCCACAAGTGCGCCTGTTTTTATGATTTTAACCGCCGGACAGGAGGCAATTCATGAACAAAAGAATCCAAAAATTGCAGAAAATCCTCCAGGAGCAGCAGCTGGACTGGGCACTTTACGCCACCTCCGGCAATATGCAGTATTTCCTGGACGACGACAGCTACGCCTGGCAGCGGACACCCTTCACCGGTTTTGTCATCAATGACGGCACCGGCGACCAGGTGGCGGTGCCTGACTGCGTGCTGTGCATCCCCAGTCAGGGGGAGCCGGTGCTGATTCTGACTCCCATCCGGAACCGGGACATGGGAAACATTACCGTCCGGAAGGTTGTGGGGCCTCTGGCCATGTTCACCGGAATGCTGGAAGCCACTCTCACGGGCAATCGCTTCGCCATCGGCAACAGCTGCTATTCCTATCTGGAAGACTACATCCATGAGTTCAACCCCGGTGCGGAAGTCGTGAAGGGGGAGGACTTCGGCAGAAAGCTTCGCGCCATCAAGGATGAGAAGGAAATCGCCATTATCCGCAGACTTTGCGAGTTTACCGACGAGACCATGGAGAAGACGACCCACATCCTGAAACCCGGCATTTCCAACTGGGAGGTGGAGCAGTACCTCTTTGACCTGGGCAAGGAGCTTGGCTGTGTGGAGCAGCCCTTCGGCCCTACGGTGCGCTTCTACCAAACCGGAAAGGAAAGGGACTTCCGGGTAGACGGCTACCGCACCTCCTCGGTTCTGAAAGAAGGCTCCTCCATCAGTTTTGACTATGGCTACACTTGGAGAGGCTACAATACGGACTTTGGCCGAAGCTTCTACTGCGGCAAGGCTCCGGAGGAGATTCGCCGTGCCTACGCCGTCTTGCAGGAAGCTCAGCAGATGGTCATTGACCGGATTCAGCCCGGCGATCCCATGACCTATGGCTTCCAGATGATTCATGACCATGTGGAGAAGGCGGGTTACACCGACTGTGTCCGGCATTACTTTGATTTTGACCTGCTGGGCCATCAGGTGGGCATTGAGGTGCACGAGGGGCCCTGGCTCCACACCCAGCAGACTGAGGTCTTCCAGCCCGGCATGATCTTCACCATCGAGCCGAAATTCTGGTGGCCGGAGCACTGCTTCATGCGGGTGGAGGACATGATTCTCATGACCGACCACGGCGCCGAGTGCCTGACGAATTTCGACCGGAACCGGTTCGAGCTGGACGTGTAATATGGAAAGAACCATGCTTGTAAACGGCAGGCTGCCCATTCTGGGCCAGGCTCCTGCCATGGCGGTGCTGAACCACGCCGGAGATCCGCCGGATTTATTCGGCTATGTAGGCTCCTGCACTGCCGCCGATGCCCCGGACTGGCGCAACCCCCTTCCTGAGGATGCAGTGCTGGATTTGGAGGGGGCGCTGCTGCTGCCCGGCTTCTGCGACCTGGATATCGGCCTGGATCGGTTCTCCGGAGAATCCAATGAATTTTACCCCGCTTATCGCCTGGCGGCGGACGCTCTGTATCGGGGCGTGCTGTCCGTGGGCGTCCGGGGAGACGGGCAGGTTTTGGAGGCGCTGGAGGGGGTGGCCAATGACTACACCCTTTGGGCGCCCCAGATTGCCCGATGGAACCCGGACAGAATCCCATCTTCCTACGCTGTCTTCTACGGCGCGCCGGAGAAGGGCACCCGGGAGGAAGAAATGTACCTGCAAAAGGTGAGAAGAGCCCTTCGCCTGGGAAAAATTCCCGGGGTGGCCACCGGAAAAAGCCCCCGGGAGCGGGTGAACGGCCTTTCGCCCCTGGTTCGGGCGGCGGAGCTGATTCACCAGGGAGGCTACGGAAAGCAGGAGGCCATCCGAGCTGTTACCGAGAACAATGCCTTTCTGCTGGGTCTGAGCCAGCGGACGGGCTGCCTGAAAACCGGCATGGAGGCGGACGTGAACGTAGTGCCCTATGAGGCGCTGGAAGATTTGCGGCAGCTGCAAAATCTGTGCATGACCGCCCGTGGCGGAAGGCTCATCTGGTCACATATGAAAGCCATGGAGCGCATCCGCTTCTGCGTTGCCGCTCCCGGATGTGAGTAGGGAAATTCCGGTGAAATCCCCTTCGGCCAGCGAAAAATCTCTCGCTGTCAGCGCTTGCGGATTTCATCAGAGCTTCCCTGGAAGGAGAAAATAATATGGAATTTACCAATGCGGAAGTGAACATCGAGGTTTTGAAGCAGCGAGCCTACAATATGCGCTGGGCGGAGGTGCCGGAGGGGGTCATTCCGCTGACCGCCGCGGACTCGGATTTCCCCGCCGCCCCGGAAATCGGCCAGGCCCTGAACGACTACATCAGCGGCGGCTATTTCTCCTATACCCCCAAACTGGGCTATCCCTCCCTCCGGGAGGCGGTGGCCAAGGCCATGTGGGAGCGCAAGGGCGAGAAGGTGAACCCCGACCTGGTGCTGCCCATTGACAGCGCCGCCCGGGGTATGGATGCCATCGCCAAGACCGTTCTGGAGCCCGGGGACGAGGTCATCGTCTTCGACCCCGTTGACCTGCTCTTCGGCATTTCTATGCGGGGCTGCGGGGCCAAGGTTATCCTGTACCCCATGAAGCGGCGAGCCGACGGCTCCATCGATTTTTCCGATCTGGAAGACTACATTACCCCCAAGACGAAGATGCTGGGTCTGTGCAATCCCCACAATCCTCTGGGCAAGCTCTATCCCCTGGAGGATCTGGATCACATTCTGTCCCTGTCCGAAAAGTACGGCTTCTACATCATGAACGACGAGGTCTGGTCGGATATCGTCTATCCGGACGCGACCTTCCGCAGCATTCTGAGCCTGGGTAATGATCGCAACAAGCGCACCCTGACGGTGTTCGGCTTCTCCAAGAGCTTCGGCATTGCGGGTCTGCGGGCAGGTGTGGTCTACTGCCAGGATAAGGCGCTGTTCGATAAGCTGGTGGTTGCTTCCCAGGTGGATACCACCATCGGCGGCGTATCCTCTCTGACCCAGGTGGCGGCAGAGACCTGTCTGACCAAGTGCTACTACTGGGTGGATGCCCTGATTGAACGGCTGACGAAGAACCGGGACTACGCCTATGAGCGGCTGAACAACATGCCCGGTGTCACCTGCGAAAAGCCGGAGGCCACCTTCGTGATTTTCCCGGACATTTCCTCCTTCGGAATGCCGGCAGATCAGATGGTGAAGTATCTGGCGGAAGAATACAAGGTTTCCCTGGTGCCCGGCGGCGGCTTCTACTTTGGCCCCGGCTCTGAAGGTCATGTGCGGCTGTGCCTTGCCACCTCCTTCGAGATTCTGAAGGAAGGCCTTGACCGGATGGAAGCCGGCCTGAAGGCACTGATACTGAACTCCAATTAAAATCTTTAAAAAAGATTTTAATTGCCTGAAGGG
>UQXG01000011.1 GCA_900544945.1 uncultured Eubacteriales bacterium | reverse complement strand
GTAGCAAACCTGGCAAAGAATACCCTGAAGAAGAAATGATTAAAGACTTAACGCGGTTTTCTAAAAAAATCACTTTATGGGGGTCTCCCAAAGTGGTGAATGACTGGGTAAAGTTTAAAGAAAATGCATTGAAAAGTAACGGAATGGACAATCTGTTCTTGACAGAAACTATAATGAACGATATGAGAAAAGATTTGGGAATGCCTAGGGTAAAAAAGGGGCATCTGCTTGCTTTTTTTGTAAATGATATAAAAGACGCAATGAAGAACAAAAAGCGTTAAACAGGTGAGGTATCGACCATGACCAACTTTGACACATTCCTCTCCACCCCACAATTTTCCTCCTTCGCCTCCGTGGCCGTCTCCGCCGAGCGGATTTTACAGATTGCCCTCTCCGCCCAGTGTGCGCACTGGGCACCTCTCCCAAAGGGAGAGGCAAGGGGACTGCCGCAAGATGGGGGTCTGCCGTGATGACCGAATGCCTGCCCTAATTCTGGCCGTCCCTTGGCTCCCACTCTGGGGGAGCTGTCAGCGAAGCTGACTGAGAGGGTAAAACGCCCTCTCTGCCCCATCCGGGACACCTCTCCCAAAGGGAGAGGCAAGGGGATTGCCGCAAGATGGGGGTCTGTCGTGATGACCGAGTGCCTGTCCTAATTTTGGCCGTCCCTTGGCTCCCACTCTGGGGGAGCTGTCAGCGAAGCTGACTGAGAGGGAAAAAACGCCCTCTCCGCCCCAACCGGGGCACCTCTCCCAAAGGGAGAGGCAAGGGGACTGCCGCAAGTCTGGCACCGCAACAAAGGAGATAAGCCATGCCAATTCCAAAAGACAACACAAAGCTTGAAAAGGCAAAGTCTCTTCGCCGGGAAATGACACCCCATGAACGCAAGCTCTGGTACTTATTTTTGCGTACCTATCCCGTCAAAATCTACAAGCAGCGCATTATCGGCTCCTTTATTGTAGATTTTTATTGTGCCCAGGCCAAACTCGTGATTGAAATTGACGGCAGTCAGCATTATGATAAAAGTGGGATTGCTTATGATGCGGAGCGAACGGCTTACCTGGAATCTTTCGGGCTAAAAGTGCTCCGGTATTCCAACCGGGAAATCGACCGGGAATTTCCGGCAGTTTGCCAGCAAATAGATGCCATTATCAAGGAGAGACGAGCATGACAAATTTCGATTTTTTGCTATCCGAAGAAGACTTCTCCTCCTTCGCCTCCGTGGCCGTCTCTGCCGAGCGGATCCTACAGATTGATCCCTCCGCCTGCGTGCTGAACTGCCGCCGGGCGATGGAATTTGCCGTGAAGTGGATGTACTCTGTGGACAAGGGGCTGGTCATGCCTTATCAGGATTCTCTGGTGAGCCTCATGAATGCCGAGGACTTCCGGGACATCGTGGGCGCGGACATCTGGCGGCGGATGGATCTGATCCGCCGCATGGGCAACAACGCCGCCCACACCGGCAAGAAAATCACCGAGGAGCAGGCGGTGCTGTGTCTGGAAAATCTCTATGTCTTTCTGGACTTTGTGGCATACTGCTATGGCGAAAACTACACCGAGGGACATTTTGACCGCAGCCTGCTGCGGCAGCCCGCCGCGCCCGCTGCGCAAGGGGGCTCCCGGGGAGCAGCCGACATTGATCTCGCCGCGCTGATGGCGGAGAACGCCGCGCTGAAAGAGGAACTCACCGCCCGCCGTGCCGAACAGCAGCAGACCTATGTGCCGAAACCTCTCGACCTGTCCGAATACAAGACCCGCAAGCTGTATATCGACACCATGCTGGAAGACGCTGGCTGGACGGAGGGCAAGGACTGGCTGAATGAGGTAGAGCTGCCCGGTATGCCAAACAAGTCCGAGGTAGGTTATGCGGACTATGTGCTCTACGGTGACGACGGCCGCCCGTTGGCGGTGGTGGAAGCCAAGCGCACCTGCACAGATGTGGCCAAAGGCCGCCAGCAGGCAAAGCTCTACGCCGACCTGTTGGAGAAAAAGTACCACCGCCGCCCGGTCATCTTCCTGACCAACGGCTTTGAAACCCACATCACGGACAATCTGTACCCTGAGCGCAAATGTGCGGCCATTTACTCCAAGCGCGATCTGGAGAAGCTCTTCAATCTCCAGAGTATGCGGACGAGTTTCAAAAATATCATGGTGGACCGCAAAATTGCCGGGCGATACTATCAGGAAGGCGCAATCAAGGCTGTCTGCGACGCCTTTGCCCGGAATCGCCGCAAGGCACTGCTGGTCATGGCTACCGGCTCCGGCAAGACGCGGACGGTCATTGCCCTGTGCGACGTGCTGCTTCAGCACGGCTGGGTGAAAAATATCCTGTTTCTTGCTGACCGCAACAGTCTGGTTACGCAGGCAAAGCGCAATTTCGGGAATCTGCTGCCTGATCTCTCCGTCACCAACCTCTGCGAAGAGAAGGACAACTACACCGCCCACTGCGTCTTTTCTACCTATCAGACCATGTACAATGTCATTGACAGCGTGCAGGATGAGGACGGCAAGCTCTTTACCTGCGGGCACTTTGACCTGGTGATCTGTGACGAAGCCCACCGCTCGGTGTATAACAAATACCGGGATATTTTCAACTATTTCGATGCGCCGTTGGTGGGACTGACGGCCACGCCCAAGGACGAGATCGACAAGAATACCTATGAGATCTTTGAGCTGGAAAACGGCGTGCCGACCTACGGCTATGAGTTGGCACAGGCGGTGAAGGACGGGTATCTGGTGGATTTCCTGTCGGTAGAGACGAAGCTGAAATTTATTGAGCAGGGCATCGTCTACGACGAGCTTTCCGACGAGGACAAGCAAATCTATGAGGACACCTTTGAGGATGAAAACGGAGAATTACCGGAGCGTATTGCGTCCTCGGCGCTGAACGAATGGATTTTCAATGAAGACACCATCCGACAGGCACTGAACACGCTGATGACCCACGGCCTGACCATCGACTACGGCAGTAAACTGGGCAAGACGATCATCTTTGCAAAGAATCACACCCATGCGGAGAAAATCCTCGGGGTTTTCAATCAAGAATATCCGCACCTTCCCGGCTTTGCCAAGGTGATCGACAACTATATGACCTATGCGCAAAGCGCCATCGACGAATTTTCTGACCCGAAGAAACTGCCTCAAATCGCTATTTCCGTGGATATGCTGGACACCGGCATTGACGTGCCGGAGGTGCTGAATCTGGTGTTCTTCAAAAAGGTCATGAGCAAGGCGAAGTTCTGGCAGATGATCGGACGCGGCACCCGTCTGTGTCCGGGGCTGATGGATGGTAAGGATAAGGACAAGTTTTATATTTTCGACTTCTGCGGCAACTTTGAGTTCTTCCGCATGAACAATGGCAGACCTACTGCCAATATGATTGCCCTGCAAGGCGCGATCTTCCATCTGAAAGCTCAAATTGCCTTCAAATTGCAGGATCTGGCCTATCAGACAACGGATCTGATTGCCTTCCGCAAGACACTGGTGGATGACATGGTGCGCAAGGTGCGGGAACTGAACAAAGAGAACTTTGCTGTCCGCCAGCATTTGAAATATGTAGAGCGATATGCCGAACCGGACAGCTACAACGCCCTGACCTATGAGGATACCTTGATTATGGGACAGGAACTTGCGCCGCTTATTACACCGGATGAGGATGATGCCAAAGCACTGCGGTTCGACGCGCTGCTATACGGCATCGAGCTTGCGTACCTGGCGGGAAAGAAGTACGGCAAGGCGCGGAGTGATCTGTTCAAAAAGGTTTCTGCCATCGCATCTGTGGCGAATATCCCGGAGATCATGGTGCAGGCTGAGTTGATTGACAAAATCCTGCACACAGATTATGTGGAGACCGCCGGAATCTGTGAATTTGAGCATATCCGGGAGAATCTGCGCGACCTCATCAAGTATATTCCGGTCAGTAAAGTGCGCTATGATACGAATTTTGATGACGAAATTCTGTCTGTGGACTGGAAAGAATCTGAGCTGGAAAACGACGATCTGAAGAACTACAAGGCCAAGGCGGAGTTCTACATACGTCAGCACATGGATGATGCCGTTATTGCCAAGCTAAAGGGGAATATTCCATTGACTGCGGAGGACGTACAGGCACTGGAGAAAGCACTCTGGAGCGAAGTCGGTACGAAACAGGATTATGAGACAGCGTTCGGCCAGAAGCCGCTGGGCGAGTTCGTGCGGGAAATTGTCGGACTTGATATGAACGCAGCAAAAGAAGCCTTTGCACAGTACCTGAATGATGCGACCCTTGACAGCAGGCAGATTTACTTTGTGAATCAGATCGTGGAGTACATCGTCCATAACGGCATGATGAAAGACCTGTCCGTTTTGCAGGAAGCACCGTTTACCGACTACGGCAGCATCGTGGAAGTGTTCACAGACCTGTCCGTATGGGCAGGCATTCGACAGGTGATTGAGAGGGTCAATGCGAACGCTGCGGCATAAATGTATTTACAAATTACAAACTCGGCATCTGGCATCCCGAAGCATTTGGTATAGAATAAGACAACATGTGTTACTCTTGCTGACACAGAGAGGACGGCCCGAATCTATTGCAATGCAATGGGTTCGGGCCGTCCGTTTACATGATTCATTCCTCTTAGATACCGACAGTCGCCGTTTTCGTTGTTATGTACTATTACCACCCCCGCCTTTTCGCCAAATCCAACATAGAAAAGCAGTATTTTTCCCACCGTGTCAATGATGTCTGCAACGGGTCGCCTTCACGGATACGCAGGGTTCTGCGGATTTCCTTAGGGATGACGATCCGACCCAGGTCGTCCACCCGGCGGACAATGCCAGTTGCTTTCATATTGGTCCTTCTCCTTTGAAGCGCATTGCGCGCATTTTCTGCACGGTTGAAGTATTTGCAGGAAGAGGGGAATTATGTAATGGAATGGAAAATTCACATGGGCTACATGTTACGAAATGCAGGATGAAACTGGCTTCTGATGGACATTTCCTGCCGGATATGGTATAATATACCAGATCGTCCCGTGAGCGGATAAATATCCGCATTTTATTCAAGGGCGGTGTAAATATGACGATTCCCAAATATGACGAGATGTATCGCGCGTTTCTCGACTGCCTGACCGATGGCCAGCCACACAAATCCAAGGAAGTAAAAGACACGATTGCTGAAGTGTTTCATCTTTCGGATAAGGAGCGTGCCGTTCTGATGCCCAGCGGAAGCGGCCCGGTTTTTGACGGCCGGGTTTGGTTGGACAAGAACCTATCTCAAGAAGGCAGGCTTGATTCAGAGCCCTTCCCGCGGCGTTTTTGCCTTGACACCTGCGGGAAAGCAGGTGCTTTCTGAAAATCCTAATGCGAAAACCACGGCTGGAGACGGGATATTCTCCCGGTCTTGGCTGCAGATGTTTTCTGCCAGAATTAATCCCCCTGAAGCGGCGTTGGTATTTCCAAAGTCTGCTTCAGGGGGATTTCTTTTATTGGTTTGTCATTTTCCGTAGGTCAGGCCAAATCTGGCATAGGCTTCGGGCATTTCCTCCGGGCGAAGCTCTCTGGCTGTGACCGTGCCGTTATGGATTTCCTTATACAGGTTCCCGTCCAGGGTTCGGCGGCCGTCCAGGGTCTTCAGAGCGAACATCTCCTGCTTGTTGAACGGGGATTCCGGATGCTTTTCGCAGTAGAAGTTCAGAGCCACAAAATCTGCCACCAGCTGGGGTTCCTCCGTGAAGGAATAGAATTTGCGCCAGCTGCCCTTGTACAGATCCCAAAGCACCCAACCCAGGAAGTCCTCCTTTTCCAGCCGATAGCTCTCGCCGAACTGCTCCTGCACCAGACCCTCCACCAGGCGGATGGGCTCCCGCTGGGCCCTTTCGCCGATGCCCACATCGCACAGCCAGACCCCGTCGGTGGCCTGCACACGCATCACCCGATGGCGGCGCATGGGCGGCGTGGGTTCCCCCCGGAGATAACGGGCGGCGTAGTCCGTTACTCCGTAGCCAAGGCAGCGCAGAAGATTTCCGAAGCTCCCGTTCAGCTCAAAGCACAGACCGCCCCGGCCCTCCGTGACAATTTTCCGGAAAAGGGCATCCGCCTCCAGGGAGGTGGGAATATTCCGGAGAATATCCAGATTCTCATAGGGAACCGCGGTGCAGTGCGCCAGATGGAGCTTTCGCAGCAGTGCGGAATCAGGGACAATTTTTTCCGGCATTTCCAGTCCCAGCCGATGAAAATACGCATTTACGTCCATTTGCTGACCTCTTCCAGAATTTCCATGACCGTGAGCAGCTGCTCCCGGGAAACATAGGGTGTGGGAACGTCCTCCCGGATGCACTGGGCAAAGTGCTTCAGTTCGTTATAGTACCATCCGCAGGGCGGCACATTGATGCCGGTGGAGATCTCCACCTCGTCCTTGGTATCGAACACTCTGGGCGGTGCGTCAAAGGTGTAGGCTGTCATGGTTTTTCCGTCGTTGATGACCACCGCGTTCTCAAAGTAGACCCGCCAGCGGGCGGTCCAGGGGCTGTCGGCGTTGAACCAGGCGGCCTCGCCGTTTACATGCTTGTCACCGAAATCGTAATCGATCCGCAGATGCTCCGCGTAGGTCTTGCCCCGGCCATGGCAGGTGTTGATCGTAAAACGCTCGGGCTTGCCGAACAGGGAGACGATCACGTCCAGATCATGGATATGCAGATCAAAGGGCAGCAGCCCGGACTTGCTCTTGTCAAACAGCCAGCCGCCGACGGCCCACCGGGGTGCCGCGGACAGACGTTCAAAGCTGGCATCCAGAACCTTGCCGTATTCTTCGGATTTCACCAGCTGACGCAGAGCCTGGATTTCTTTGGTAAATTGCAGCACCTGAGCAATGTACAGATGGCAGCCCTTGGCCTGGGCGGTATCCAGCATTTCCTTCGCGTCCGCGTAGTGCAGGGCGATGGGCTTCTCGCAGATGGTGTCCATGCCCAGATTCAGGCTTTCCATGACCATATCGTGGTGCAGGAAGGTAGGCGTGCAGATATCCACCGCGTCCAGATCGCACTCGCGAACCATCTGCGTGATAGAGCGGTACAGAGGAACGCCCCATTGGGCGGCCGTGTCAGCCGCGCTGGGAGCCGTATCGCACAGCGCGACCACGGACGCGTTTTCCACCACTTGCCAGTTGGCAAAGTGAACCCGGCCCATGCCGCCGCCGCCCACAATGCCGATTCTCAGATTTTTCATAATGACCTCCATAAGCGTAGGGTGCTGTCTGAGCTCACAGGACGAAGCCGTGCGCTTTCAGATACCGGGCGGAATCCAGCACCGCCTGGTTGACCTCGGCCAGATCCTTGGGCCCCGCGGCGGTGAATTCGATTTCGATGGAGAAGGGGCTGTGGTTTTCGGCCTTGTCCAGCATGGCAAACAGTTCCGGGAAGGGAACGTAGCCCTTGCCCAGGGCGGGGAAATCCCATTCCTTCCGGCCGCCGGCCTTGTCCTTCAGATGGATATAGCCAACCCGATCCATACAGGCTCCCAGATCCTGGACTACGTCCACGTCACCGTAGAAAATAGCGTTGGCGGTATCGTAGTTGATCCGCACCCGGTCAGAGCCGACCAGGTTGACGATCTCCTTCAGAATCGCGCCGGTGCCATGGTCGCCATGAACCTCCAGCACCAGAATCATGTCATATTTTTCAAGATAGGGAAGGAACCCCCGGATATGCTCCGCTACCACCGCGTTGGAGGCGATGGCATTGTCCTTCAGGTGCGCTTCGCCAACGGACGAGACAATATACCTTGCCCCGAAGAAATGGGCCAGACGGATATTCTTTACGAAATCCGGGATTCGTGCCGTGTCCATCAGGTTGGTGTGTCCGCTCATGGCGAAGGGGATCAGGCCCGCCTCGTCCAGCTTGTCCTTCACTTCCAGCAGCCGCTGGAAGCTCTGATCCGGGAACACATGCTCCGTCCAGCCCTTCGTGGCGGTCAGCTCAATGTAATGGAAGCCTGCGGCCTGGATGCCGGCAATGGCCTCCTCAATGGAATAGCCATGGTAGCAATTGGAGTTGACCGCAATGATTCTGTCCGTCATGGAATCTCCCTCCTCAAATCAGGAAATTATCCAGATACCGCTTGCTCAGGCGAATGGAATTGAGAATGTCCTCCCGGCTTCCCTCAAAGGCCTTGTCCTCCACTTCAATGACGGCGCAGCCGTTATAGCGGATGTCGTTCAGGGCGGAGACAAAAGCAGACCAGTTCACATCTCCCAGGCCGGGGATTTTCGGGGACATATAGTCCAGCGGATATGCCAGCACGCCGCACTCGGCCAGTTTTTCGGGATAGAGCTTGATATCCTTAAAGTGGACGTGGAAAATCCGGTCGGAGAAGTCGTAGATGGTCTTCACATAGTCCAGCCCCTGCCAGACGTAATGGCTGGGGTCGAAATTCAGGCCAAAATTAGGGGAGGGGATGATCTCGAACAGCTGCCGGTAGATTTTCGGGGTGCACATCAGGTTCTGTCCGCCAGGCCACTGATCCGCGCCGAAGAGCATGGGGCAGTTCTCGATGGCAACCTTCACGCCGCACTGCTCGGCCAGAGCGATGATGTCGGGCCAGATCTGCCGGAACAGCTCGATGTTCTCTTCGAAGGTCTTATGCTGATCCTTGCCGATAAAGGTGGTGACCATGTTTACGCCCAGCTTGGCGGAAGCCCGGATGACGGCCTTCAGGTGGGAAATCGCCGCTTCCCGCTTTTCCAGGTCCGGGTCCATGGGGTTGGGATAGAAGGCCAGAGAAGAAATCTCCAGTCCCTTGGACGAAGTCAGCTTCTTGACATAGTCGGCGTAGGAATCGTCCTGGCAGACACGCTCGCAGTCAATGTGGCTCACACCGGCGTAGCGGCGTTCCGCTTTGCCCGCGGGCCAGCAGGCAACCTCCAGGCATTTGAAGCCCATCCGGGAGGCAATGTCCACAACTTCCTCAAAGCTCCATCCGTCCAGAATGGCGGTGAGCAGACCGAATTTCATCATAACGGTTTTCTCCTTATCTGTTTTCGGGAATTTCCACGGCCGTTCCCAGCTCGGAAGACCGCAGAGAAGCAAACACGGCGCGCATGGCGGTCAGGGCACTGCGGCCGGAGATCTCCGGCTCCCTGTTGTTCACCAGGCTGTCCATCCACAGGTCGATGACACCGGACTTGGTCTGATTGTCATTGGTCTGAATGGCTTCCACATCATAGCTGATCTTGCTGCCGTCGGCCAGAATCACCTTAATGGCCGCAGCGGGATCGTCATAGATGCGCATAATGCCCTTGGTGCCGTAGAGAATGGTAGAATTGTCCTCCGCGCCGTAGTAGGTCCAGCTGGCGGTCATGGTGCCCATGGCCCCGCCGGACAGCTCGTAGATGCAGATGGCGTTGTCGTCCACGCCGATCAGATTGCCGGAGGCATCCTTCTTGTCCAGGGTCGTCACCCTGGCAGTGGTGCGGATTACCCGCTGACCGGTGAGGAACTGGATCAGGTCGGTCTTGTGGATGCCGAGATCGGCCATGGCGCCCATGGCAGCCCGATTCTTGTCGAAGAACCAGGTGTTCTTGCCCGGGTCAATGGACCAGGTCTCCGGGCCGCCGTGGCCGAAGATGGTCCGGAAGGTGATGATATCGCCGATCAGACCCTCCACGATCAGCTTCCGTGCCAGGCTGTGGGCCTTGGCAAGACGCTGGTTGTGGCCGATCATCAGAAATTTCCCGTTTGCGTCGGCGGCCTGAACCATGGCTTCGCAGTCGGCAAGGTTGGTCGCCATGGGCTTTTCACACAGAACGTGCTTGCCCGCGTTCAGAGCCGCGATGGTCAGCTCCGCATGGGCAAAGTTGGCGGCGCAGATGGACACGGCCTGGATTTCCGGCTCTGCCAGCAGCTCCTCTACGGTGGCGTAGGCACGGCCGCCGTACTTAGCCGCCAGCTCTGCCGCCCGCTGCTGATTGATGTCGTAAAAGCCCACCAGTTTTGCTTCCGGATGGGCCGCGTACTCCGGAATGTGGCGAACCTGTGCGATTTTGCCGCAACCGATGATACCGATTCCAAACATAGCTGATTCCTCCCGATTGGTTAATTGCTGTCCTTCTTCTGCAGAAGAACGGCGAAGATGATGATGAGTCCCTTGACGGCCTCACACAGGAAGGTGGGCACGCCGACGGTATTGAGGATATTGTTCATAACGCCGATGATGAGCATTCCCACGAACGCGCCCACCAGGCTGCCCTTGCCGCCTGCCATGGAGGTTCCGCCCACGACGACTGCCGCGATGGCGTCCATTTCATAGCCGGAGCCCGCATTGGCGAAGTCCATGGAACCGATTCTGGCAATGTAGATGATGGCGCCGATGGCGCACATCACGCCGCCCAGCGCGTAGACCTTCATTTTGACCCAGGCCACATTGATGCCGGAGAGCTTGGCGGCCTTTTCATTGGAGCCGATGGCGATGGTCTGGCGGCCGAAGGCGGTTTTCCGGAAAATAATGTGCATGATTACAACCATGATGACCCAGTACAGGATAGGCAGGATGATCTGATTTCCGATCCGGGCGGAGGCGATTGTCTTGAAACCCGCGGGGACGGAAGGATTGAAGGTCTGAGTCATCTGCTGGGTCACGGACCGGAAAATCTTCATGGTACCCAGGGTGGCGATAAAGGGCGGCAGCTTGCCGTAGGCAATCAGCGCGCCGTTCAGGCCGCCCATCAGCACGCCCATGAGGATCGCCGCGAGCATGGCAATTACATAGGCAAGGGGGCCGGTGATGCCCATGGCGGCCAGAGGGCCGTTGGTCTCATCGAGCATATAGAGCAGCCCCGCGCCGATGGCGCAGAGGGTGGAGCCTACCGAAAGATCGATGCCGCCGGTAATGATGGCAAAGCACATGCCCAGGGCGATTACGCCCGCGTAGGCGTTGTTCCGGAGAATGTTCAGCCAGGCGATCCACATTTTGCCGAACATGCCCGTAAAGGAGCCTGCGTTGAAGCCCTGCACCGCGGCCTGAATCAGGATCATCACCAGCAGGGCAAACAGGGTGGACAGGAAGCTGTTTTTCGACCAGATTTCCCCGACGCTGCCGATGGTTCGCTTGCTTGTTTTGTTGTTCATGGGTTACATTGCCCCCTCTTTCTCGGATTGATTGCCACCGGTGGCAAGATACATAATGTGCTTTTCGTTCATATCCTCTCCGGATACATGACCTACGATCCGGCCGTGGTACATCACAAGGCTGCTGTCGCAGACGCGGATGATCTCCTGGGCCTCGGAGCTGAGGACGACGATTGCCACGCCCTCCTGGGCCAGGCGATGGATGATGCCGTAGATCTCTTCCTTGGCGCCTACGTCAACGCCCTGGCTGGGATTGTCCAGGATCAGCACCTTGGGGTCGGACATGACCCACTTGGCCAGGACGACCTTCTGCTGGTTGCCGCCGGAAAGGCTGGTGATCAGGTCATACTTGTCGCCCATCTTGATCCGCAGCTTTTCCTGCTGAACCCGGAAAGCCTCCTGCTGCTGATTCTTGTTGATGAACAGCCCCCGGACGAATTTGGGCAGCTGCACAATGGTGCCGTTGTCCAGAATGGACATATCCTTCAGAATGGCGTTTTCCTTACGGTTTCTGGGCAGATACGCCAGACCTTCCAGAAGCGCCTGGTGGGTGTCCGTCAGATGGACTTCCTTTCCGCCGATTACCACCTTGCCGGTGTAACGGCCGCCCATGGCACCAAAGACCGTCTGGAACAGCTCGCTTCTGCCGTCGCCCAGCAGGCCGGTGATTCCCAGCACCTGACCGGCCCGGACGGAAAGGGAGATATCCCGGAAATGCTTCCCGTCGCTCAGATTCTCCAGCCGCAGCATTTCATCGCCATAGTTCTGATCCCGTTTCAGGGATTCCGTCCGGATTTCGTGGCCCACCATATACTCGGCCAGCTTCTTGGTATTGGTATCCTTCACCAGACCCTGGGCCACCATACAGCCGTCACGCAGGACGGTATAGCGGTCGCAGATTTCCATGACCTCGCCAAGCTTATGGGAGATGAAGATAATTCCGACGCCCTGCTCCTTCAGCGTGCGCATCATAGCGAAGACCCGCTGAATTTCCGGCTCCGTCAGAGAGGTGGTAGGCTCGTCCATAATGATAATGGAGGCATCCTGCATCAGGGCCCGGGAAATCTCCACGATCTGCTTGTAGCTGGCATCCAGATCCCGAACCATGGTATTGGGATCCAGCTCCAGATTCATGCGCTCGAACAGCTCCTTCGTCTTGTTCCGCATCAGAGCCTTGTCCAGCAGACATCCTTTGCGGGGCAGATGGGTCAGGAACATATTCTCATAGATCGTCAGATCGTTGATGAGATTCAGCTCCTGGTGGATGAATCCCACGCCGGAGTCCAGCGATTCCAGAGGCGTTGTAAAATGTACTTCCTTCCCGTCCAGGCAAATGGTGCCGCTGTCGGCGGGAAGAACGCCGCCCAGAATATTCATCAGGGTCGATTTGCCGGCACCGTTCTCTCCCAGCAGCGCACAGATTTCCCCGGTTCCCAGGGAAAAGTCCACATCCCGCAGTACACGGTTTGCCCCGAAGGATTTGTTGATTTTTTGCATTGAAAGATTCAAACGATCACTTCCATTCTTTTGCTTGTCAGTAAATTCCCACAAAAAAGTGCCGAAAGCGCCGGAAAGGCGGCTTCGGCACTTTTTCATAGGAAACGCGCGGGGCTATGGCTACCCAGCCATAGCCCCGCGTAAAGTTTTAGATGCCGCCCTTGACTCTGCCGCAGCCGACAGGCGCGCAGATCGGGAAGATCCGCTTAGTAAACGGTGTTCTCGGGATCCAGGTAGTCAGCCACGTTATCCGCGCTGACGATGGTGGTGGGGATCACAACGACGGACTCGGGATGGCCGCCCTCCAGCACATCGATAGCGGTGCGGATGGCATCCTGAGACATTGCGGGAGAGTACAGAGCGGAAGCCAGACCCAGATCTGCATAGGCGGGATCGTTAATCATCCGGAAGTACTCCTGGCAGCCGCCGCCGCCGGTGATGGCCTTGATGTCCTTGCGGCCGGCCTCGGTGATGGCCTGGATCGCGCCCATAGAGGTCTCGTCATCCATGGAGAAGACGGCGTCGATCTGGGGGTGAGCCTCCAGAACGTCGGCCATGCCGGCCAGACCCTTGTCACGGGCGAAGGACTCCAGCTGAACCTCGAAGATGTTGGACTCGTCGTAGCCGACTTCCTTCAGGTAGTCATAGAAGCCCTGCTTGCGCAACTCGCAGACGGAGCCGGAGGAGGGAACGTCCATCACAACGATATTGGCGGCGGGGCCGACCTTCTCGGTGATGTACTTGGCGGACTGATAGCCCATGTCGTAGTTATCGCCGGTAACCTTGTAGATACCCTGGCAGTCCACATCCACGTCAAAGTTCACAACGGGGATGCCGCTGTCGATGATGTTCTGCAGAGCGGTCTCCATGCCGGTCCACTGGGGCCAGGAGACGATGACCGTTGCGCCCCAGGCAACCAGATCGTCCAGAGCGGTGGTCATGGAAGCGGCGTCCTTGGAAGTGGTGATCATGTAGTCCAGGTTGTTTTCCTTGCAGTACTTCTCAGCGTAGTAAGCAACACCGGCAACCCAGCCGTGAGTCACGTCGGGAGCGGCGATGCCGACCTTGATCTCCTTGGCAGCGGGAGCCTCGGTCGCGGCGGGAGCCTTCGTCTCGGCAGCGGCAGGCGCTTCGGTCGCGGCCTGGGTGGGAGTGCTCTGTGCGCCGCAGGCGGCCAGGGACAGAACCATAGCCAGCGTCAGCAGCATAGCAATCAGCTTTTTCATTTTGTATTCCTCCAGTTCTATTCGATTCACGGCCATGTGCCGTTGAATACGCAAGTACCAAATTCAAGACACCGATACTTGCAGAATCTATATATCATAAACAGTTCAAAATGTCAATTGCCTTCACAAAAATAGCATATTGCACAAAGCTGCTGCTTGACTTCCGAACGGATTGCCCAATTCCTTTTGCAAAATTCTACTTTCCCGGCTTTTCCGGTGCAGGACTTCCGTTTCGCGGGGCGGTTTTTTCGGATAGCCGCCCATGCCGACCATGTCCGTCGGCGGCGACACGCCATCGATACCGGGCGGTACCCAAAGGTCTGACGATTTCAGGCCAGCCGTGGGCGTATTGGCAGTCGGCCTTGCCGACTGCGCACTGTCAGCGGCGACACGCCATCGATACCGGGCGGTACCCAAAGGCCTGACGATTTCAGGCCAGCCGTGTGCGCACGGGCTGTTGGCCCTGCCGACTGCGCGCTGTCAGCGGCGACAGGCCATCGATACCGGGCGGTACCCAAAGGTCTGACGATTTCAGGCCAGCCGTGGGCGTATTGGCAGTCGGCCTTGCCGACTGCGCACTGTCAGCGGCGACACGCCATCGATACCGGGCGGTACCCAAAGGCCTGACGATTTCAGGCCAGCCGTGTGCGCATTGGCAGCGGCACCTTGCCGCTAGGCGGCTTCCCGCATTCGCTGGCGGACTACGTTGGCAATCCGGGCGATGAACTCCCCGTTGGTGGGCTTGCCCCGGTCGGGGCTGACGGTGTTGCCGAAGTAGCCGCAGAGAATGTCCATGTCCGCCCGGGTCCAGGTGACCTCGATCAGGTGGCGGATGCCCCGCTCCACCCGGGAGGCGGTGGTGTCGAACTTGGCGGCGATCTGGGGATAGAGGCCGAAGGTGATGTTGTTGATGTAGCAGCCGTCGCTGACGCACAGCACCACCGCCTCCACCGCGAAGGGGTGGCCCAGCAGATGATCCGGCGCGCCGATGTCCAGCAGAATCTGCCGGGTCAGATATTCCGGATCCAGACGGTTGATCCGGGACTGGTTCAGCAGAACCAGCAGCTCCCGGCGCAGCCGTTCCTTCTGGGCGGGGGTTTCCGCGGCGCACAGCCGCATGAGGGTGTCTACCTGCATTTCCAGATTACGCATATTTTGTTCCTCCTTAAAATCATACCCGTTTTGTTGGACGGATTGTGTGCTAATCTTGGGGAAATCCGTCGAAGGATTTTCACCAAAATCAAACAGGATTCAGTTGACTTTAGTATCTTGCCATGCTATAATATTCCTGTGCAATGAAAAAATATAGACAAAGAAGAATACTAAAGTAACCTTATGACTGCATTGTAGCACTACTTTAGTAGCCTGTCAATGGGGAGATGGCTACAAAAGTATTCTTCTGCGAATTGCACAACGGTGAGGGGGGCACTTTGTGTTTTTTGACAGATTCCAGGCTTTGTGCGAGAAAAAGGGAGTCAGTGTGTACCGGGCCTGCATGGACGCAGGCCTGAACCGCAGCGCGGTGGCCAAGTGGAAGGCCGGCGGAAAGCCCAACGGCACCAGTGCCGGCAAGCTGGCGGCCTATCTGGGGGTCACCACGGACTACCTGCTTTGCGGCAAAGAGCCGGAGAATTCCGGCAGACAGGTCAGTGACGAGGAAATCAAGTTCGCGCTCTTCGGCGGCAACGGGGAAATCACCGATGCTATGTACGAAGAGGTGAAGCAGTTTGCCGCCTTTGTCCGGCAGCGGGAGGCGGAGAAGAAGGAGTAGCCATGGACATTCCGATGCTGTACGCTCTGGCGGAAAAAGAGAATATTGGGATTCTCCGTTTTCCCCTTCCCAATACCGGCTCCATGTCCGTAATGGATGAACGGGGTCAGTGCAGCATCGGCATGGATCCGGGGGTGCTGGACGGCGGCGCCCTGGAACGGGTACATCTGGGTCATGAGCTGGGGCACTGCGTCACCGGCAGCTTTTACAGCCGAAGCACGGCGGTGGACAGCCGCCAGCGGCACGAAAATCAGGCGGACAGATGGGCGGTGCAGAACCTGATTCCGGTGGACGACCTGGATCGGGCGGTGGCCGAGGGCTGTACGGAGCTGTGGGAGCTGGCGGAGCGATTCGACGTAACGGAGGAATTTGTCCGGAAGGCCGTGTGCCTGTACGTCCACGGAAATCTTGCCACGGAATTGTATTTTTGAACGCGGAGGTAAGGATGACAGAAAGAGAAAAGATGCTGGCAGGGCAGCTTTACGACTGCGGCGATGCCGAACTTCTGACCCGATGGCATAAGGCGAAGGATCTGGTGCGGGACTACAATCAGACCGATTCTGCCGACGCGGAGGAAAAAGACCGGATTTTAAGAGAGCTGCTCGGCGGGGCAGGGGAAAATCTGTGGATTACGCCACCCTTTTATGTGGACTACGGCAACAACATTTATCTGGGAAATCACTGCGAAATCAATATGAACTGTACGTTTTTGGACGACAATGTGATTCGGATCGGAAACAATGCCCTGATTGCGCCCAATGTGCAGATCTACACGGCATTTCATCCGACAAATTCGGCCGAACGCTTTGGGGAAAGGAAAGAAGACGGCTCCTTTGCCTTCTGCAAGACCCAGACGGCACCGGTCATCATAGGCGACAGCGTATGGATTGGAGGCGGCGTGATTATCCTGCCCGGCGTGACCATCGGGGATAATGTGGTAATCGGCGCGGGAAGCGTTGTCACCAGGGACATTCCGGACAATGTGGTTGCCTACGGGAATCCCTGCCGGGTCATCCGGGAAAATCGGTAATTTCCGTGCAAACTGGCTGGAAAAGCCCATTGTGTGATTGACATTTCCTCTCCGATGGGTTATAATACCATCCAAACGCATAGCAGATACGTCTTCGGGGGGCCGGCATTTCCGGCTGAGATAGAGCGACAGGCTCTGACCCGTGTACCTGATACGGTTAGTACCGTCGGAGGGAAAGGCAGAATACCACCTGTGGTAATCGCATTGCACCTGGACGGGTTTGCAGTGCGATTCTATTTTTTTCGGAGGTATTCTCTATGAACAATTCCCATCGCAAGGTGCGTATGCTCACCGAAGGTGCGCTGTGCATCGCTCTGGCGGAAATCCTGAGCTTCCTGCCCCTGTACAAAATGCCCTGGGGCGGCTCCGTGGATCTGGCCATGCTGCCCGTGATCCTGTACTGTGTCCGCTGGGGCTTTGGCCCTGGCATGGCGGCGGCCTTTGCCCACGCCGTGTTCCAGACCCTGTTTGAGGGCGGCATCGCCATCGGCTGGCAGAGCATTCTCGGAGACTTCATCGTGGCCTATACCGTGCTGGGTCTGGCCGGCCTCTTTAAGGGCAAGTTCGTCCCCGCAACCGTGGTGGCCTGCGTGGCCCGGTTCCTGGTGCACTATGTGGTCGGCGCTACCATCTGGGCCGAGTACATGCCTGAGACCTTCTTCAACATGACCATGACCACCCCCTGGATTTACTCCGCTCTGTACAACGCTGCCTACATGCTGCCGGATATGCTGGTAATCCTGCTGGTGGGTGTCATCCTGATGAAGACCCCTGCCAAGAAGTACGTCACCGGCGAAGACCTGAAGTAAAAATCGGAAAGACCCGCCGCAAGATACTTGCGGCGGGTCTTAATTCTACATTTTGCAAAAGAGAAAGTAGGGGCGGCCATTGGCCGCCCGCACTTGCTATATGGGGTTATTCCTCGCTGAGAACGTGGGCACCCTGGAATTCCACATGCAGCGGCAGCATCTGCCAGTTGTGCTCGGTGATGGAATCCAGCTTCTTTTCCAGCTTTTCCTGCAAACCCGGATTCCGGGTGACGCACAGCAGGGTGGGGCCCGCGCCGGACAGGCAGAAGCCCGCGCCGATGGTGCGAACCAGAGCCTCGATTTTCTCGTAGTCGGGAATCAGGCTCTTCCGGTACTTCTGGTGAAGCCTGTCCTGCATAGCGGTGCGCAGAAGCTTCTCGTCTCCCAACTCCAAGGCCTTGAGCACCAGAGCGCCGTGGGAGATATTATAGATGGCGTCCGCCCGGTTTACCTGCTCCGGCAGCACTGAACGGGCCAGGGAGGTGGACAGGCTGAATTCCGGCACCAGCGCCAGGAACTCCCAGCCCGGATGCAGGGGAAAGCTGACGCACACCGGCAGACCCCCGTCTACCATGGAGGCAGTGAGGCCGCCGTAAAAGGCAGGAGCCAGGTTGTCCGGGTGACCCTCCATGGCGTTGGTGATGTTGAGAAGGCCCTGAGTGGACAGTCTGCTGCCATGGAGCACGTTGGCTCCCATGGCACCGGCCACCAGCAGAGCGGCGGAGGAGCCAAGCCCCCGGCAAATGGGAATGTGGGCATCGATATGAATTTTGACTCCCCGCACCTCTTCGCTGAGGGTATTCAGCACGGCGCAGTAGGCGGTGTAGGCCAGATTGTCCGGGCCGGTGTAGGCCTCGTCGCAGCCGGTGATTTCCAGACCTTCCTCGGTTTCCTCAAAGGTCACGTCGGTGTACAGGCTCAGGGCGCAGCCGAAGGCATCGAAGCCCGGCCCCAGGTTGGCGGTGGTAGCGGGGACGCGGATGGTAACTTGTTTCATGGCGTTCTCCCTTACAGGCTCAGGACAAAACTCAGCATTTTGTCCTTGTCGATGACCTGGGTGTGCGTTTCGGGCTTGCCCTGTAAGGATGCCAGATTCTTGGGCACGGGCACGCCGGTAATCCGGCTGAGCCGAGCCATCTGGGTGAACTCGTCGCCGGAGGTGTCGCCGCCGATGGCGGTGAGCACCGCCGCGGGGAACTTGTAGGGGGAAGCGGTGGACAGCACCACCATAGGCCGGTTATCGCCGGTTTCGGCGACGTAATCCTCGGCGGCAGCCCAGCCGGAAGCGGTGTGAGGATCGCACAGATACCCGTCCTCTTTATAAACACGGCCGATGATCTCGGCGGCTCTGGCATCGTCGCAGCAGGCGGCCCAGAACTGAGACTGAATCTTTTCCAGCAGCTGGGCGGGGACGGTGTAAACGCCCTGGGTGTTCAGCGCCTGCATAAGCCCGGCTACCAGCTTCGTGTCCCCGCTGAGCAGATACAGCAGCCGCTCCAGGTTGGAGGACACCAGAATGTCCATGGAGGGGGAGGTGGTCTTGAGCAGGGGACGGCGGCGGTCATAGGTGCCGGTGCGGATGAAGTCCGTGAGCACATTGTTGGCATTGGAGGCGCAGATGAGGGCGCCCACAGGCAGACCCAGCCGCTTTGCCAGGTATCCCGCCAGAATGTCGCCGAAGTTGCCGGTGGGAACGGAGAAGTTCACCTCGTCACCCAGACGGATTTTCCCCGCGTCCAGCAAATCCCGGTAGGCTCGGAAATAGTACATGATCTGGGGAGCCAGCCGGCCGATGTTGATGGAGTTGGCGCTGGACAGAGCCACGGGCAGGTCACGCCCCTGGCAGGCGGCGAAGATGTTCTTCACCCCGGTCTGGGCATCGTCAAAGTTGCCCCGGACGGCGCAGACAGCAACGTTCTCGCCTTCCTGGGTTACCATCTGTGCCCGCTGAACCTGGGATACGCCGCCGTCGGGATAGAACACGCAGATGCGGATGCCGGGCACATCCCGGAAGCCCTCCAGAGCGGCCTTGCCGGTGTCGCCGGAGGTGGCGGTGAGAATCAGAATGTCCTTTTTCTGACCCTTGACGGCCTTGGCGGCGGTGAGCAGCTGGGGCAGCATGGAAAGCGCCACATCCTTAAAGGCGGAGGTGGGACCCCGGAACAGCTCCAACATGGAGAAACTGCCCACAGGCACGGTGGGAGTCAGGTCTTCCGTCTCGAATTTTCCGGTGTAGGCTCGGCGCACCAGCTCCGGCATATCGGGGATATCCGGCAGCAGAGCGGAGAGAATTTGGGTGGACATCTGGATGGAGCTGCCCTTCAGGCATTCCTGCCAATCAAAGGCAGGCAGACCTTCGGGCATATACAGACCGCCGTCGGGAGCCAGTCCCTCCAGGACGGCCTGGGCGCTGTCAACAAAGACACTTTCGTTTCGGGTAGAATGATACCGCATTGGCTTACCTCCTAGGATACATAGGCCGGGCACGTTCCGGGCTTGGGGGAAGTGCCCAATTCATTGTTGCTAATTGCACAAAAACCGAGAAAATCAAACAAAAACCTTGGCTTTTTGATGCAGTTGCTTTTTTGATAGGTATATGATATACTGTTTTTCGTAAAAAAGCAAGTGTTTTCGGCATGGGTACAGCTTCTTTGCGCATCCTGCCGAATTACCTGAAAAAAGGAAGGTATTATTTATGAATATCGGTTTGCTCGGCTTCGGCGTGGTCGGCCGGGGCGTTTATGAGATTACGGAAAAGCGCGCGGATATGCAGGTGAAGAAGGTTCTCTGCCTGGAGGACATTCAGCTGCCCGACGCCCAGGCGGTGCGGGACATCCGGGCCATCACCGAGGACGAGACCATCGACACCGTGGTGGAGGCCATGGGCGGTCTGCATCCGGCCTTCGACTTCGTGAAGGCCGCCATTGAAGCGGGCAAGAACGTGGTTACCTCCAATAAGGCCCTGGTTTGCACCTTCTACGATGAGCTGCTGCCTCTTGTGAAGGAGAAGGGCGTGTTCTTCCGGTGCACCGCTGCCGTGGGCGGCGGCATCGGCTGGCTCAGCGAGCTGGAGCGTGCCCGCCGGGTGCAGACCATCGCGGAGGTGGGCGGCATCATGAACGGCACCTGCAACTATATTCTCGACAACATGACCCGAAACGGTCTGGGCTATGACGAGGCGCTGAAGCAGGCTCAGTCCCTGGGCTACGCCGAGGCCAACCCCTCCACCGACGTGGACGGCATCGACACCTGGCACAAGGTGATTCTGTCCTCCAACATCGCCTTCGGCGTGAGCCTGGACAAGACCACCGTTCCCGTGGCGGGCATCCGGAACATTACCGCTTCCGATGTGGAGAACTTCAAGGCCCATGGCCTGGTGTGCAAGCTGATCTCCACCGGCAAGCGGGTGGCGGGGGGCTACAGTGTCTATGTGCACCCCACCCTGGTGAAGGCCGGGGAGCTGGAGGCTGCCGTGCCCATGAACTACAACCTGATCACCTTCCGGGGCGACACCTCCGACCGGATGAGCTTCTACGGCCAGGGCGCGGGCAGATACCCCACCGCATATAATGTGGTGGAGGATCTGGTGGATGTGCGGAACGGCCGGGGCTTCTACGCCCCCTATGGCGAGACCGTCAAGGCCGACAACACCGGTCTGCTCCGGTTCTACGTCCGGGGAGACTGGAAGGGTGCCGTGGAGGAAACCTGGGGCGACGCCGTCATCACCGCTCCTGTGGCGGTGGGCGAAATCCACGGCTGGCTGAAGGAAAATCCCGATGCCTTTATCGCGGAAATCCGGGCATAATTCCGAATCAGAGAGGAAAGACCAAATGAAAGTAGTAAAATTCGGCGGCAGCTCCATGGCGGACGCGGGCCAGTACCGGAAGGTGCGGGACATCCTCATGGCCGATCCTGACCGGCGGGTGGTGATTGTTTCCGCCGCCGGCAAGCGATTCAGCAAGGATCACAAGCTGACGGACCTTCTGTATCTGTGCTACGCCCACATTCAGTACGGCGTGGACTGCTCTCCCATTTTTGATCTCATTGCCAACCGGTACATTGACATCCGGGACGACCTGGGCCTTGACCTGCCCATTGAGGTCGAGCTGGCGGAGCTGAAAAAACGCATTGATTCCAAAGCCATCTCCCAGGAGGAGCTGGTCAGCCGGGGCGAGTATTTTTCCGCCAAGCTGATGGCGGCATACCTGGGCTTCCAGTTCGTGGACGCCGCGGACTGGGTGAAGTTCAACATGGACGGCACCGTCAACGAGGAGGAGTCCTATCAGGCGCTGAACAGCCAGGTGCTGGTGGGCTACGGCGCGGTGATTCCCGGCTTCTACGGCACCATGCCCGACGGCACCATCCACACCTTCTCCCGGGGCGGCAGCGACATTACCGGCGCTCTGGCCGCCGCGGCATTGGACGCGGACGTGTATGAGAACTGGACGGACGTTTCCGGCATTCTCATGGCCGACCCCCGGATCGTGGACGATCCCCAGGCCATCCCTGAGGTGACTTACGACGAGCTTCGGGAGCTGAGCTATTCCGGCGCCCAGGTGCTCCACGAGGACTCCATTTTCCCTGTCCGGGAGAAGAACATTCCCGTGAACATCCGCAATACCAACGAGCCCGAGGCTCCCGGCACCATGATTCAGGAGTCCTTCCCCGGAGATCATGACCCGGAGCGGTTCATTACCGGCATCACCGGCAAGAAGGACTTTTCCATCATCTCCCTGAGCAAGCGGGGCATGAGCAACCAGGTTGGCGTTCTGCGCAAGGTGCTCACCGTGCTGGAGCGGCACGGCATTTCCGTGGACTATGTGCCCAACGGCATTGACAACGTGTCCGTGGTGCTGCCCACCTGGGCCATCGAAAAAGACCTTTACACCATCATGGCTGAGATCAAGAAAGAGGCTCAGCCGGATACCCTGGACGTGCACCACCACATTGCCGTGGTTGCCGCCGTAGGCCGGAAGATGGCCTTCCGCCCCGGTATTTCCGGCAAGATTTTCGCCGCCCTGGGCGAAAGCGGCATCAATATCCGCATGATCAACCAGGGCCCGGACGAGCTGAACATTATCTTCGGTGTGGACAACAAGGATTTCAAGGAAGCCATCCGGGTTCTGTACAACAGCTTTATTACCAAGTAACAGGAGGAAAGGGAATATGAAACAGTATACCGTAGCCGTCCTGGGCGCAACCGGCGCCGTGGGACAGGAAATGATGAAAATCCTGGCCGAGCGGAACTTTCCCGTGGGGAAGCTGGTGCCCCTGGCCTCTGCCCGTTCCGCCGGCAAGACCGTGAAGTTCAAGGGCGAAGACGTGACCATTCAGGAGGCCTGTGATTCCGCTTTTGAGGGCGTGGACATCGTGCTGGGCGCGGCGGAAAACGACATTGCCAAGAAGTTCGCTCCTGCCATCGTGAAGGCCGGTGCGGTCTTTGTGGACAATTCCTCCGCCTTCCGGCTGGATCCCAACGTGCCTCTGATTGTGCCGGAAATCAATCCTGAGGATGTGAAGTGGCACAAGGGCATTATTTCCAATCCCAATTGCTCTACCATCATCACCGTCACCGCCGTCAATGCCCTGAACAAGATTGCCACCATTCAGGCCATGACCGCTTCCACCTACCAGGCGGTGTCCGGCGCCGGCGCTGGCGGCCCCATTGAGCTGCAAAACGAGGTGGAGGCTCTGCGCCTGGGCAAAACCTATGAGCCCAAGGTATTCTCCTACCAGATTGCCTATAACCTGATTCCCCAGATCGGCGGTGAGCAGTTCGAGGGCTACACCAGCGAGGAAATGAAGATGCAGAACGAGGGTCGGAAGATCATGCACCTGCCTGAGCTGAAGGTCAGCTGCACCTGCGTCCGGGTTCCCGTGGTGCGCAGCCACTCCATTTCCGTGTCCGTGTACCTTGACCGACACGTTACCGTGGAGGAGGCCCGGCAGGTTCTGAAGGACGCCCCCGGCGTGAAGCTGGTGGACGATCTGCCCAACCTGAAGTTCCCCATGCCCCTGGATACCTCCGATCAGGACATTGTCTTTGTAGGCCGGATTCGCCCCGACCTGGTGTTCGACAACGGCCTGTGCCTGTGGTGCTGCGGCGACCAGGTGCGCAAGGGCGCGGCCACCAACGCCATCCAGATCGCGGAACTGCTGGTGAAGGAATAATATTATAGAATGGTATAAATCCCTCCTGACCGGGCAATGCTCCCGGCAGGAGGGATTTTTATGACCATACGGGATGCCATGACCGCTCCTGCCGTCCGGATTCACCCCAAGGAAACGGTATGGGTGGCGGCGCGGATGCTGGAACGGGAGAACATCGGAGCACTGCCGGTGTGCGGCAGCGACGGCAGGCTCTGCGGAGTCGTCACCGACCGGGACATTGTGACCCGATGCCTGGCGGCGGGGCGATCGCCAAGTACCACGGCGGTGGAGGAGATTATGACCACCGCTGTGGTGTCGGCAAGGCCGGACATGGATTTGGAGCTGGCCGCCGGGCTTATGGGCAGGCGGCAGATCCGGCGGCTTCCGGTGACGGAAAACGGCAGGCTGTGCGGAATGCTCAGCCTGGGAGACCTGGCGGTCAAGCCGGAGTGCAGCCTGGATGCCGGAGACGCGCTGACGGAGATCAGCGAAGGCCTGTCCCGGCGGAGGTAAAAGGGAACCAATGACGCGCAATTGACTGCTGGGATAGTACACAAAAATAATTGAAGAATTTTGTAGAAAACGCTTGACAAAAGGAGGATGCTGTGGTAGTATATCCAAGCTGTCCGCGAGGGCAGCTAAATAATGCCAAATTTGAGAGAAATTTGAAGAGAAACGAAAAAAGTTCTTGACAAGTGGAATCAAATGTGGTAAACTTAAAAAGTTGTGTGATGAAGAGCGAGAGCTTGGAGCGCGACCTTCACAGCTCGAAAAACTTCGAAAAGAAACGAAAAAAGTTCTTGACAAAGCTTGAAAGATGTGATAAACTAAAACAGTTCGAAGCGAACGGAAAACCGGAAGCTTGAACGCGTCTGTACCTTGTAAATTGAATAACGTAAAGACGATTTTTAACACCTTGGACAATTAATGGATTGTTTAAGCGTAAGCGAAAAAACAGCCAACGAAAATTCTTGAGTAATAAATGCTAGTAGCAAATTATTCAGAAAGTTTGATTTGAGGCCGAAAGGCTTTAGATACAATTTTTTGAGAGTTTGATCCTGGCTCAGGACGAACGCTGGCGGCGTGCCTAACACATGCAAGTCGAACGGGGTTGAGTGCTTCGGTATTCAACCTAGTGGCGAACGGGTGAGTAACGCGTGAAGAACCTGCCTTTCAGTGGGGGACAACAGTTGGAAACGACTGCTAATACCGCATGACGCTTCTTGGGGGCATCCCCGAGAAGTCAAAGCTTTATGTGCTGAAAGATGGCTTCGCGTCTGATTAGCTAGATGGCGGGGTAACGGCCCACCATGGCGACGATCAGTAGCCGGTCTGAGAGGATGAACGGCCACATTGGGACTGAGATACGGCCCAGACTCCTACGGGAGGCAGCAGTGGGGAATATTGGGCAATGGGGGAAACCCTGACCCAGCAACGCCGCGTGAAGGAAGAAGGCCTTCGGGTTGTAAACTTCTTTTACCAGGGACGAAGGACGTGACGGTACCTGGAGAAAAAGCAACGGCTAACTACGTGCCAGCAGCCGCGGTAATACGTAGGTTGCAAGCGTTGTCCGGATTTACTGGGTGTAAAGGGCGTGTAGGCGGAGATGCAAGTCGGGAGTGAAATCCATGGGCTCAACCCATGAACTGCTTTCGAAACTGTATCCCTTGAGTATCGGAGAGGCAAGCGGAATTCCTAGTGTAGCGGTGAAATGCGTAGATATTAGGAGGAACACCAGTGGCGAAGGCGGCTTGCTGGACGACAACTGACGCTGAGGCGCGAAAGCGTGGGGAGCAAACAGGATTAGATACCCTGGTAGTCCACGCTGTAAACG
>UQXG01000010.1 GCA_900544945.1 uncultured Eubacteriales bacterium | reverse complement strand
CAGGCGATGCCTTCCTGATTAAAATTAAGATTTTAATCAGGAAATAGTATCAAAAAAGGAGGGATCCCCGTGTTTGGTTATGTAACGGCAAGCCTTCGGGAGCTGACGAAGGAGCAGCAGAAGCGTTACGGCGCGGTGTACTGCGGCATCTGTCGGCGGATCCGGGAGCAGTCCGGACAGCTGGCTCGGCTGGGACTGAGCTATGACATGGCCTTTCTGGCGCTGCTGCTCATGAGCCTCTACGAGCCGGAGGAGACGGGAGACAAAAACCCCTGCCTCCTTCACCCTCTGACCCGGCGGGAATGGGTGGACGGCCCCTACATCCGCTATGCGGCGGATATGAACGTGGCACTGGCCTATTATAACTTCCTGGACGACTGGCAGGACGACGGCAAAAAGTCCGCCAAATGGATGGCAGACCGGTTTGCGGAGCATCTGCCCAGAATCGAAGCCGATTGGCCCCGGCAATGTCAGGCCATCCGCCGGTGTCTGGAAAGGCTTTCTCAGCTGGAGGCGGAGAACTGCCCCAATCCGGACGAACCGGCAGGGGCTTTCGGAGAGTTGATGGGCGAGCTGTTCTATCTCCGGGAAGACATGTGGACGGATACCTTGCGGCAGATGGGCAACGCCCTGGGGCGGTTTGTGTACCTGCTGGATGCGGAACTGGACTACGATAAGGACAAAAAGCAGGGGAAATACAATCCCTTCCTGGCAAAAGGCGAGGAAAAGAACCTTCGGGTCTGGGAGGACTATCTGGTGCTGACCATGGGGCGGTGTACGGAGAATTTTGAAAAGCTGCCCCTGGTTCAGGACAAGGCGCTGCTTGACAACATTCTCTACAGCGGCGTGTGGGTCAGCTATCACCGAGGAAAGAAAAAAGAGGAGGAAGGCCATGATTGAGGATCCCTACAAGGTGCTGGGCGTTGACCGGAACGCCACAGACGAGGAGATCAAGCAGGCATACCGGCGTCTGGCAAAGAAATATCACCCGGATCTGAACCCGGGCGACCAGGAGGCCGCCCGGCGGATGCAGGAGGTCAACGCGGCCTACGAGCAGATCAAGAACCCGGAGAAGGCCCAGCCCCAGTATGATGCCGATCCCTTCCGGGCTTACCGCCAGCAGACCTATCAGAATTATCAGGGCTACGGTGCCCAGCCGGAGGATCAGTATCAGCAGGCGGCCTTCCAGTATATCCGCTTCGGCCGGTATCAGGAGGCCCTGAATACCCTGGACAACTGTACCCAGCGGGATGGCCGGTGGTACTACCTCAGCGCCGTTGCCAACGATGCCCTGGGCAACCAGGTAACGGCTCTGGAGCACATCCGCCGGGCGGTGAGCATGGAGCCCCAGAATCCGGAGTATCTGGATGCCCTGAACCGAATGGAGCACGGCGGCGCGGCCTACCGGCAGAGCGCGGGAGACTTCCGGGGCTTTACCATGGGCGGCGATCCCTGCGCCAATCTGTGCCTGTGCTATCTTGCCAACCTCTTCTGCTGCGGCGGCCGGGGGATGTTCTTCTGCTGTTGACCGGCGAGTCGCCGGTGACAGTGCGTGTACGGCTGGTCTGTGATCGTTCGGCCATAGGGTACCGCTCGGTATCGGTCTGTTTTAGAATTGCGATCGAAAGAAGAATGTCATTGCGAACCAGTGGTGCTCCGCGCAGCGAATCAAAATCATAATCACTGCCGGTGGCAGTGATACCATAATATAGCGCAGACTGGTGTGGCCCTTTCCAAGGATTCCCTCCGGTCACAATCCCCCGGTCATTCCGAGAACCAATTCAGGATTCGTAGGGGCCGATGCCCACATCGGCCCATTCCAAAATCCCGACAGATATTCATCGGGACGATGAGGGCATCCCCTACAAAAATACCGTACAACGCCTATTTTCTCGACAGATGAAAAAGTCCCTGGTATCTGAGGCAGTCAGATACCAGGGACTTTTTATACTTCCTTGTACATTCCCGAAGCGTCGTCTTTGCGAACCACCTCGGAAACCGCCAGAACCTCCACGGCTACTGTCCGGCTGCCCATGGCGATCTCAATCCGGTCGCCCACCTTTACGTCATAGCTGGCTTTGACCACCCTGCCGTTGACGCTGATTCTGCCGTTGTCGCAGGCCTCATTGGCTACGGTACGCCGCTTGATGAGCCGGGAAACCTTCAGGTACTTGTCCAGGCGCATATTACTTGGCTACGCTGTCCTTCAGAGCCTTGCTGGCCTTGAAACCGGGCACCCGGGTAGCGGGAATCTCGATGGTCTCCTTGGTGTGGGGGTTGCGGCCGATGCGAGCCTCCCGATCCTTGGTCTCGAAAATGCCGAAGCCGGAGATCTGCACCTTCTCACCCTTGACAAGCGCGGCGGTGATGCTGTCAATCATGGCGTTCAGAGCACGCTCGGAATCCTTTTTGCTCATGCCGGTGCTCTCGGCGCAGGCGGCGATCAATTCGGTTTTATTCATAATAATCGTAATCCTCTTTTCTACGGAAAAATCTTCACTAGCTTAACATAACTTGTCGAAAAATGCAAGTATTTTTTCGGAGTTCACCTTATAATTTCAGAAAATCCGCGATTCTCTGCCCCTTGGGCAGCAGCAGACAGTCGCTTCTCGTGATGGCTCTGAGCCGGACGGCAGCCACCGCGTAGATGGCGACACCTACAACAACGGGCAGGGCGCACAGCACCAGGCGGCTATCCACCCCCAGGGCCATCAGCCCTTTGTAGCAGACGGTGACACCCAGCCCCATGAGCGCGGCGGACAGGAAGGGCCGCAGCAGGTTCCGTGCCACGGCGGGCGGTTCCTCGATCAGCGTGCGCAGGGAGAAGAGATTCAGAATGCTGATGGACACATAGCACACCAGAATGCCGATGGGGGTGCCCAGAATATTGATGTCCGGGTTTCCGGTGAGCACATACACGGCAATCAGATTCAGCACGCCGCCGATGAGCATATTGGTCACAGGACGGCCCGCGTGGCCGTGGGCCTGCATAATGGCGGTGGTGACCATGACCACGGCGTTAAAGGCAATGGCCACGGCCAGGACGAACATGAGCTTCTCTGCCAGATCCAGGCCGGCACCGGAAAACCGACCAAGCAATGCCGTAATGGGTCGGGCAAGCAGGGCAAGGCCGAAGGCACAGGGCATGGACACGAGACCCGTGATGCGCACGGCGGACTCCTCCGTGGCCTTGGCTTCCTTATAATTGCACAGGGTCAGCTGGGCGGTGATGGCGGGAATGATGCTGATGGTGATGGGGGTAATGAAGGCGCAGGGCATATTGAAGATGGTCAGGCACATGCCGTAAATGCCCCGCATGGTGTCTGCCGCTCCCTGGGAATAGCCCAGGTTCAGCAGCTGACCCATGTAGATTTTCGTTTCCATCATGGTGAAGAACTGCAAAATGGCAGAGCCTACGGTAATGGGCACGGCGATGAGAAGCAGTCCTTTGGCGGTGTCGGCATAGGAGCGGGGGCTGTCGTCTGTGACGGGCAGGTAAACATAGCTTTTCCGGAAACAGACGTAAAGATACACGGAAGACACCAGGCAGCTGGCAGTGACACCCAGAATGGCGCCGCCGGCAGCCAGAGGCACGCTTCTTGTGGTTTTCAGGAGAATCAGCGCCGCGGCCATGCCCACAATGAGCTTTACCACCGCCTCCACAACCTGGGAGATAGAGGTGGGAATCATGTTGCTCTGCCCCTGGAAGAAGCCCCGGAAGGTGCTCATCAGGCAGATGAGCAGCACGCAGGGCCCCAGGCAGCCGATGGCCGCCCAGGCATCGGGCTGGTTCTGGAAGGCTGCCAGCTGTCGGCAGAAGACCGTCATAAGCAGGCTCCCGGCAATGCCCAGTCCCAGGAAAATGCCCCGGGCGGTATGGTAAATCCGCCGCACCTGATTATAGTGCTTCAAAGAGCTGGCCTGGGAGATCATCCGGCTCATGGCCACCGGCAGGCCTGCGGTGGAGATCATCAGCAGCACATTGTAGATGTCGTAGGCCGTATTGAAGTAGCCGAAGCCCTGGGAGCCGATAATGGCATTCAGGGGGATCTTATACAGGGCGCCGATGACCTTGACGATGGCGGTGGCCAAGGCGAGCAGAGCGGTGCCGTGGAGAAAATTCTGCTTTTTCTGAGCGTCAGACATAGAAAGCTTCCTTTCGTTGGATTAGTCCTTAGGAAACTCTGAATAAATCGTCTGCGGCTGGACAGCGAATCTTTTGCTTCCATGCTGCGGTTTGAAAAATGGGAAATATAGCACAGCCGTTGCCAGCGAAGCTGGCTTACGGATGTGGCATACCCCTTGCGGGTACATACAGTATTCCCTCATTTTCCAAACCTTGCCTGGAAACAAAATCTCTCACTGCCAGCTCTTGCCGATTTAATCAGAACTTCCCTTATTCTCCTCGAAGAGTTTCGGGATGGCGTAGTTCGTCAGTTCCTCCACCACCTGACGCAGGTCGATGGTGGGGAATTTGCCGTTTTCGTAGAGAATCTTGCCCCGAACCATGGTCATGGCCACGTCGCCGCCCTTGGCGGACCAAACAAGACCGTTCAGTACATTGTGACAGGGCATCAGATGGGGGGCGGTGAAGTCCACCAGAATGATGTCCGCGTCCATGCCCTCCTGGAGCATACCGCACTGGGCGGCTCGTCCCTGAGCCTGGGCGCCGGAGACCGTTGCCATCATCAGGGCGGCGGCTGCCGGCAGAGCGGCGCTGTCCCCGCTTTCCCGGCGGGCATCCATGGCGGCGTAGCGCATGACCTCAAACAAATCCAGATTGCCGCACTCCACCGCGCCGCCGGTGCCCAAAGCCACGTTCATTCCGGCCTTGACGGATTCCAGGATGGGAGTGGCTGCCCAACCGGCCTTGGCGGCGGCTACGGGGGTAGCTACCGCCGTGACCTTGTGCTTTCCCAAAAGCTTACGCTCTTCGGGTTCCAGATATGTACAGCCCGCGGCGGTGGTGGGCACGCAGAAGAGGTTATGGCAGTTCAGCAGCTCTCCGGGGCCCATGCCCGTGCGCTCCTGGCAGGACTCCACCTCGCCCTTGGTTTCGGCCAGATGAAGCTGCATTCCGAGACCTGCTTCCGTGGCGTAGCCCAGAAGACCCTCCCAGAGCCGGTAGTTGCTGGTGTACTCGGCATAGATGCCCGCATCGATTTTGATTCTGCCGTCGTCGAAGCCGTGCCACTTTTCCACCACCCGTACCAGCTCCCGGCACTGCTCGTCGGTTTCAAAGTCGAAGTCCTCGTTGGGGTCGATGAACCGGTAGGAGGAAAGGGCCAGATTTGCCTTGATGCCTGCCTGGGCGACCGCCTCGGCGGTGGCATCCGGGTAGTAATACAGATCGGAAACGGAGGTCACGCCGAAGCGCAGACACTCGGCAATGGCAAGCAAAGCTGCGGCCTTGGCACTGCGGGAATCCATCTTGGCCTCCTTTTGCAGCAGCGCTTCCAGAGCCTGGGTGTTGCCCAGATCGTCGGAATAGCTGCGCAGACTGGCGGTGGCCAGGTGGGTGTGGCAGTTGATGAGGCCGGGCATGGCAACCATGCCGGTGCCGTCGATGATGGTTTTCGGCGGCTCTTTCGGAGCGGTTTTACGGATGGAGACGATTTTGCCGCCCTCGATACCGATATAGGCTCCGAAAATCACTTCCATCCGGGGATTCATGGTCACGGCGGTGACGTTGGAAATCAGTGTATCCAAAGAAAACAACCTTTCTTTTACAATAGGGTAAACAGTTCTTCTTTCTGGCGGCAGACGGAATCGATCATTTCGATGTACTGCTCCGGGAATTTGGGGTTATGGAACCGCTGGAGGGTGCCGTCGGGCAGGTTCACCTTGTTCATGCCCCCGCCGCCCAGGGAGACGATGGTGTGAAGCTCCTCCATCATGTAGATGTTGTACAGGCAGTCAAGACCCTCTCGGCTCCAGCCTACGTTTTCAAAGCTGCCGGACATATATTTCTGCCGGTAGAGGTAGTAGGGCTTGTAGGAAAGATCCCGAAGGGCGGCGTTGGAATAGTCCACCATCCGGGAGACTTCCTCGGCGGTGGACAGCCCTTCCCGTTTTTCAAAGAGGTCGGCGCCCTTTTTCAGAGCCAGGGTGTGGACGGTGATGTTGGCGGGGTTCAGGGAAGCCACCGCGTCCAGGGAACGGCGGAAGCCGTCAAAATCATCCGTGGGAAGACCCGCAATTAAATCCATATTGATGGCGGAAAAGCCCGCTTCTTCCGCCTGACAGTAGGCTCGAATTACGTCTGCCCCGGTGTGAGGTCTGCCGCAGGCTCGGAGGACGGAATCCTCCATGGTCTGGGGGTTGATGCTCATCCGGTCGGCTCCGTGGGCCCGGATTGCCCGAAGCTTTTCCAGATCCAGGGTGTCCGGTCTGCCTCCCTCCACGGTGAATTCGATGCACCGGGAAAAATCGAAGGATTCCCGGAGGGTATCCAGCAGATGAATCATTTGGGGAGTGGACAGGATGGAGGGGGTGCCGCCGCCGATGTAAAGGGTGAGAAGATGTTTCCCACTTTCCTTCATCAGCCGGGCGGTGACCTGAATCTCCCGCTCCAAAGCAGCAAGGTACTTGTCCAGCAGCTCGGTTTTCTTGCCGACGGTGCGGCTGACGAAGCTGCAATAGCTGCACCGGGTAGGGCAGAAGGGAATGCCCACATAGACGGACAGATCGTCCTTGTCCATGAGAGATACGGCCTTGACCGTAGACTCTGAGCAGTCCACTGCCAGCTGCCTTCGCTCCGGGGTGACATAATACACATCCCGCATAAGCCGGTCGGCGGAAGCGGGGGTGCCGCCCTCCAGCAGGTGCTTCGTGGTGATTTTCGTAGGCCGCACACCGGCAAGAGCACCCCAGGCAGGCTTCCGGTCAAGCAGCTGGATGGCCGCCAGGTAGTAACTTTGCTGCAAAATGCGTCTGCGGAGCCGGACGGTTTCCTCGCCGGCCTTCAGCCGCCGGGCGGCGGAAACGGTTTTGCCGTTTAAGGTGATTTTTGCGGTGGCGGTAAGCCAGGTTTTCCCCCGGAAAAGGGCGGATACCGCCGTTCCTTCCGGGTTTTCCGGGAACAGAGCCATTTGCAGCTGCTCCACGGCGTAGCGGTCCTCGTGACCGATGAGTATCAGATTCATGAGAGGCTCCTCTCAGCGCAGGTACGGATTGTAGTTCTTTTCACTGTCCAGGGTGCTGGTTTCCCCATGACCCGGAAGTACCCAGAGATTTTCGGGGATGGCGGCCAGCCGCTTGAGGGAGGCGGTCATCTGCTCCCAGCTGCCGCCGGGCAGATCGGTGCGGCCGCAGCTTCCGGCAAAGAGGGTGTCTCCGGAGAAGAGCGCCCCTTCCGTCCGCAGGCACACGGAGCCGGGGGTGTGACCTGGGGTGTGAAGGACGGTCATCTCCAGACCCGCAAGGTGGAGTTTCGTGCCCTCGCCGTAGGTGTCGGTATAGTAGAGCTTTCCGGCGGTGAGCTGAGGGGGCAGACTCAGATCCTCGGCGCAGAGGTATACCTTGCAGCCGGTGTCCGCGGCGATTTCCCGGACGGCTCCCACATGGTCGAAGTGGCCGTGGGTCAGCAAAACGGCCTCCACAGTCAGCCCCAGCTCGGTCAGCTTGTCCAAAACGGTATCCGCATCGTAGCCCGGGTCGATGAGACAGCAGCGGCTCGAAGCGCTGTCACGGATGATGTAGCAATTGGTCTGGTACGCGCCCAGGGTCAGGGATTTGACTTCCAGCATAGCTGCCTCCTTATCGTCTGGGGGTGTCCATCAGCTGGTCGGTGTCCAGCAGAATGGTCACAGGGCCGTCGTTGACGGATTCCACCTGCATATCCGCGCCGAAGCGGCCATGCTGGGGCGGGAATCCCAGTTCCGCGCAGTCCGCCAGGAACCGTTCATAGAGCCGGTTGCCCAGCTCCGGCGGCGCGGCTTCGGTGAAGCTGGGTCGGCGGCCCTTCCGGCAGTTGCCGTAGAGGGTGAACTGGCTCACCACCAGCACCTGCCCTTGGACGGCCTCCAGTCCCAGGTTCATTTTTTCGTGTTCGTCCTCGAAAATCCGCAGGCCCAGAGCCTTTTCCGCCAGATACCGGCATTCCTTTTCCGTGTCCTTGGGGCCAACCCCCAGCAGAATCAGAAAGCCCTGACCGATTTTGCCCACGCACTGGCCGTCAATGGTCACGCTGGCGGATTTTACCCGGGTCAATACTGCTCGCATAGCAAATTCTCCTAATCTGTTTTAATTCTGTCCTCTGCGGGAGTTGGTCACATCCCGGATGCTCAGAAGCTTGGAACGGATGGAATCCAGCTCCGCCACGTTCTTCACCTCAAAGCGAATGGTGATGGTGCTCCGGCCTCCGGGCAAATCCTTGGCGTTCATTTCCTTCACCCGAACCCGGGCGGTGCTCATGACCGTGGCTACGTCCAATACCAGGCCGTCTCTTGTGATGCAGTCCAGCTCCAGGGTGGTTTCAAAGGGCTGCTCTTCCTGGGTGGCCCAGCGAACCCGCACCCATCGGGCGGCCTGCTTGGGATCCTCCCGGGCGGCGGCGTTGGGGCAGTCCGCCCGGTGGATGGACACGCCGAAGCCCTTGGTGATGAAGCCCACGATGGCATCTCCGGGGACGGGGGCGCAGCACTTGGCGAACTTGATCATGCACGAGTCGATGTCCTCGACGATGATGCCGTTGACGGCGTGGCGGTTGAGAAGCTCCGCGTCGGAGTCCGGCTTCAGGCGTAGAGGGGCACCGGGAAGTTTTTCCGTGGTCTGGGCCTTAACGGCCTTGTTCACGTCGTCCCGGATGCGCCCCACGGCTTTGGTGGCGGTGAGACCGCCGTAGCCGATGGCGGCGTACATATCATCCCAGCTGTCGAAGGACAGTTTTTGCAGCAAATGGGGTTCCAGGTCTGGACTTGTCAGTGCGTTCAGAGGAAGTCCTACCCGCTTCATCTCCGCCTCGAAGGAGGCTCTGCCGTGGATGATGTTCTCATCCCGCTTCTCCCGCTTGAACCACTGTTTGATCTTGGTTCTGGCCTGGTTGGACTTACAGATGGTCAGCCAGTCCCGGCTGGGTCCTTTGGCGGCCTTGGAGGTGAGCACCTCCACAATGTCGCCGTTGCGCAGTTTGGTATCGATGTTGGCAATCCGGTTGTTGACCTTGGCGCCGATCATGGCGTTGCCCACCCCGGAGTGGATGGCGTAGGCAAAGTCGATGGGGGTGGAGCCTGCGGGCAGGGAGACGATCCTGCCCTTGGGGGTGTAGACGAAGACCTCGTCGTTGAACATGTCGATTTTCAGAGATTGGACGAATTCCTCCGCGTCGGAATCCTGCTGGGTTTCCAGCAGACGGCGAACCCACTCGAAGTCCTTTTCCGTACCGGCGCCGGTGCCCTGCTTGTATTTCCAGTGGGCGGCAATGCCGTATTCCGCAGTCTCGTGCATGTCCCAGGTGCGGATCTGCACCTCGAAGGGAATGCCCTGGGAGCCGATGACGGTGGTGTGAAGACTCTGGTACATATTGGGCTTGGGGGTGGAGATGTAGTCCTTGAACCGGCCGGGTACCAGATTGAACAGGTCGTGGACGTGGCCCAGCACGTTGTAGCAGTCGGGAATGGTGTCCACGATGACCCGGAAGGCGTAGATGTCGTAAAGCTCGTCAATGGTCTTTCCCTGAGCCTGCATCTTCCGGTAGATAGAGTATACATGCTTGATCCGGCCGTAGGTCTTGTTATGGATGCCCACGGAGGAAAGCCGCTGGGTGATCTTGTCCTGGATGGTGCGCATGAACACCTCATCCTGTTCCTTGTGGGCATTGAGGTAATTCATGATCTCATTGTAGGAATCGGGCACCAGATACTTGAGGGCAATATCCTCCAGCTCCCACTTGATCTTCTGCATACCCAAGCGGTGCGCCAGAGGCGCGTAAACGTCCATGGTCTCCCGGCATTTTTTCAGCTGCTTTTCCGGGGTCTGGTACTGCATGGTGCGCATATTGTGAAGCCGGTCGGCGATCTTGATGAGCACCACCCGGATGTCCTTGGACATGGCCATGAACATCTTGCGCAGGTTTTCCATCTGAGCCTGCTCGGAGGTGGAGAAGTTGGCACGGGTCAGCTTGGTGACGCCCTCCACCAGCTCCGCTACGGTGGAACCGAAGATTCGCTCAATGTCCTCGTGGGAAGCGTCGGTGTCCTCGATGCAGTCGTGAAGCAGCGCGCCCAGCACCGCGTCGCAGTCCAGACCCATTTCCGCTACGATTTGTGCCACCGCCAGAGGATGAATGATGTAGGGAGAGCCGTCCTTGCGCTTCTGGGCCTGGTGCTTGGTACTGGCGTAATCCACGGCCTTGTTGATGAGCGCCCAGTCGGCCCCGGGAATGTGCTTGTTGATGGCCCGCTCCATGGCGGCATAGTGTTCTTCAAAGGTTTCCATTTTCTTCAGCTCTCTTTCGCGCGCAGCAGCCGCTGCATGGTTTGGCTGGTGGTCAGGTCAGCCTTTCCCGTTCCGGGGGTCAGCCGGATGGTGATGGATTTGTGAAGCCGGGTGATTTCCAGCAGGCCCACATCCCGGAAAATATCCAGGCAGATGCTCAGCTGCCCCAGGCTCAGGGGCTTGCCCGCCCAGCGGACGATTTTCCGACACAGGCACAGGGGAGATTCCTGTATCTCGGTTCCTACACCGGCCAGATACCGCCAGACCATGGCAAGCATAGCCCGGTCGGGAAGACAGGCGGTATTTTCCCGGGACAGAGGTTCCCCCTTCTGCAATGCCCGGTACAGGGAGGTTTCCGGGGAGCACTCGGCCCGGCAGCTGGGGCGGATGTCCAGCACATTCATCTGGACAATCCGGTCGCCCCGGTACTCGTTGACCTGGGGATTGAAAGCCACGTCCACTAAGTCTCCCTGGGCGATGGAAACGCTCTGGGGGTTGGCGGAAAAGTAGATGGCACCGAAGGTGAAATGGCCTTTGCGCAGCCGCAGACGCATATGTCGGCCTCCGCCCACCATGCTGATCCGGTCGATGGTCAGACCGGCCATGGACAGCACCGGCTTGGGGCAGCCGTTGCCGCAGGGCTCCAGCACCTTCAGCGAATCGATGCCCGGAATGGTCAGAAGCTCCGGGTCAATGGCACAGTCAATGTCCAGGCTGGTGCGGGGCAGGTCGTCCTGGTAGTAGTCCGCGGCCAGAGCGCAGATCTGACGGCGGAATTCCGGAATGTTCTTCCGGCTGATGGTAAAGCCCGCCGCCAGCTCATGGCCGCCGTAGCTTTCCAGCAATGGGGACAGGGTGCTCAGGGAGGCGAACAGATTGAAGCCGCCGTGGCTTCGGGAGCTGGCCTTGCCATGGTCGCCGTCCAGGCAGATGAGGAAGGCCGGACAGGCATATTCTTCGGCAATCCGGCTGGCCACAATGCCGACGACTCCCTGATGCCAGCTTTCGTCCGCCAGGACGATGGCCTCCGGGGGCTTTCCGGCGGGGAGCATGGCTACCGCCTGCCGGTAAATTTCCGATTCCACCGCCTGCCGCTGCCGGTTCAGGGCGCACAGGGCCTTGGCGGCATCGCTTGCTTCCTGGGGATCGTCGGTGAGAAATAATTTCAGAGCCAGATCAATTTGGCCCATCCGGCCTGCGGCGTTGATTCGAGGAGCCAGCATAAAGCCGATGGTGGAGGAAGTGACGGTTTTGGGGTCGCAGCCGCACTCGGCCATGAGAGCGGCAATGCCGGGGCGCTTGGTGTGAGCCAGCAGCTCCAGTCCCCGGGCGGCAAAGACCCGGTTCTCTCCCCGCAGAGGCATGACATCCGCTACGGTACCCAGGCACACCATGTCGGCGTACTCAGACAGCACCGCCTCCGTGTCACCGCACAGGGCGCAGGCCAGCTTAAAGGCAATGCCCACGCCGGAAAGATCCTTGTGGGGATAGCCGCCGTCCGGCCGGTGGGGGTCAACCACCGCGACTGCCTCGGGCAGGGCATCCTTGCATTCGTGGTGGTCGGTGATGACCAGATCCATGCCCAGCTCTTTGCACAGCTGAGCCTCGGCTACGGCGGTAATGCCGCAGTCCACGGTGACGATGAGCTGAACTCCCTCGTCGTGAAGCTGGTGCAGGGCAATGGCGTTCAGACCGTAGCCCTCCTCCAGCCGACCGGGGATGTAGCTGACACAGCTGCCGCCGTGACGGCGGAGAAAATCCGTCAGCAGGCAGGTGGCGGTAATGCCGTCCACGTCATAGTCGCCGAAGACCGCGATTTTTTCCTTGTTTTCGATGGCCAGCGCCACCCGTCCGGCAGCCAGAGCCATATCCGTCATTAAAAAAGGGTCGGGCAGGGGGGCGTTGCGATCCAGATAGTTTTTTGCCTGGGCACCGTTCTGAATGCCCCGGGCGGCCAGCACCATGGCAGACAATGGGGCGTAGCCCGCGCTTACCAGGGCGTTCACCGAAGCCATATCCGGCTTCTTCTCATTCCAAATTCCGTATTTCACCTTAGCACACATCCAGTAATAAGCATTTTCCTTACATTATAACAAAAAACCGGACAATGTACAATAGGAAGATGGAATTTTCTTTCATTCCCCCGGGGCACGGCGCAATTGCAGCAGGGCCACGGTGATCATGGGCGCGGCAATCATCCCGGCAATGCCCCACAGCCGACAGCCGATATACAGGGCCGCCAGGGTGGCCAGCGGATCCAGCCCCAGGTGACGGCCCAGAAGCTTGGGTTCCAGAATGGAGCGGGTCAGAGCGGCGGTGGCGTAGGTTCCGGCAATGCCCAGAGCCAGAACCCGGTTCCCTTGCAGAAAGCACACCAGCGCCCAGGGGATCAGCACCGTCCCCGTGCCGAAGACGGGCAGGGCATCCACCAGAGCGATGACGAAAGCCCACAGAAGGCTCCTGGGAATCCGCAGCAGGGTCAGTCCCGCCGCCAGAATGCAGAAGGTGACGCTCATCAGCTTCAGCTGGGCCGTCAGCCAGCCCAGGAGCATCCGACGCAGCCGCCGGAATCGGCCAAGAAGGACATTCAGCCGTTCCTGGGGAATTTTCCCCAGGAGCCACCGGCGGATTTTCGGAAGGCGCGCGGAAAGAAGAAAGGCAGAGAGAATTCCGGTGCCGAAGCCCAGGGCACTGTCCGGCAGACGGCCCAGAATCCCACCTGCCAGCCCCAGAAGCCAGGCGGTGATCTTTCCCAGCAGGGTGCTGCCGTCGGAAAACAGCAGACGCAGATGCTCCGTCAGCACAGGCCGCAGATTCCGGGGAGCCCGGGCAGCCAGGGCCAGCAGGTTGGTCTGCGTCAGCTCCAGAGCCCGACGGGCGGCATCCTCCAGGCCGGGCAGGATTCCCGCCAGGGAGCGCAGCTGCCGCACCGCCGCGGCGCACAGCACCGTCACAAGCAAAGCAAGAAAGCAGAAGGCCATGCTCACGCCCAGACCGGCGGCGGCCTGCCGGGGCAGCCGGAGGCGTTTTTCCAGAAAGCGTACCATGGGCTCCGCCGCCAATGCCAGGACAAGGCCCAGCAGAAAGGGGCGGATCAGGGGCAGCAGAAACCGGACTGCCAACCACAGAAGGACAGAGCCGGCCAGAAGCGTCAGAATGTCTTTTCGGGGAAAGCCCATGACGGAAGCTCCTTTCGATGGGAAGATAAGGGTTGCTTTTTTCAAAATGTGTGTTACAATAGCTTACATGGAGAACAGATGTCGTTCAGTCGAGAACGAGCGTATCAGGAGGTCGAACATGTCAACCAAACCCCAATACTACATTGTGGAAGCATCCGCACTGCCGGAAGTATTTCTGAAGGTGGCGGAGGCCAAGCGTTTGCTGTCCACCGGCGAAGCAGCTACGGTGAACGAAGCCACCAAGATGACGGACATCAGCCGCAGCGCTTTCTATAAGTACCGGGACGCGGTGCTTCCCTTTCAGAATATGATGACCGGCCGGATCATAACCTTCCAGCTGCTGCTCCACGACGAGCCGGGACTGCTGTCCCACATTCTGGCAGTGTTTGCCGATACCAAGGCCAACATCATCACCATCAATTCCATCGTGCCCACCAACGGCACGGCGGTGGTCACCATTTCCGCGGAGACCATGGATTTGACGGTGCCTCTGGAGGAGATGCTGCGGCAGCTGAGCGCCACCCGGGGCGTGGTCAAGGCGGAAGTTCTGGCAGGTTAAACTATGGAAAAGCTTGGGGGCATCTTCGGATGCCCCCTTTTTTCGTCTGCCCTTTCGTCACATTCTGCCCTTCCTTGACATAGGCTGTGCCGGGAGGGAGGAGTATGCTTCTTGTCCAGAAGTACGGAGGAACGTCCCTGGCGGATGCCGGACGGATTCGGGCGGCGGCCCGACGGTCGGCGGAGCTTTCCCGGCAGGGAAATCAGATGGTCATTGTCGTCTCTGCCCAGGGTGACACCACAGATGAAATGATCCGGCGGGCTTCCCAGCTGAACCGCCGCAGAGCCGTCCGGGAAATGGATGCCTATCTGGCCGCCGGAGAGCAGATGTCCGCGGCCCTCATGGCCATGGCCATCGGTGCCATGGGTTGTCCGGCGGTGAGCCTTACCGGCTGGCAGGCGGGAATCCATACCGATGGGAACCACGCCAACGCCCGGATTCTGACCGTGGATACCGGGAGAATTCTCCGGGAGCTGGAGGCGGGGAAAATTGTAGTCGTTGCGGGCTTTCAGGGTGTGGCTCCGGACGGAGACATTACCACCCTGGGGCGGGGCGGCTCGGATACCACGGCGGTGGCGCTGGCGGCCTGGCTTCAGGCAGATCGGTGCCAGATTTTTACGGATGTAGACGGGGTGTACGACCGGGACCCCAGGCTGTTTCCCGATGCCAGACGGTTCCGGCAAATCCGCTACGACACCATGCTGGCACTGGTGGAAAACGGGGCCCAGGTGCTCCATGACCGTTCGGTGCAGCTGGCCAAGGAGAAGGGCCTGGAACTGGAGGTTCTGTCTGCCTTCACAGGCGCGCCGGGAACCGTTGTCGGAAACCTGGAATCATTCTAACCGGCCGGGGCATAAGATATTCAGCAGACAGAAAATATAGAAAATACCCCTTGACAATGGGGGATAGCTGTGCTAAAATGCGCAGGTAATCAAGAAGGCTGAACATCCGCCTCACCGTAAGCTATGCGAAACGGTTCATATTCCCTTTCCCTTTCGGGAGAACCAGGAATTATGCGGATGCTCGGGCATCCGCTTTTTGTTGTTTATTTGGAGGTGCTTACCATCGCAAAGTTAGACCATCAGCTCAATGAGGAGATCCGGGACAAGGAAGTCCGCCTGATCGGTGCCGACGGCGCCCAGCTGGGCATCGTTTCTTCCGCCGAGGCAAACGCCATGGCAGAGGAGCAGGGCATGGATCTGGTGAAGATTTCTCCCAACGCGGTTCCCCCCGTCTGCAAAATCATGGACTATTCCAAATTCTGCTACGATCAGAAGAAGCGGGAGAAGGATGCCAGAAAGAACCAGCGGGTCGTGGAAATCAAGGAAATCCGCATGAGCCCCAGCATCGACACCAATGACCTGAACACCAAGATTAAGGCTGCTCAGAAGTTCCTGGCAGACGGCAATCGAGTGAAGGTCAGCGTCCGCTTCCGCGGCCGTGAGATGGCGCATACCAACATTGGTGAGAAGCTGCTTCTGGACTTTGCCGCCAGCTGCGCGGAAATCGCCGGCATGGAAAAGAGCCCTAAGCTGGAAGGTCGCTTCATGGCGATTTTCCTGACCCCCAAGAATAGCAAGTAAGTCATTCATTACCAAAGAGAATCGGAAGGAGAACCACCTATGCCCAAGCTGAAGACCCATAGCGGTGCTAAGAAGAGATTCAACCTGACCGCCAGCGGTAAGGTTAAGAGAGCCCGCGCTTTCAAGAGCCACATCCTGACCAAGAAGACCACCAAGCGTACCCGCCATCTGCGCGCAACCGCTTACGCTGATCAGACCAACGTCAGCGCCATCAAGGAAATGATTCCCTACAAGTAAGGCAGAAGGAGGATACTGAGAAATGGCAAGAGTTAAAGGCGCAATGATGACGCGCAAGAGAAGAAACGCTACCCTGAAGCTGGCTAAGGGCTACTGGGGTTCCAAGTCCAAGCACTTCAAGATGGCCAAGCAGCAGGTCATGAAGTCCGGCAACTACGCTTTCAAGGGCCGCAAGCAGAAGAAGCGTGATTACCGTCGTCTGTGGATCGCCCGGATCAGCGCATCCGTCGCTCCCTACGGCATGAACTACTCCACCTTCATGAACGGTGTGAAGAAGGCCGGCATCGAGATGAACCGGAAGAGCCTGTCCGAGATGGCTATCCAGGACACCGCTGCTTTCGCCGCGGTTGTGGCCAAGGCCAAGGCTGCTCTGAACTAAGAAAATCTGACCCTGCCGAAATTCCGGCAGGGTCGTTTTCTGTTCTATCGTTGGTGTATAATAGACAGGGGCCGATGAGGGCATCGGCCCCTACATCCATGAAATCGGTTTGGGGGGGTGAAGAGGTGGAACTAAAATGGACGGCAAATCGGAAAGGACGGCTTTCTTCTTTCCTGCGGGGAGAGCTGAAAATGTCCACCGGGCTCATGAACAAGCTCAAATGGGGAGATTCCCTCCGGGTCAACGGCGCTGCTCAGCGTACCAATTATCCGGTATCCCCCGGGGACATCATTACCGTGGCCTTTCCCGAGGAGAACCCGGAATATCCGGCGGAGGATGGGGAGTTGTCCATTCTTTATGAGGACGAGGCCATTCTGGCGGTGGACAAGCCCGCCGGAATGCTGATTCACCCATCCCGGGCGAAAAACACCGGAACCCTGGCAAATCTTGTGGCCGGGTATTATCAGAAAACCGGACAGCATCTGGCCTTTCACCCCATGACCCGGCTGGATCGGGACACCTTCGGCATTGTGCTGCTGGCGAAGAACGCCTATGTCCACACCCGGCTTCAGGAAAACGGGGCGAAAAAAACCTATTATGCCCTGGTCTATGGCAGACCGGAAGGGGACAGCGGCACTATCGATGCTCCCATTGCCCGCCGGGAATTACCCAGCCTTTTGCGTTATGTCAACCCGGAAGGGAAGCCCTCGCTGACCCGGTGGCGGCTTTTGGAAGCGGGGGATGGCTGGAGCAAGCTGGCTCTCCGACCGGTCACCGGAAGAACCCACCAGCTGCGGGTGCACTGTGCCTATATGGGCTTTCCCATTCTGGGAGACCCCCAGTACGGAAGCGAGGAATCCCAGACCTTCTCCGCCCGACTTGGCCTGAGCCATCAGATGCTTTGCGCGAAAATGTTGGAATTTTCTCATCCGATCACCAGAAAGCCTATGATTTTGCAGTCGAATATGGATGCTTCCTTATAGCAGGCCGATAATATCTGCCAGGCTGTCCGCCTTGGCATAAACCCGGGACAGAGTGCCGGCATCCGGCTGATCCTGGTCGGGAATCACCACGCTCAGGCAGCCGGCTCGGCTGGCGGAGAGAATTCCGGAGGGGGAATCCTCCAGGGCAAGGCATTTTTCCGGAGCCAACCCCAGAATCTCCGCACCCTTCAGGTAGATATCCGGCTCCGGCTTGCCATGGGGCACGTCGTAGGCGGTGACGATCCTCCCGAACCGGTGATACAGTCCCAGAGGTTCCAGGTACGCCCGAATCCGGGCTTGAGGGGAGGAGCTGGTCACCGCCCGGGGGACGTGCTTTTCGTCCAGAGCGTCCAGCAGCTCATAAATTCCGGGCTTTGGGGCAACGCCGTTTTCCAGGACGTAGGCGTCCATCAGCGCAATCCGCTTTTTGCGGATGGTTTCGTAGTCGGCTCCCTCGCCGAAAAGCTCGTGAAGCTTGGCTTGCCCCAGGGCGTGGTTCAGACTGCGCATTTGCAGGGCCTGCTCCTTCGTCATGGGAAAGCCGTAGAACCGGCAGGCCTCCATCCAGAACCGGGAGTACATCCACTCCGTGTCCACCACCAGTCCGTCCATGTCAAACAGCACTCCCTCAACGGGAGCTTTTTCTTTATATAATGTCAACATTGGCACTTCTCCTTTGCTTTTGCATATCATACCATAGCTTTTCAAAAGGAACAAGGAAAATAAAACTAGGAATTTTGAAACAAATGTGCTATGATATGCCCAAGAGGTGAGTACCCATGGAAGAAAAGAAAGAATTGGAGCGGCAGCCCTATGAACCGCGACCCGGCTGGCAGGTCTGGGGAGCCAGAATCGGCCTGGTGCTGTTTCTCCTGTTTGTGGTCTGGCAGCTTTGGGTCGTTGCCAGAGGGGGCCTGTAATGCGGATTCTGGGGATCGACCCGGGCTACGGCATTACGGGCTTCGGCCTGATTGAAGCGGATCGGGGGCAGTACAAAATGCTCAACTGCGGGGCCATCACTACGCCTGCCAATACGGATTTTCCCTGGCGGCTGGAAGTGATCTACAACGACATGACGGAGCTTCTGCGGGTGTCCCAGCCGGAGGCGGTGGCCATCGAAGAGCTGTTCTTCGGCCACAATGTGACCACGGGCATCAACGTGGCACAGAGCCGGGGCGTGATTTTGCTGGCTGTCCGGCAGGCGGGTGTGCCGATTTTTGAGTACAAGCCCATGCAGGTCAAGCAGGCGGTGGTGGGCTACGGCAACGCCACCAAGCATCAGGTTCAGGATATGACCAAGCGGCTTTTGAAGCTGCCCGCCATTCCCAAGCCCGATGACGCGGCGGACGCGGTGGGCATTGCTCTGTGCCATGCCCGTTCCAGCACGTCTTTGCTTGCTCAGGCCTATGGCCGTTAATGCGGAGGAATTGATATGCTATACTATGTATCCGGCAAGGTGGCGCTTTTAGAGCCGGGTCTTGCGGTTATTGACTGCGGCGGCGTGGGCTACGGCTGCCGGGTGACGGCCTACACGGCTTCTCAGCTGAAGCTGAACCAGAACGCGAAGCTGTTCGTCACCGAGTCCATCCGGGAGGACGCCTTTGATCTTTACGGCTTTTCCAGCCGGGAGGAGCAGCGGTGCTTTTCTCTGCTGACCGCCGTCAACGGGGTGGGGCCCAAGGCGGCCATGTCCATTCTGTCCTCCGGCGGCCCCCAGAACTTTACGCTGGCTGTGATGACCGGGGACGAGAAAATGCTCACCGCCGCTCAGGGCGTGGGCAAGAAAATTGCCCAGCGGATCATTCTGGAACTGAAGGATAAGATTGGCGGCGGCAGCCTGGAACTGGATTTCTCGGCCGGAAGCGGAGCGTCTGTGCCTGTCCAGCAGGGAAACAATGCCGCCCTTGCGGGTGCGGCACTCCAGGAGCTGGGCTATTCCCCGGCGGAAATCAGCCAGGCTCTGAAGGGCGTAGACCCCAATGCCTCTACCGAAGAGATGGTGCGCCATGCCCTCCGGGCCATGGTCATGAAGGGATAAAGGATTATGAGCTTGGAATTTTCACAGGAACTGGACGAACCCATTGTTTCCCCTGTCTATGAACCCCAGGATGCCGGGGAAATCGGCCTGCGGCCAAAGCTGCTGGCAGATTATACCGGCCAGGAAAAGGCAAAGGGAAATCTGTCCATTTATATTGAAGCCGCCCGGCGGCGGAACGAGCCTCTGGATCATGTGCTGCTCTACGGCCCTCCGGGTCTGGGCAAAACCACCCTGGCGGGCGTGATCGCCAACGAAATGGGGGCGGGCATCCGGGTCACCTCCGGCCCTGCCATCGAAAAGCCCGGTGATCTGGCGGCGCTGCTCACCAACCTGAATCCGGGGGATATCCTCTTCATCGACGAAATCCACCGGCTGAATCGGGTAGTGGAGGAAATTCTCTATCCTGCTATGGAGGATTTTGCCATCGATATTATCGTGGGAAAAGGCCCCAGCGCCAACTCCATCCGGCTGGATCTGCCGAAATTCACTCTGGTAGGAGCCACCACCCGGGCAGGCCAGCTGTCCGCCCCTTTGCGGGATCGGTTCGGCGTGAATCTGCGGCTGGAGCTGTATACCCCGGAGGAGCTGGCGAAGATCGTCACCCGGTCGGCCACCATCCTGGGTATGCCCATTGAACCGGAGGGAGCCATGGAGATTGCCTCCCGGAGCCGGGGCACTCCCCGGATTGCCAACCGGTTTCTGCGCCGGGTTCGGGATTTTGCCGAGGTCATGGGCAACGGCACCATTACGAAGGAGGCGGCCGAGCTGGCGCTGAAACGGCTGGAGGTGGACAAGCTGGGTCTTGACAACATCGACCGGCGGATGCTTACCGCCATCGTTCAGAACTACGGCGGCGGCCCGGTGGGGTTGGAGACCCTGGCTGCCACCATCGGCGAGGAGGCGGTGACCCTGGAAGACGTGTATGAGCCTTACCTCATGCAGCTGGGATTTCTCACCAGAACCCCCCGGGGCCGGTGCGTTACGGCTCTGGCTTACGATCATCTGCACATTCCCTACGAGGGACAAACCCAATTCGGCATTTGAAAAGTGCATAAAGGGGAAAAATTTCCGGTAAAAATTTTTATTTAGGATTGACAAAACCGACCCAGGTGTGTATAATCCGAGTTATGGCAATGTTTGCCACGAATCTATTACGACCCTGCGTTATATCATTTTCAGGTGGGATTTCACGGGGCAACAACAAACCGAAGAGAGGTATTTTTCATGTACGAAGACAAGACTTTAGTTTGCAAGGAGTGCGGCAAGGAGTTCGTGTTCACCGCCGGTGAGCAGGAGTTCTACGCAGAGCGCGGCTTCCAGAACGAGCCCCAGCGCTGCAAGGCTTGCCGTGACGCTCGCAAGAACGCCACCCGTGCCCCCCGTGAGTTCTTCACCGCAACCTGCGCCCGCTGCGGCGGCGAGGCCAAGGTGCCCTTCCAGCCCAAGACTGACCGTCCTGTGTACTGCAGCGAGTGCTTCGCTCAGATGCGCGCCAACGGCTAAGCCTGAAAAACGCATAAAGATAACGGAGCCGGTTTTCGGCTCCGTTGTTTTTCTGTCTGCTATCGGCACAAAAAGCCTTCCCTTGGGGGAAGGTGGCTCGCGCATCTTCCGCAAGCGCGAGACGGATGAGGGAAAAATCACAGAGGCGACCTCATCCGCCAGACCGGTAGTTTGCCACTGGCAATTGTCAGATTTTGATTCGCTGCGCACAGCACTACCCTCTCAGGGGAAGGTTTTGGGTACGGATTGCCCGGTTAGTTCCGGATTCGGTTCTCCAGCCGGCCGGACTGAATCACCGGCGGCTTTGGGTCTGCCGCTTCCCAGGAAAGGGGCTTTTTTTCGTCCTCTTTCATGTTTTCTCACCTCAGATCTAGGGAAACTCTGAATAAATCGTCGGCGGCTGGGTAGCGGATCTTTTGCCCCCAGTCTGCGGTTTGAAAAATGGGAAATACACAAAGTATTCCTCCATTTTCCAAACCTTGTCTGAGAACAAAATCTCTCGCTGCCAGCTCTTGCCGATTTAATCAGAGCTTCCCTAGTATGCGCAGAGGGAATGGAAACATACAATTCCGAACAATTTGTGAACGTTTCCCAAATCCTCTTGCATTATTTTATAAAATCTGCTAGTATGTAGCACGCTACATAAATACGGAGGTGATTTCACTGCCTGTCCACTATGGTCATCTGATTCGCATTCTTCATTGGTGCTGCGATCAGACGATGACGGAAAACCTGGAAAAAATGGATCTGACCGCGTCCCAGGGACGGCTGATGGCCTTCCTGTTCCACCGGGGGGACAGCCCCACCTATGCCAAGGACGTAGAAACGACCTTTCAGCTGACACATCCCACCGTATCCGGGCTTCTGTCCCGGCTGGAACAGAAGGGCTTTATCGCCCTGGAAACCGACCTTAAAGACCGGCGAAGCAAGCGGATTGTGGTTCTGGAAAAGGGCCGCGCCTGCCATGAAAGGATGCACCAGCAGATTGCGGAAAACGAGGAGCGGATCGTCCGGGGCTTTTCCCCGGAGGAGCGGGAGCAGTTTCGAAGGTTCTTGCAGCGAGCCATTGACAATGTTCACCCCGATTGCGGGGAAAATCATCCGAAGGAGGAAACCAAAGCATGATAAAAACCCTTGTCCGGTGCGTTCGGGAGTATAAATGGGACGCGATTCTGGGCCCCGTCACCATGATCGGCGAGGTCTACATGGAAACCAGGATTCCGCTGGTGCTGGCGAAGGTCGTTGACCTGGGCGTCAGCCAGTCGGATATGGGCGCGGTGGTGCGCTACGGCGGACTGCTGATGCTCTACGCCCTGATCTCCCTGATCTTCGGCGTCGCCTCGGCGGTGCTTGCCTCCCGGGCAGCCACGGGCTTTGCCCGGAATCTGCGCCACGATATGTATTATAAGGTGCAGGAATTTGACTTTACCAATATTGATAGGTTTTCCACCGCATCTATCGTCACCCGGCTGACCTCGGATGTGGCCACCATTCAGATGACCTTCCAGATGATGATCCGGATGGCCATCCGCTGCCCCATGATGCTGATTCTGGCCACGGCGAACGCCTACTCCGTCAGTCCCCGGCTGTGCCTGGTGTACTGCGTGGTGCTGCCGCTGATGGGTCTGGGACTGTTCATCCTGATTCGAATGGTGTTCCCCCTGTTCGACCGGGTGTTCAAGACCTATGATCGGCTCAACAACGTGGTTCAGGAGAATGTCCACGGCATCCGGGTGGTCAAGTCCTTTGTTCGGGAGGCTCGGGAGACGGAGAAATTCACCTCCGTGTCCGAGAGTATCTACAAGGATTTCTGCAAGGCCGAGCGGATTCTGGCCTGCAACAATCCTCTGATGCAGTTTTCCGTGTACACCTGCATTCTGGTGATTTCCTATCTGGGCGCGACCATGGTGGTTGCCTCCGGAAACAATGCCGCGGCAGGCCTGACCACCGGTCAGCTGACCTCCATGTTCACCTTCACCTCCCAGATCCTCAGCGCGCTGATGATGCTGTCCATGGTCTTTGTGATGATCACCATGTCCCGGTCTCCCATGCGCCGTACCACAGAGATTCTCACCGAGGAGCCGGAGCTGAAGGATTGCGACAACCCCGTGATGCAGGTGAAAGACGGCAGCGTGGACTTTGACAACGTGTCCTTCCGCTACTCCAAGACCGCCGACCGGTATGCCCTGGAGGATATCAACCTGCACATTGCCTCCGGTATGACGGTGGGCATCCTGGGCGGCACCGGCTCCAGTAAGTCCACCCTGGTTCAGCTGATTCCCAGACTTTACGACGTGGCGCAGGGCAGCGTCCGGGTAGGCGGCGTGGACGTGCGCGATTACGACGTGAAGGCGCTTCGGGACGCGGTTTCCATGGTGCTGCAAAAGAACGTGCTCTTCTCCGGCACTATCCGGGAAAATCTGCGCTGGGGCAATCCGGACGCTACCGACGAGGAAATGGTTCATGCCTGCAAGATTGCCTGTGCCGACGACTTCATCCGCTCCTTCCCGGAGGGCTATGACACCCACATCGAGCAGGGCGGCACCAACGTCTCCGGCGGCCAGAAGCAGCGGCTGTGCATTGCCCGGGCTTTGCTGAAAAAGCCCAAGATTCTGATTCTGGACGACTCCACCTCCGCGGTGGACACCCATACCGATGCTTCCATCCGGCAGGCGCTGTCCGGGGAAATTCCCGAAACCACCAAAATCGTCATTGCCCAGCGGATCTCCTCCGTGGAAAACTGCGACCTGATTATCGTCATGGACGGCGGTAAGATTGTGGACATGGGCAAGCATGACGAACTGCTGAAAACCAGCGAGATTTACCGGGAGGTCTATGAATCCCAGACGAAAGGAGCGATGGAATAATGGCTCATGTGAAAATGCGCGGCGACGGCCGCATGGCAAAAAACCCCAAGCAGACCATTTCTAGGCTTCTTTCCTATATGGCCCGGTACAAGGGTACCCTGGCAGTGGTGGGCGTGAGCGTTGTGTTCAGCGCGGTGGCTCAGGCAGCCAGCTCCGCTTCTCTGGGAGCCCTGGTGGATGACTATATCACCCCCATGCTGTCCCAGGCCGTTCCGGATTTTGCCCCCTTGCTGCGCTTTTTGGGCATGATGGCCTGTGTGTATTTCGTTGGTCTGGTGTCCGCCTTCTTCTGCAACTACCTGATGGCCAAGGTCAGCCAGGGCACCCAGCGTACCATCCGGGATCAGCTGTTCACCCACATGCAGACCCTGCCCATCCGCTACTTTGACACCCATCCCGCCGGCGACATCATGAGCCGCTACACCAGCGACATCGATACCCTCCGGCAGATGATCTCCCAGGCCATTCCCCAGTGCGCTTCCTCGGTGGTGACTCTGGTGGTGGTGCTCATCACGATGATCATCACCTCTCCCATCCTGACGGTGCTTCAGCTGATTACCGTGCTGGCGGTGGTGTTCGTCACCAAGCTGATTGCGGGAAAATCCGCCAAGTTCTTCATCGGCCAGCAGCGTTCTTTGGGCGCGGTGAACGGCTATGTGGAGGAAATGATCAACGGCCAGCGGGTGGTGAAGGTTTTCACCCACGAGGATGTGTGCAAGGCGCAGTTCGATGAGCTGAACGAGAAGCTTCGCAAGGACGCTTATCTTGCCGGTGCTTATTCCAACTGCATGGGTCCCCTGAACAATAACCTGGGCTATGCCCAGTATGCCATTCTTGCCATCGCCGGAGGACTGCTGGCGGTGTATTCCGGCGGCAGTCTGCTGACCCTGGGCAAGCTCATCAGCTTCCTGACCCTGTCCCGTTCCTTCAATATGCCCATTTCCCAGGTGTCCAACCAGATCAACGCCATCGTCATGGCTCTGGCCGGTGCCGAGCGGATTTTTGAGCTGATGGACGAGAAGTCCGAGGCGGACGAGGGCTATGTCCGGCTGGTCAACGCGGAAATCGACGACCAGGGCAATATTACGGAAACCGAAAAGCGTACCGGTCACTGGGCCTGGAAGCATCCCCACAAGGCAGACGGCACCGTGACCTATACGGAGCTGAAGGGCGACATTACCATGACGAACGTGGACTTCGGCTATGTGCCGGAAAAGACGGTGCTTCATGACGTGACGCTCTATGCCCATCCCGGCGAGAAGATCGCCTTCGTGGGCGCCACCGGCGCGGGCAAGACCACCATTACGAACCTCATCAACCGGTTCTATGACATTGCCGATGGCAAGATCCGCTACGACAACATCAACATCAACAAGATCGCCAAGCCCGACCTGCGCCGCTCTCTGGGCGTGGTGCTTCAGGAGACCAACCTCTTCACCGGCACGGTGATGGATAACATCCGCTACGGCAAGCTGGATGCCACCGACGACGAGTGCATCCGGGCGGCGAAGCTGGCCAACGCCCACGACTTCATCACCCGTTTGCCGGAAGGGTATCAGACAGTGCTCACCGGCAACGGCGCAAGCCTTTCTCAGGGTCAGCGGCAGCTGATTGCCATTGCCCGGGCGGCGGTGGCGGATCCTCCGGTGATGATTCTGGACGAGGCCACGTCTTCCATCGATACCCGCACCGAGCGGCTGGTTCAGGACGGCATGGACGCGCTGATGCACGGCAGAACCGTCTTCGTCATTGCCCACCGTCTGAGCACCATTATGAATTCCGACTGCATTATGGTGCTTGACCACGGCCGGATCATCGAGCGGGGCAACCACGAAGCGCTGATTGCCCAGAAGGGCACCTACTACCGGCTTTACACCGGAGCTTTCGAATTGGAGTAGGCCGAGCCTGGCCGAAATCAAAAGAGCAGGGAGAAATCCCTGCTCTCAGCGTGTCAAAAAGCCCCCAATATACGTTGTCATTCCGAACCAGTCCACAGACTGGTGTGGGAATTCCCCGGATAGAAGTAAAAGCCACTGGTTTATGATCTAAAATGTTTGAAAATTAGGGGGATTGCCACGGCAGTGTGCGCACTGCCTC
>UQXG01000009.1 GCA_900544945.1 uncultured Eubacteriales bacterium | reverse complement strand
CCCACACCAGTCTGCGGACTGGTTCGGAATGACACCGTATCTTTCGGACTTTTTTGACACGCTGAACAGGGGTGCTGCCGTCCGGCAACACCCCTGTTTACATCTTTGAGGGAAGGCGGCTCATGCGTCTGCCGCAAGTGCGAGACGGATGAGGGTGTTTCATAAGCTGGGGTGCTCTATCCCCCATAAATTACAATCCCAATCACCGCCGACAGGGCGATGAGCATCATCGGGGACAGCTTTTTCCCAAACCTGGGCAGCCCGAAGGCCGCGGCCAGCAGAATCCCCGTCGTGACCAGTGCCCGCCAGTCCGCCCCGGCAGCGGAAAAGCCACAGCCGCCGGCAATCAGCGTCAGGCCGGTGGCCAGAATGATACCGGTGACGGCGGATCGCATTCCCCCCAGAATTGCCTGCATCCAGGGCTTTTCCAGAAGGGTTTTCAGCAGAGCGGTGACCAGAACCGTGACGAAGAAAGCAGGGAGCACCACGGCAACTGTGGCAACCAGACCGCCGAGAAGCCCTGCCTGGGTGCACCCGGCGTAGGTGGCTAGGTTTACCATAATCGGCCCCGGGGTGCTTTCACTGACGGCGATCATGTAGGATAGAGCCTCGTCGTCCAGCCAGCCGTAGGCGGTGACGACTTCCCGGATCAGGGGGATGGCCCCGTAGCCCCCGCCGAAGGCGAAGCAGCCCACCTTCAGAAAGCCCCAGAACAGCTCCAGATAGATCATTTGCCCCCACGCTCCTTTCCCAGATAGACCGCCAGACTCACAGCCCCGCCCAGCAGCATCAGCATGATGGAGGAAATATTCCGGGCAAAGAGATTCCCCAGAAGCAGTGCCAGACAGGCGCAGACCCAGATCCCCTGTGTCAGGGGCTTCCGGGGCATTTTTTGGAGCATGGTCACGGCAGCATTCAGGATCAGAACTCCCACGCCGATCTGAATGCCCCGGAAGGCATTGGCAATGATTTTGATTTCCAGAAAGTTGTCCAGGAACAGGGAAATCAGGAAAATCACCAGAAAGGAGGGGACGATCATGCCCAGGGTGGCCGCAACGGCTCCCGGAAAGCCGGCTCGCTTGTAGCCGGTGTAGGTGGCGCAGTTGATGGCAATGGGCCCGGGGGTGGACTCGGCGATGACCGTAATATCCATCATTTCCTCATGGGTGATCCAGTGCTTTCCTTCTACGCAGGTGTCCTCCAGAATGGCAAGCATTGCGTAGCCTCCGCCGAAGGTGAAAAGACCGATGCGGAAGAAGGTGAAAAACAGATCAAGGTAAAGATTCATAGATATCCTCTCAGGAAAGCCAGGGAGCAGCCGGACTGCTCCCTGGCTTTCTGACTGACTTGGGGAAACTCTGAATCAATCGTCTGCGGCTGGATAGCGGATCTTTTCCTCTATCCGTGCGGGTTCAAAAGCGGGAAATACATACAGTATTCCTCCGCTTTTGAACCCTTCGGCTAGAGAAAAATCTCTCGCTCCCAGCCCTTGCCGATTGAATCAGAGGTTCCTTAGTAGTTTTCTGCCCGGACTTCAAAATAGCTCTGGGGATGATTGCAGGCAGGGCACACATCGGGGGCCTTTTCCCCCACCACGATATGGCCGCAGTTCCGGCACTCCCAGACCTTGACCTGACTCTTGGCGAAAACCTGGGCCGTTTCCACATTGTGAAGCAGGGCGCGGTAACGCTCCTCATGGTGCTTTTCGATGGCGGCTACCAGACGGAACCGGGCGGCCAGCTCCGGGAAGCCCTCTTCCTCGGCGGTCTTGGCGAAGCCTTCGTACATATCCGTCCACTCGTAGTTCTCACCGTCGGCGGCGGCGGCCAGATTCTCGGCGGTGGTGCCGATGCCGCACAGCTCCTTGAACCAGAGCTTGGCGTGCTCCTTCTCGTTGTCGGCGGTCTTCAGAAACAGATCGGCGATCTGCTCATAGCCGTCCTTCTTGGCCTTGGAGGCAAAGTAGGTGTATTTGTTCCGGGCCTGGGACTCGCCGGCAAAGGCGGCCATCAGGTTTTTCTCTGTCTGGGTACCGGTGTACTTATTCTGACTCATGGAATAGACTCCTTTCGGATTTTTCATAATTGGTGACACCAGGTCACAGCTTCATTTTACCCCAACAGGGAGGGATAGTCAACCGAAGAAGGGAAAAATTTGGGGCTTTCGCCAAACCGGAGAAAGCCCCAAAAAAGAATTATTTGACCATGGCCCGCAGCCTTTGGCCGTTGTCCGTCCACCAATTACGCAGAATTTTCACCTGATCGCCCAGGCAGAAATGCTTGACGCCCAAATCCAGATAATACCGGGCATCCTCAGGCTTTTCGATTTCGCACCGGGGCTGCACCCCGTGCTCCAGGGCAACCCGGATACAGTGCCGCTCGGCTTCCTTCCGCTCGGCAATCCAGCCGGGCTCCGCGGCATTGTGACCGCAGCTCATGGAGTAATCGGAGGGGCCGAACTGGATCATATCCACTCCGGGAATCCGGCAGATTTCCTCAATACTGTCCACGGCTTCCTTCTTCTCGATCATGAAGATCCGCACAGAATCGGCCACCATTTTGGCGTAATCCAGCTGAAGCTTGTTGGGGTGATAGCCGATCCACCGATAGCTGGGATAGCCGAACCGGCCGCCGTACTCCGGGGTGTCGGGCATGGTGACGTAAACGCACTCTTCTACGTCCTTTGGGGTCTTGCAGTCGGTGAAGAGAATGCCCTGGATGCCCACGGCCAGGGCCTTCTGAGCCACCCAGGCATGATTCTGGAAATCAACCTTCAGGATGGAGCCCATGCCGTGAAGCTCGCAGGCCCGGGCCAGGTTTTCTAAGTCCTCCACCTGCAAGGGGGCATACTCCGCCAGATACTCGATGTAGTCGTAGCATCCGCCGTAGGCCGCCAGTTCGGTGATCAGCCCCCATCGGCTGGAAATGCGGGTGCAGATGGAGCTGCCGCCGCCGCGCAGGATTTCCCGAAGCTTGTTTTCCGTCATGGTGATTCTCCTTTTATTTTAATTTTTGAATGGCCTCTACCAGACGGTTCGCTGCCAGCAGCACATTGTCCCGGGAAGCGGCCACATTGATACGGATGTGGGTATCTCCGGCGGGCACCTGCCCTTCCGGCCAGAACCAGAAACCGAAGTCCACCGCAAGCCGTGCCTGATCCTGAACCACTTCCACCACCTGCTCGGGCTTGACGTAAGCGGACAGATCGACCCAGATCATGTAGGTGCTCTCCAGAGGGTCAATGTGAATCTCCGGCAGGGCGTCGGTGAGAGTTTTCTTCAGTAGGTCATAGTTGCCCTTCAGATATGCCAGCACTTCCTCCAGCCAGGGAGCGCCCTCCCGGAAGCCGGCCTCGGCGGCGATATAGCCCAGGGAAACGCCCTTTTTGATGCGCACGGTTTTGACATAGGCGTCAAATTTCTTGCCCAGGGTGTCGTTGGGGATGACGGCGAAGGAATTTTGCAGACCCGCGATGTTGAAGGTTTTGGAGCCGGAGGTCAGCAGAATCGTCCGATCCAGATATTCGGGGAAGCGCAGACAGGACAGGTGCTCGTTGCCGTTGAAGACGATGTCCTGGTGAATCTCGTCGCTGACCACCAGCACGTCATACCGGCGGCACAGCTCCAGAATGCCCAGAAGCTCCGCTTCCTTCCAGACGTGACCCACGGGGTTGTGAGGGGAGCACAGCAGCAGCATTTTTACATGTTCGTCCCGGAACTTTGCCTCCAGGTCGGAAAGATTCACGGTGTAGCCGTGCTCCGTGTGAACGAGGTCACTGCAAACCAGGCTGCGTCCGGTGTCCTTCACTGCGTCCATGAAGGGATAGTAGCAGGGGGTGAGGATGGCTACGCTATCGCCGGGGGCGGTCAGGGAGCTGATGGCCCAGTAAATGCCCGTAACCACGCCGGGGGTGAAGCGAAGCCACTCCCGCTTGGGGCTTACACCGTGGCGGGTCTGCTCCCAGGCGATGAAGGCATCCTGATAGGATGCGGGGGGCGCGAAGTAGCCGTAAACGCCAAAGTCCACGGCCTTGCGCAGTGCCTCCTGGATGCAGGGCGGGGAGGGGTAGTCCATGTCCGCCACCCACAGGGGAATCAGATCCTCCCGGCCATATTTGCTTGCCATGGTGTCCCACTTGACGCTCCGGCTGCCCCGACGCTCCGGAAGATGGGCGGTATCAAATCCGTTGTTTGCCATATTGTCCTCCAATTCCGCGCGGCATCCTTGCCGCGCTTTTTGTTCTCTATCACAAACCTAACAAAAACGGCTCGTGAATTCAACGAAAATCGGAGAATCAGGCAGAAAATAATGGAACAGTTTTCACAAAGGGTGTATCAGAATAAAACACCTTACTTCAGCATCCGCCACAGAGTGCTCCGGCTGATGCCCAGACGCTTGGCGGTGTGGGTCTGGTTCATGTTTTCCTCCTCATAGACCCGCATGACCACCTCGTGGATGATCTCTTCCAAGGGCCGGTTCAGATCCAGGCCGCTTTCCGGGGCGGCAGGGGTCTGCCGCTTTTCCCGGTTCAGCAGAGCCAGCACCTGTTCCTCGGAAATGTAGGAGGACTTGGCGTTGATGACCAGCTCGCCGATGGCCTGGTACAGCTGGTCGGCGTTCCGGGGCCAGACCCGGTTTTGCAGGGTCAGCATGGCTCCGTGGGTCAGGCCGATGACCCGGGTGCCGTTGCGCACGTTGGCGGCGTTGATGTACAGCCCCACCAGGGTGGGAATGTCCTCAGGCCGCTGAGAAAGGGGCGGAAGCCGCAGCTGTAAGCAGTGGACGGTTTCGGTCAGGTACAGATACAGCTCGTCCTGGGGGACGGTGCCGTTTTCCTCGGTGTAGGAGAAAATCAGCCGGTTGGTCTGCATGACCCGGGAGTTTTTCAGATAGAGCCGGAATTCCTTTTGCTGCTCCGGGGGAATGGCCTGCATCCGGATGAAGGAAATGGTAAGCCCGGAGTCGGTCAGAGGGGAGCTGTCGCTTTTGAGCAGAAAGTCCCAGCCCTTTTTGTCCAGCAGACTGGCATCAATGACCACGAAGGAATTCTGCTTGAATTTGCTGTGGGAATACAGGTAGTGGGCGAACCGATCCTTGCCGGTGCCCCGCTCGCCCTCAATGAGCACCGGGGCGTTCATGGCGGCATAGCGCTGGCAGGCGGCATGGGCGGCGGAAATTTCCTCGCTGCTGCCTAAGTAAAATTCAATGGGCTTGGAATCCTGGAGATCCTCGTCGGCGGAGAAACAGCGGATGGTGTATTTGTCGAAAGCCGCCGTATTTGCTAGCTGGGACAGAATATAAACGCAGTAATCCTCGCCGTCGGACTGGAGAAGCTTGCCCTTGATGGAGAGCATACTGCTGCCTAAGTTTCGGATCAGCTTCAGGCTGCCCTGGGCGATGACGTTGGAAACCTTCTGGCGAAGGAGCAGCTGAATTTCCTGGGGCAGATCGGAGGCGGTGGAGTAATACTGCTGACCGCCGGAGGTGTAGATGACGATGTCCGCGTCCAGGAAGGACAGCAGGTCGGAAAATAGGTCGGCCCGCTTCCGGACGGCGGCGTCGTGCCGGCAGATTTCCACCGCACTGTCGATGGCGGCCTCCACGCTCTCAATGCCGGAGAGAATCAGAAGGCCGTTCATGCCCAGCTTCTGGGCGCAGGTCACGGAGATCATGTCTCCCGCGATGACCTGAATGCCTTCGTCCCGGAGCTGACGCAGACAGGCCTCGCACTCGGCGCCGCTGCGGATGGTGCGCACCTTGAAATCGTACTGCATAATGTCCCGGAGCATATCCGCGGGCTTGGTGATGCTGGGAAAGCCCACCACCGCCAGCTTGTCGGACATACTCTGAGCCAGACGGATGGTGCGCAGAACGTCATAGACCGATGGGATGATGTCGCAGGCCGGGATGTCCGAGCAGTGAGCCCGGATGGTTTCGGCGGTGCCGCCCCGGGAAATGACGGCGTCAATGTTGTTGTCCCGGTTTTCCAGGACGGCACGAAGGCCGTCCTCCAGGTTGCCCATGTGGATGATAAGCTCCACGTCGCTGCGCTGGGCAGCAATATTGGTCATCAGGTTGTACATCCCCTCCTAGGGCGGGATGCACAGCAGACGCAGCTTCTTCATAAAAGACGCTCCTTTCCCGGATTTCGGTGATGAAAAAGGCCAAAATCGCCTGTAACTTCTCCAAAACAAACACTGCCTTTGCAACCAGTATACCAGGAAGCTGTTCAAAAAACAAGTAACGGTGGGAAGAAAGCGATTCAATTTGAAACATTTCTGAGGGAGATTTCCATTGAGGCCTTTGTAGAAAGTATTTAAGATAAAAGAAATTCCCGGAAGGATTTTATGGGAAACCTACAATTTCCATCCGGAGACCGAAAAACGGGGTGTGCAAATATGAAGCTTTTGACTTGCATCTATCAGGGCCGGGAGACGGTGGCGGTTCTGACCGGCGAGGACAATCGGGTAGTACCCCTGTCTGCCCTTGGCTGGGACGTTGCGGACATGAACGACCTGATCCGCCGGACGGATCGGGCCAGCCTGACGGCCATCGGGGCAGCCGCCGAGAAGGCCGCTCAGTGGATTCCCCTGGCGGATGTGCGGCTGACGGCGCCCATTCCCCACCCGGTGCGGGATGTGGTGTGTATGGGGCTTAACTACAAGGCTCATGCCGATGAGATGGCGGATGCCCTGAAGGAGCAGCGGACGGAGCGGGTCTGGCCTATCTTCTTCGGCAAGGCGGTGGATCGGTGTCGGGGTACCGGCGAGGCCATTCCCTCCCATTCGGATTTTATCTCTACGCTGGATTACGAGTGCGAGCTGGGCGTGATTCTGGGGAAGGATGCCTATCAGGTACCCCGGGAGCAGGTGGCGGACTATATTTTTGGCTACACCGTTCTGAACGATGTGACTGCCCGGGAGCTGAGCCGACACAAGCAGAACTATTTTATGAAGAGCCTGGACGGCACCTGCCCGATTGGCCCCTGGATTGTCACGGCGGAGGAGATTGCCTATCCGCCCCGGCTGGACATCCGGCTCTGGGTCAACGGAGAGCTTCGGCAGCACGGCAATACCCGGGATATGATTTTCGATGTTACGGACATTGTCAGCCAGCTGAGCCAGGGTGTGACCATGCCTGCGGGCACCATCATCGCCACCGGAAGCCCCACGGGCATCGGCTTCGGCATGAACCCGCCGGTGTTCCTGAAAGACGGAGACGTGGTCACCTGCCGGATTGAGAAAATCGGTGAATTAACGAACACCGTCCGGGACAGAACCTGAGGGCTTTCCGGGGCGGGGAGCGTACCCAAATGGAACAGATTTGTTGATATTCAACAAAAACGGTATCGTAATTTTCACCTGTGTTCGGAATTGCCATTCTCGAATTGTGAAATTGTCTCATTTGGAAACAGTAAAGAAAGACGGCTCCCTTGTGGAAAATCCAGCAAACTATATAATAATGGCAAAGAACAAAGAAACGGAAATAGGCAAACTGCACAGCACGGTTTGCGGAATATTTTGGAGGTGTCTCAATATGAAAGAACTTTATCCCATGCACGGAATCATCACCACGGTGATTACCCCCTTTAAGTCCGAAGACAAGTCCATCGACTGGCCTTCCTTCCGTCGGGAGATTCAGCTTTGCATGGACGCCGGCGTGGCCGGTTTCCTGGTGCCCTGCATGGCCAGCGAGATGAATATGCTGACCCACGATGAGATCATTCAGGAGGTCAGAGAGACCGTCGCCCTGGCTCACACCAAGGAAGGCTGCATCGTCATTCCCAGCATCACCGCCAACGACGAGGAAACCCGGCTGAAGCAGTGCCGGGAGTACCTGGCGCTGGGCGTGGACGGCCTGAACCTGAATATGCCTTACACCACCGACGACGAGTACTGCGCCATGGTCAAGAAGATCGATGACATGAAGCCCCCCTTCCTGTGCATCCAGGACGTGTCCATGACCGACGACGGCCTGCCCGACCGGCTGCTGCTGCGGCTGTTCGACGAGTTCGAAAGCGTCCGCTGCGCCAAGATCGAGGTCAAGGATCCGGGCCCCAAGTACACCCGCATCCTGAAGGCCACCGACGGCCGGATGAACATCAGCGGCGCCTGGGGCTCCAGCCAGTCCATCGAGGCCTATGACCGGGGCATTCATGCCCTGATGCCCTCCGGTATGCCGGAGCTGTTCGTAAACGTCTATGAGCTGTATCACCACGGCAAGCGGGACAAGGCTATGGAGCTGTTCTTCGCCATGCTGCCGGTCATCAGCTTCACCCGTCAGAGCCAGCCTCTGAACCGTTACTTCCACAAGCTGTACTTCAAGCGCATCGGCGTCTTCACCGAGGCCGTCAGCCGGGAAGAGGTGTTCTTCGATGAATACCATCAGCGTTATGCAAGCGATCTGATTGAGTACGCCATCAAGCTGCGCGACAGCATTCCCTCCTACTGGGAGTAAGATATGAAAGAACTGTATCCCATGCGAGGTGTCATCACCACGGTGAACACCCCCTTCAATGAGGATTTGACCATCAACTGGTCGGATTTGCGCCGGACGGCAGAGGCGGCCCTGGAGGCCGGGGTTTCCGGCTTCCTTGCCCCCTGCTTTGCCAGCGAAATCGACGAGCTGACCAATGAGGAGCGCTACCGGATGGTCACGGAGCTTCTGGCAGTGACCCATCAGGCCGGCCACGGCATCGTGATGCCCAACGTCCGGGGAAAAACCAAGGACGACTGTGTGGAGCAGGCCAAACGGTATCTGGATCTGGGCGTGGACGGCGTGAATATCTTCATGCCCACGGTTACGGAGGAAAGCTACCGGGAGCTGGTGGCGGCGGTGGACGACCTCCATCCGCCCTTCCTGTGCCTGCAGGATACCAAGGACAACGAGCTGCGTGCCCCCTTCGTCAAGTCCATGTTCGATGAATTCGAAAGCTTCCGGTGCATCAAAATCGAGACTGCCAATCCGGGGCCGGATTACACCGCCATTCTGAAGGCCACCGACGGCCGGCTGAACGTCAGCGGCTCCTGGGGCAGCGATCAGATGATCGAGGCCTTCGACCGGGGTATTCACGCCCTGATGCCCTCGGGCCTGTTTGAGCTGTTTGTGAATGTGTACCGGCTGTACCACGAGAAGAGTCGGGAGGCGGCCATGAAGCTGTTCTTCGACATTCTGCCCATTATCGTCTTCACCCGCCAGTCGGACAGCGCGAACCTGAGCCTGCATAAGCGGTATTTCCAGCGGCTGGGACTGTACACCACCACAAAATTCCGGGCGCCCTTTGCGGTGGACGCCGTTCAGGCCCATTACATCGAGGAAATGATCGACCGGGCTCTGTACATCCGGGATCATATGGATCAGTACTGGCAGTGAGCCCATTGGAAGACCCAAAAACCTAGATTTGGTGGTTATGATACATGATAAAATTGCTGATCATTTCCGATGACTTCACCGGGGCATTGGACACGGGCGTGAAGTTTTCCGCGGCGGGTGCCAGAACCAGGGTATCCACCGATACCCAGATAGACTTCCGGCAGGAAATCGCCGAGGAGGTTCTGGTACTTTGCGCGCCTACCCGTCACCTGCCCCCCCGGGAGGCCTACGACATGATTCGCTCCATTGCCCAGCGGGCGGTTGCCGCCCACATCGGCTGCGTTTACAAGAAAACCGACTCCGCCCTCCGGGGAAACATCGGCGCGGAACTCAGCGCCGTGCTGGACGGCAGCGGAGAAAAGTGCCTTTCCTTTATTCCGGCGCTGCCGGGCATGAACCGAATCACCGTGGATGGCGTCCATTATATTGACGGGGTTCCGGTGGATCAGAGCGTGTTCGGTCAGGATCCCTTCGAGCCGGTGACGGAAAGCCGGGTTCCGGATCTGCTGCATCTGCAATGCGATGTGCCGGTGAAGGTAATCTCTCCGGAGGAGCTGGATTCCTTTCGCCCCGGGGAAGAGAAATGTATTTACCTCTTTGACTGCGCCAGCCGAGAGGACATGGAGCGGGAGGCACAGAGGCTGTACCTGCTGGGCTGCCTGAAGCTGCTGGCAGGCTGTGCTGGATTGGCGGAAAGTCTGCCCGGATATCTGGGGCTCCGCATGGGCGAAAAACCCCAATGCCGGATCGAGGCCAACCGTCTGGTGGTGCTCTGCGGCAGCGTGAACCCCATTTCCTGTAGTCAGATGGACTACGGCGAGCAGCGGGGCTACCGCCGGGTGCACATTCCCGCCGACCGGCTTCTCAGCGGCGGCAAGTTCAATACCGGCAGTGACGCCATGATGATGGATTACCTGTGGACGCTTTACTGTCAGACACCCTACCTGATGATTGACTCCCTGCAAACAGGCCGGGAGCAGGTGCTTCTGGGTACGGAGGAGCTGAGCCTGGAGGACATCCGGCAGAAGATTTCCTGCCAGATGGGCCGGATTCTGAAGGAGCTGATTGCCAGAGGGGCAGATGCCTGCTTCATGATCATCGGCGGCGATACGCTGCTTGCCTTCATGGATTCCATCGGCTGCCACGAGCTGACACCGGTGTGTGAATTGCAGCCCGGCGTGGTGCTTTCCCGGATCGCCTATGGAGGCCGGGAATATGAAATCATTTCCAAATCCGGCGGCTTCGGCGAGGAGGATTTGCTGGTGACCCTGAAGGGGGAGACCGAACCTCTGAACCAGGCTCAGTTTGCCGGAGCCTAAGGAACCTCTGAATAAATCGTCTGCGGCTGGATAGCGGATCTTTTTCCCTATCCGCGCGGCTTAAAAAGTGGGAAATACATACAGTATTCCTCCACTTTTGAAGCCTTCGGCTAGAGAAAAATCTCTCGCTCCCAGCTCTTGCCAATTAAATCAGAGCTTCCCTAACCGGGAAGTCAAAGTTGTTTTTTCAAAGAGAAAGGAGCTTTTCAAATGGCTGTCGAAACCTACAATGTAACATTGCCCCGGACGGTTTACAGCGGCAAAAACGCCCTGAATAACCTGAAAACCGTTGTCGCGGGGGCAAAGAAGGTGGCAATTTTCACCGACAAGGGCATCCTGAGCACCGGCCTGGTGGATCTGCCTCTGGCTCAGCTGAAGGAAGCGGGAGTGGAGAGCATCGTGATCTCCGATCTGCCTCCCGAGCCTACCTACACCCAGGTGCAGACCCTGGTGGACGAGTTCAAGGCCTCCGGCGCGGACTTCATCGTGGCGGTGGGCGGCGGCAGCGCCATGGACGCGGCCAAGCTGGCAAGCCTGCTGGCAACCGAGAGCTATACCGTCAAGGATTTGCTGGACAACCCGGGTCTGGCGGTGAAGACCGTAAAGACCTGCCTGATTCCCACCACCGCCGGTACCGGTTCCGAGGCTACCCCCAATGCCATTGTGGCCGTGCCCGAGAAGGAGCTGAAGGTGGGCATCGTCAACGGCAGCATGGTGCCTGATTACGTCATCCTGGATGCCGTGATGATCAAGAACCTGCCCCGGAAGATTGCCGCCGCCACCGGCGTGGACGCGCTGGCTCACGCCATCGAGTGCTTCACCAGCAACAAGGCCAATCCCTTCAGCGATATGTTCGCCCTTCAGGCCTTCGACCTGATTATGAACAACATCGAAACCGCCTGCGACGACAAGGAAGCCATGGATGCCAAGAACAATATGCAGATTGCGGCCTTCTATGCCGGCGTTGCCATCGCCTGCTCCGGTACTACCGCCGTCCATGCCCTGAGCTATCCTCTGGGCGGCAAGTACCACATCGCCCACGGCGTGTCCAACGCCATGCTGCTGGTTCCCGTCATGGAGTTCAATGAGCCTGTGATTCGGCAGAAGCTGGCGGCGGCCTATGACCGTGCCGTCCACGGCGAGAAGACCTGCGCCACCACGGAAGAGAAGAGTGCCTGGGTGGTAAAGCGCATGGGCGAAATCGTCCGTCATCTGGACATCCCCACCAGCCTGACCGAGTTCAACGTGCCGGTGGAAGACCTGGACGGTCTGGTAGAGGCCGGTATGCAGGTGACCCGTCTGCTGAACAACAATATGCGCGTGGTGACTGCCGAGGATGCCCGGGCCATTTATTCACAGATTCTTCATTAAAACAGACTATACTCACTGAACAGAATTATAGTCGCTGAAATTTCTTCTTATGGACAATCAGACAGTAAAAAGGTAGGTAGTTCAAATGGAGCAAAAACCGATTCTGGGCATTACCATGGGCGATCCCTTCGGCAACGGCCCGGAGATCACCGTCAAGGCTCTGGCGGACAAAACGGTCTATGACCGGTGCCGTCCTCTGGTCATCGGCGACGTCAGCTGCATGGAGTATGCGGTGAAGGCTGCCAAGGCTGTTTCCGGCATTGACATGAAGGTGCGCCCCATCCACGCGGTGAAGGATGCAAACTTCGAGTACGGCGTCATTGATGTGTACGATATGGGCATTGTAAAGCCCGAGGAGATTCCGGGGGATCCGGAACATCCTCAGCCCTTCAAGCTGGGTGCCACTGCCCTGGGCGGCGAGGCCGCCTTCCGGTATGTGGTGAAGGTCATTGACCTGGCCATGAAGGGAGAGGTGGATGCCACCATCACCAACGCCCTGAGCAAGGAAGCCATCAACATGGCAGGCCACCACTACTCTGGTCACACCGAGATCTACGCCGAGTACACCGGCACCAGCAAGTACACCATGATGCTGGCTCACGAGGATCTGCGGGTGGTGCACGTTTCCACCCACGTTTCCCTCCGGGAGGCCTGCGACCGGGTGAAGAAGGATCGGGTGCTGGACGTGATCCGCATTGCCAATGAGGGCTGCAAGGCCATCGGCATCAAAGAACCCAAGCTGGCGGTTGCCGGTCTGAATCCCCACTGCGGTGAGAACGGCATGTTCGGTCGGGAGGAAATCGAGGAGATTCAGCCTGCCATCGACGTGGCGCTGGCCGAGGGAATCAACATCGTGGAGAAGAAGCCCACGCCTCCGGACACCGTGTTCTCCAAGGCTTTGGGCGGCTGGTACGACATCGTTGTGGTCATGTACCACGACCAGGGACACATCCCGCTGAAGGTCAAGGGCTTTGTGTACAACAAGGCGGAGGGTCACTGGGACGCCGTGGCCGGTGTGAACGTGACCCTGGGTCTGCCCATTATCCGAGCCTCCGTGGATCACGGTACCGGCTTCGGCCACGCGGGCGACGGCCACGCAAATGAGCTGAGCCTGGTCAATGCCATGGACTACGGCATCCGCATGGCAAACGCCAAGGCGCAGAAGTAATTCGTCTTTATCCGGCACAGCCGGTAGAGAAATAAAGAACCTACATTTGAAGGGAGAAGACAACAAATGAAAAAAGCACTCGCCATGATCCTCGCGCTGGCCATGGTCCTGTCTCTGGCCGCCTGCGGCGCCAAGACCGAGACCCCCGCGGCTCAGCCCGCTGCCACCCAGGCCGCTGAGAAGGCGGACGACACCGCTGCCGCCACCGGTCTGACCAAGCCCGTCAATCTGACTCTGCTGAGCCAGGGCGCCGGCACCGACGACTACATCACCCTGGCCTCCGAGGGCAAGGTCCTCCAGGAGAACCTGCCTGCCGGTTCCACCGTTACCCAGGAGACCATCTCCAGCGGCTGCTCCAGCGTGGGCTACCTGATTGAGGCCGGCATGGGCGACTTCGGCACCGGCCAGAACGCCATGAGCGGCACCGTGGGCATGGAGGGCAAGGAGCCCTACTCCAAGGTCAGCGCTCTGTTCGCCACCGTCAAGTACGCTTTCGTTGCCGAGCTGGCTACCCAGAGCTTTGCCGACAAGACCGGCTGCTCCACCCTGGCTGAAGTCTTCGAGAAGAAGATCCCCTGCCGCTTCGTTGCCGAGCCCGTTGGCTCTTCCGACTACGTTTCCTTCATGTACCTGCTGGACATCCACGGTGTCACCGTTGAGGACATCGAGAGCTGGGGCGGCAGCGTCACCTTCACCGATGGTTCCGCCTGCTGCGATATGCTCCAGGACGGCCAGGCCGATATGATGGTTGGCCACACCGTTTCCACCTCCTCCTCTCTGACCGAGCTGTGCATGAGCGCCAAGATGGTCGTCTCCGGCCTGACTGACGACGAGATCGCCGGTATGTGCGAGCGCGGCTACGCCGAGGCTCCCATCCCCGCCGGTTCCTTCGGCCAGACCACCGAGGAGATGAAGTCCGCCTGCCAGGCTTCCTCCAAGATCGTTCCTTCCGACATGGAGGACGACGTGGCCTACGCCATGACCAAGATCCTGGTGGAGAACGCCGACAAGCTGGCTGAGGATGTTGCCGGCTACCGCGGCATCACCTACGCCGACATGGTGGACTTCGACGCTATGGTCGTTCCCATGCACCCCGGCGCCATGAAGTACTTCCAGGACATCGGCGTTCTGGACGCTGACGGCAACTACACCGGCAAGTAATTCTTTCCCAAAGGGACTTCCGGGGCGGTTTCCCGCCCCGGAAATATCAAAATCCGTTTCCTCTTCCGGACAGGCTTTCTCTTTTCAGAAAATGTAGGTGCTTTTTTCCCTGTGTGAAGCCCCGTGCGGAAAGCGAAATACCCCGGAATCCCAACCCACTAACCCACCCATTTCTTACGGCCCCCATCCGGCCGGTACAGAGCGAAAGGAACATCGTTTTATGGGCAATACACTTGAAAAGAAGAGTGTTGGGCAGCAGATCAAGGAGACCCTGATCAAGGACACCCCCCGGGCAACCGCCGCGGTGTGGGTCACCCTGGCTTACCTGCTGTTCCAGCTGTACAGAACGTTTATCAACCCCATGGTTCCCATGCTGGTGCGTCCTATCCACGTTTCCAGCATCGGCTTTCTGTGCGTGCTGCTGAACCCCGGCAAGCACACCAGCAAGGCCGGAAAAATCTTTGACACCATCTGCGACTGGTTCGTATTTATTACTTTCTTCTACCACATCTGGTACGCCATCAGCCAGTTTAACCGGCTGGGTCTGCGGGTCAACTACCTGGATCCCGTGAACCCCATCGATATTTTCGAGTGCGTCACCCTGATTCTGCTGGTCCTGCTGGGCATCGCCCGTACCGTGGGCAAGACCCTGGTGATTTTCATCGGCGTATTCATCGTTTATGTGTGGACGGCCCGGTGGCTGCCCGGCATCCTGTTCTACAAGGGCATGAACATCAACAAGTTCACTGACCTGATGGTCATGGGCAGTGAAGGTATCTACGGCACCGCCACCGGCGCGGGCTCCGGCTTCATGTACTGGATCATGATCTTCGGCTCCCTGTTCGGCACCTGCGGCGGCGGCCAGGTTCTTATCGACATCGGCATCAAGTTCGGTGCCCGTTCCAACGACAACTCCGGCCCTGCCAAGGCAGCCGTTATGGCCTCCGGCCTGATGGGCATGATCTCCGGCTCCGCCGCCGCCAACGTGGCCGGCACCGGCGTTATGACCATCCCCATGATGAAGAAGGTGGGCTACGCCCCTGAGGAAGCCGGTGCCATCGAGGCCGCCGCTTCCACCGGCGGTCAGATCATGCCTCCCATTATGGGCACCGGCGCCTTCCTGATGGCGGAAATGCTGGGCATTTCCTACATGGCCATCTGCAAGGCCGCCGCCATCCCCGCAATCATGTACTACCTGGCCATCTTCCTGCTGGTGCATATGCTGGCCAAGAAGCGCGCCAACGCCGGTGAGACCGTGGAAATGGATCTGGAGTGCGAGCCCATCCTGCCCCGTCTGTACCTGCTGAGCCCCATCGTGGTGCTGGTTGCCGCCATTGCTTCCGGCTGCACCCTCCAGCGTTCCGCTCTGTACGGCATCGCCGCCATCCTGGTTCTGAACGTCATCAGCCCCAAGATGCGCTATGGCCCCATCCACATCATTCAGCAGATTCTGAACGCCACCCGTCTGTCCTCCAACACCTCTCAGCCCATCTCCGGCTGCGGCATCATCATCGGTATCGTCTCCATCTCCGGTCTTGCTACCCGGCTGAGCTCCGTGATCTCCTCCATGGGCGGCGACCTGATGTGGATCGGCCTGATCATCACCATGCTGGGCTGCATGCTGCTGGGCATGGCGCTGCCCACCGTGGCGGCTTACCTGACGGCCTACGTTCTGTTCATCCCCACCCTGAAGAGCCTGGGCATCAGCACCCTGGCTGCCAACCTGTTCATCTTCTACTTTGGCATCTTCGCTCAGATCACCCCTCCCGTGTGCATCGCCTCCTACACCGCTGCCGGTATCGCCGAGGCAAAGCCCTGGGATACGGGCTGGCGAGGAATGGTCTTCGCATCGGTTGCCTTCTTTGCACCCTTCGCCTTCGTCTATCAGCCCGGTATCCTGATGGAGGGCGGATTGCTTGCCATCATCCATGACTCCGGCATCCTGGCTCTGGGCACTGCCATGCTGGTCTTTGCCGTGGCCGGTTACCTGCTCACCGACATCCCCATCTGGCAGAGAATTCTGCTGGTTGTGGGCGGCATCTGCACCTGCATCCCCGAGAGCTTCACCGACATCGTGGGCTTGAGCATCGGCGTGGTGATCGTCGTGCTCCAGATCTTCGCCCGGAAGAAGTACATGGCCGCTCACCCCGAGCTGGCAAACGCCGCAAAGAAGGTCGTCCATGTGGAGGCCGATACCTCCAAGGTCAATCTGGACGAGGAAGAATAACCGAAATTTACGAAAGGAAGTATTTCTTATGGCAAAGCTTGTGAAAGGCATCATTGCCGCAATGGTCACCTCCATGAACGATGACGAGTCCCTGAATTTTGAGGAAATCAAGAATCAGGTAAACCGTCAGATCGCCGCCGGTGTGGACGGTGTCTTCTGCCTGGGCACCAACGGCGAGGCCTACATTCAGTCCGAGGACGAGAAGCTGCGGGTCATCGAGACCGTGGTCAAGGCCGCCGACGGCCGTGTCCCCGTGTACGCCGGTACCGGTATGCCCGGCACCGCCGACACCATCCGCCTGTCCAAGAAGGCCAAGGAGCTGGGCGTGGACGTGTTGTCCGTCATCAGCCCCTACTTCGCCGCCATCTCTCAGGATGAGCTGTATAACCACTATGCCGAGCTGGCCGGAGCGGTGGATCTGCCCATCGTCATGTACAATATGCCCGCCCGTACCGGCAATAACCTGAACCCGGATACCGTGGCAAAGCTGAGCAAGATCCCCAACATCGTGGGTGTGAAGGACTCCAGCGGCAACTTCGACAACATGAAGCAGTACATTGAGCTGACCGATCCCGAGACCTTCAGCGTCCTGTCCGGCAACGACGCGCTGATTCTGTGGAACCTGCTGGCCGGCGGCGCCGGCGGCATTACCGCTGTGGCGAACATCTACCCCGAGACCATGGTTTCCATCTATCAGTACTTCCTGAAGGGCGACCTGGAGAACGCCAAGAAGGCCCAGGACAGCATCCGTCCCATCCGGAACTGCTTCAAGTTCGGCAACCCCAACACCGTCACCAAGACCGCTGCCCGGATTGCCGGTAACCCCGTCGGCCCCTGCCGCCGTCCCTTCTGCTACCTGAGCGATGCGGCCATCGCCAAGATCAAGGAGACTGTGGAAGCTGACCACGCCCGCGGCCTGAAGTAATCATACGAAAGTGTGCAATGCCAGTCACCGCGGTGACTGGCATTGTGTTTTCTGGGAAATTCTGAAAGGAAAATCGAGAACTATGAAAAATACCTTTGAGCTGGTGCATGTGGGCATCAACAACAACAGCCACGAGGAATCCACCCAGCTGGCAAATCTCCTGTGTACCCTGTTTAACCTGACACCCCGGCACGGCGGCAAGTCCGAGTTCGCCGGAAACTACTTTGAGTGCATGAACATGCCCTTCCTGGGCACCCACGGCCATATCGCCATGCAGACCGAGGATTTGGAGGCGGCCGTGGAGGAGCTGAAGGAGAAGGGCTTCTCCTTCAACATGGACACCGCCGCCTACCGGGAGGACGGCAAGCTGAAGAACATCTACCTGGCAGGAGAATTCGGCGGCTTCGCCATTCACATTCTGCGCAAATAAATGACGATGTCACAGGAAAGCGAGCGTTCGGCAAAATATCGGGAGATGGTGGAATCTCCCGTGGAGCCGCTGATTCTCCGGATGGCCATTCCCTCGGTCATCTCCCTGCTGATTACCTCCGTGTATAATCTGGCGGATACCTATTTTGTAGGCCGCCTGGGCACCAGTGCCACGGGAGCGGTGGGAATCGTCTATCCCCTGATGACCCTGAATCTGGCTCTGGGTCTCATGTTCGGCAAGGGCACGGGAACGCTTATGGGACGCCAGCTGGGCAGCCGGGAAATCCGGAAGGCAGAACAGACGGCGGCTCAGGGTCTGGTAAGCGTACTGTGCCTGCTGAGCGTGCTGATGGCGCTGGGGCTGATTTTCATCCACCCATTGGTGGAGCTGCTGGGTGCTACGGACAGTATGTGGGGTTTCACGGTGATCTACGCCAGGTATATCCTCATTTCCATGCCCTTCAAGGCGGCGGCAACCTCCTTAAGCTGCATTCTGCGCTTCCAGGGCTTTGCCAAGCGGTCTATGTACGGCCTTGCCAGCGGCGCGGTGCTGAATATCCTTCTGGATCCGCTGCTGATGTTCGGCCTGGGCATGGGCTTTGCCGGGGCAGGCGCGGCCACCATGATCGGCGAGATCGTCACTTTCTTCGTGCTGCTGTGGCAGTGCACCCGGGGGGACTGCATTCCCATCCGGCTGAATCGGTTCCGGTTCTCCTGGAAGACACTGAAGGAGATTTTCGGCGGCGGCTTTTCCAGCCTGCTGAAAAACGGCTTGTCCAGCGTAGCTTCGGTGCTGCTGAACCGGGCAGCCCGACCCTATGGTGATGCGGTGATCGCGGCCTTTATCATCGTCAACCGGCTGGTGCATATGTGCCAGCAGATCTACTTCGGCCTGGGCGAGGGCTACCAGACGGTATGCAGCTATAACTACGGCGCGAAGCAGTATCGCCGGGTGCGCCAGGGCTTCTGGTATTGTATTAAGGTGGGCGGGGCACTGCTTGTGATGATTGCCGTTGCCTTCCTGTTCCCGGAGGAGCTCATCGGCCTGTTCCGGAAGGACGACCCGGAGGTCATCTACTACGGCTCCCGAATCCTCAGAGCCAGCATGGCCACCCTGTCCCTGCTTCCCGTGTGCGCCACGGGCTTCGTGATGCTCCAGGGCATCGGAAGAAACCGGGATGCGGCCATCGTGGGCAGCGGCCGCCAAGGGCTGTTCCTGCTGCCGCTGATTCTGATTCTGCCCAGGCTTTTCGGGGTGAACGGGCTCATCGCCGTCCAGCCTTGCTCGGATGTTCTGTCCACTCTGCTGGGGGTCTGGATTCTCCGGCCCAATCTGCGCAGACTGAAAGCCCTGGAGGAAAACCACCAGGGAATCAAATAAGGAGTGCTTATGTCGAAGAAAAAGAAAAATTCCCAGCCGGTTCAAGAATCGGATTCCGGCAAGGGGCTGAAGCGGAAGGTGGTCACGGCGATCCGGTGGGCTGCCTGGATTCTGGTGCTGTGTCTGCTTCTGACCCAGCTGACCGGAAATGCCCCGGGAGACCTTGCCACCCTGGGTCAGTTTGTCATCGCGGGACTGCTCTATGCCATTTCCGTGGTTCTGGAACAGAAGTATAAATGGTAATCAGGAAGGCCTCCGTCTTCGGTTTTTACCGAAGGCGGAGGCCAATCTATTTTGGTATGGGCAAAATCACCTCCATATTCTTATTCTTTTTCCGGTGTGTATGTTTGATATATCTTTCCCAAATGGGAAATGAGAAAATCAAAATTTTTTTCGCCGCTGCAACATTTTCCTTGCCCCAGCTGTATTCTGAGTAGAACGGCAAAGATGCCGGAATATGAAAGGAATGTATTGATTATGAAAAAGCTGATTGTCTGTGTTGTGTGTTTGCTTCTGGTGCTGCTGTCCATGGCGGCCTGCGGCGGAAAAACCGAGGAGCCCCTCATCGGCGGCGACCCCAGAACCTGGGGCCCTGCGGAAACCACCGAAAGCGTTCAAATTCCCAACCCCTGGGTGGAATGCACCAGCCTGGAGGAGGCCGGCAAGCTGGCGGGCTTCTCCTTCACCGCACCGGACGCCCTGGAGGGTTACCCCGAGAAGTACATTGCGGCCATTGAGAATAAAACTGCGGAAGTGCTCTTCAACGATGAGGACGGTACGGAAATTTGCTTCCGCAAGGGCGTTGGCACCGAAGATATCAGCGGCGACTACAACGACTACGCCGTCACCGAGACCCAGACCGTGGACGGCAAGACCGTGACCTGCAAGGGAAACGACGGCCTTGTGTCCAACGCCACCTGGACGGACGGTATCTATGCCTATTCCATTATGTCCACCGTGGGGATGACCGCCGAGCAGTTGAGCACCTTCGTTCAGAGTCTGTCCTGAACCCCTTGCCAAGAGACGAAAAACGGGATATACTCAGGTCAGGTTAGATTTGAAAAGGAGCCGAAAAAATGGAAGCAGTTCCAATCTCAATGTCTTTTGGGTGGCGGCTATGGCAGACACTCCGGGAATTTGTCCGCCTTGCCGCCCGCCTGCTGCCGAAGACGGAAATACCGATAAGCAGCCGAACCGACCGGATGGCGACGGAAGCCCTGAATACCTATGGCAATGCCATTTTGCGCTGTGCGTACAGCTATCTGCACAACATGGCGGACGCAGAGGAAATTTTGCAGGACACCCTTCTGAAGCTGCTCACCGCCGCTCCCAGATTCGAAAGCGAGGAGCACAAAAAGGCCTGGCTTTTGAAGGTGGCGGCCAACCTGAGCAAGAACCGGATCGAATACAATGCCCTCCGGGATTGCGACGAGCTGGACGACAGCCTGGCGGCGGAGGGGCGGGAGGATCTGTCCTTCGTCTGGGAGGCGGTGAAGCAGCTGCCAACCCAGTATCGGGAGGTCATCCACCTGCACTATTACGAGGGCTATTCCACCGAGGAAATGGCTCAAATTCTGAGCCGCAACCCCTCCACCATCCGCTCCGACCTGCGTCGGGGTCGGGAAAAGCTGAAATCTGTGCTGAAGGAGGCCTACGACTTTGAAGTATGAGGAAATCATGAATCGGGTCACGGTGACCCCGGAAATGCGTCAGCGGGTGCTCCGGAATGTGGAAGCGGCCAGAATTCAGAAGCGGAAGCGACTCATGGGGCAGCTGACGGCGCTGGCGGCCTGCCTTGCCATTGCCCTGTGCGGCTGGCTTGTCTGGCAGCCCAGAGACGTTCAGGAGCCGGACGTGATGGCCATTCCCCAGATTGAGGAGGCGGCCTCCATTGACGAGCTGTCCGCGAAAACCAATATTCCTCTGGCAGAGCTGACCGACATTCCCTTCCCGGTGGAGCGGACGGAATATGTGTCCTATTGGGAAAATCTGGCGGAAATCCAGTATTTCGGCGGAAGCGAGTCCCTTTGCTACCGGAAGTCCCAGGGCACCGAGGACAATTCCGGAGATTGTAATGTATATGACCGGGAGGAAACGACAAAAGTCGGTGAAAATTCCGTGACCCTGAAGGGCACGGACGAGGGCTTTACCCTGGCAGTGTGGACGGACGGCAGCTATGCCTATTCCATTTCGCTCTCCACGCCCCTTTCTCAGGACAGCATCCAGGCATTCCTGGAAGAGAACTTTGCGTAGCCGTAAAAAACGGGTTCTCCGTTGCATTTTCGCCGGGAGTGTGGTAGGATAAAAATACCAATTTCCGGAAGGGGTGTTTTTATGATCTGCGACTGCTGCGGCGGGAAGAAAAAACTGTTCGAAATATTCTATTCGGAAGGGGAAGGCGCGCAGAAAATCCGTTTCTGCCCGGACTGCTGGGATGTGGTGGAGCGGCTGAAATCCGACCAGGCCAGCGGGGAAAGGGAGCTGTACGGAATCCATCAGCTTCAGCTCCGGAAGCGGGCGAAAAACCCTTCCCCGGCATTTCTCACCTGGAAGAATGCCCATTACCCCGATTGACAAATTCTATGAGGCCACGAGGCGGAAATCCTCGTGGCCTCATGCCGTATCCGGCGGTTTCCCGAAAATATTTCTCTTTTTTTGAAGAATTGTGTGACCTGTCCCGTCTCAATCCTGTCTAATAGGGTGAAGGGCCCAAAAACGAAAGGAAGTGTTACCGTGACAGACGAGGAAATCATCAGTCTGTTCTGGCATCGGAACGAGGATGCCATTGCCGAAACGGATGTCCTGTACGGCAGAAGGCTTCGAAGGCTATCCGTCGGCATTCTTCAGAATGCCGAGGATTCCGAAGAGGTGGTCAGCGATACCTATCTGAAGACCTGGAACGCCATTCCAAAGGCGCGTCCCCGGTATTTCTATGCGTATCTTGCCGCCATTTGCCGGAACCTGTCCCTGAATCTGCTGGACTGGAACCGGGCGGCAAAACGAAAGGCAGAGGTGATTCCCATTACCCAGGAGCTGGAACAGTGCGTGCCGGATCCGAAGCAGGACGAAAGCGCCGACGGCAGGGAAATCATGGGGCAGCTGAATGCTTTTCTGGAAACCCTGCCCAAGGATTCCCGACTGATTTTCCTGCGCCGGTATTGGTATGCGGATTCTGTTTCCGCAATCGCGAAGCGATACCACATGACCGAGAGCAAGGTCAAGATGCAGCTGATGCGAACCCGGAATCAGCTGAAAACTCATTTGGAAAAGGCAGGAATTCAGATATGAAAGGCAAGAAATTATTCAAAGCCCTGAGCTTTATTCATCCGAAATACATCCAGGAGGCGGAGTTTGACACCGTTTCTCAGCCCCGGAAGGCCGGCTTTTCTCACCGGAAGCTGCTGACGCTGATTTTGGCGGCCTGCCTGGTCTTTGCGCTGGCCGTCAGTGCCTATGCCGCCAATCTCTTCGGCATCCGGGAGCTGTTCCGCACCCAGAGCCGACAGCTTCCGGAGGCGGCGGAAACTTATATTCAGCCGGAAACCGTCAAGGAAACGGCACAGGCGGGCTGGAGCTGCGAAATCACCGAGTCTCTGGCGGACAATGCCAATGTGATGGTCACGGTGGCCATCCACGGCGGCGACAAATACATCATTGCGCCTACCTACGTCAGCGCCGCCGATTCCGTCAGCGAGATTGGCCTGCCCGGCAATCAGACCCTGGGCGAGTACGCGGCGGAGAAGAGGAAAACCCTGCTGTTTGTGGGTGCGTCGATTACCAAAATCGGCGACACGGAGGGCATCAACGGCTCCCAGCGGATGCAGAGCCTTGCGGACAACGAAATGGTCATTCTCAGCGCCACGGAGCAAACTGTCAACACGGAAAATCCCAATGCGGTGTGCACCGTGTACGCCCTGGAGGACGGAAAAGAGGATGTGCAAAGAGTGGAGCTGCCCTTCACTTTGAATGCGGCTCCCGGGGTCAGCGAGGAAATCGTCTACCATCCGGAAGACCCCGATGCCATTCCCGGCATGACCGTGGGAGACATGACGGTCACCCAGACGGCTCTTGGCTGCAATATCCGCATACCGGAAACCGTCACGGATCAGGAAAAATACTACGAGATCATGAAGGTGACCATCGACGGGATTACCTATGTGGACGGTGCGGGAAGCGTTACCCAGGGCGACGAAACCTGGTTTGAAGCCCGGATGTGCCAGGGCACCCTGGGCGATGAGCTGATTGTCCGCTATTTCGACTGGGAAAGCCAGCCCATGGGGGAAATCAGATTCCACAAATAAGAAATCAAAAAAGTCCACGGATTCGCGTCCGTGGACTTTTTGCCCTTGGTAGGAGGAAATCGGACTGCGAAAATAGATTGGAAAGCGGTGCTTAACGAATAAAGGACAAGCCCGGCAAGGTTTCAATACTTGCCGGGCTGCGTCTTTGTGTGGGGAAGTGCTTTGCGTGGCGGAATCCTCGCTTTATTTCTGGTTCAGAAGGGCGTTCATGTCTTCTTCCGGTGTAGTAATAGGCGCAATGCCATAGTTTTCCACCAGGAAGTTCAGAATATTGGGGGACAAAAACGCCGGGAGAGAAGGACCAAGGCGGATATTTTTAATACCGAGGTGCAGAAGGGTCAGCAGGATACAGACCGCTTTCTGCTCATACCAGGACAGAACAAAGGAGAGCGGAAGTTCATTTACAGAACATCCAAAAGCCTCCGCAAGTGCCACGGCAACTTGAATTGCGCCGTAGGCATCATTACACTGGCCCATATCCATCAGCCGGGGCAGACCGCCGATTTCTCCCAGATCAAGATCGTTGAAACGGAATTTTCCACAGGCCAAGGTGAGGACGATGCTGTCAGAAGGGGTCTGTTTCACGAATTCTGTGTAATAGTTTCGGCCCGGTTTCGCACCGTCACAACCGGCAACCAGGAAGAAATGGCGGATGGCACCGGATTTTACGGCTTCTACGACAGTACCCGCATGGGATAGGATGGCTGCATGACCAAAACCGGTTGTCACTTTCGTGCCGCCATTGATACCGGAGAATTGCCGGCCTTCTTTGTAACCGCCCAGTTCCAGCGCTTTTTCGATAACCGGCGTAAAATCCTTCTGTTCGTCAATATGAACAGCACCCGGAAAAGCAACTACTTCTGTTGTAAATACTCTGTCTGCATAGCTGTTTTTGGGCGGCATCAGGCAGTTTGTGGTGTATAGGATCGGAGCGGGAAGATGATCAAATTCCTTTTGCTGATTCTGCCATGCGGTTCCGAAATGTCCTTTCAGGTGAGAGAACTTTTTTAAGAAGGGGTAGGCATGAGCCGGGAGCATTTCACCGTGGGTGTAGATGTTGATCCCTTTTCCCTCGGTCTGCTCCAGCAAAAGCTGAAGATCCTTCAGATCATGACCGGTCACAACAATAAACGGTCCTTTTTCTACGGCAAGGGTCACAGTGGTCGGTTCCGGTGTCCCATAGGTCTGTGTATTGGCCTTGTCCAGAAGTGCCATGCACTTCAAGTTGATTTCTCCGACTTTCAGCACGGTAGGAAGCAGCCGTTCGATACTTTCTTCATAACCGATTCTAAATAGGGCCTCGCAGAAAAACTGATTCACTTCGGCATCTTCATAATTCAGAACACTTGCATGATAAGCATAGGCTGCCATTCCGCGAATCCCGAACAGAATAAGCGACTTCAAGGAACGGATATCTTCATCGGCATTCCACAGCTGCCGCATATCGTATTCGTCGGTCCTACCGCAGGGGGACTGACAGCTGCTGCAATCGGGAACCAGCCTTTCTTTCTCGGCTCTGACTTTTTGTATCATCTTTTCAATGGCTGCATTGTCAAAGCTTACGTTTGTAACTGTCGTAAACAGCCCTTCAATGATGACCTGTCCGGTTCTTTTGGAAATGGTTTGCGCACCATCGACTGCTCTTGCCAGACCAATCAACGCACCTGTCAGTTCATCCTGCAATGCAGCGGTGTCTGCCTTTTTCCCACAGACACCGGCACTTCCTGTGCAACCCGTACATCCGACTGTCTGCTCACACTGAAAACAAAACATCTTCTGCTCCATAATTATATTCTCCTTTTACTCCATGATTTTACCGTCAATACTGATGGTGACGACCTGCCAGGGGATGAATTTCCCGCTGTTTTGAAGTGCTTTCTTGGCCGCCATTTCCAGACCGCCGCAGCAGGGAACTTCCATTCTTACAATGGTTACGCTTTGAATGTCGTTACCTTGAATGATTGCGGTCAGCTTTTCGCTGTAATCCACCTGGTCCAATTTGGGGCAGCCGATAAGGGTCAGCTTGTTCCGGATAAAATCCTGGTGAAAGCTTGCGTAAGCATAGGCGGTGCAATCGGCGGCGATCAGAAGCTTTGCGCCGTTAAAATAGGGTGCGCTGACCGGTGCCAGTTTGATTTGTACCGGCCAGTTCCGAAGTGCGGACATCTGCCCTGGGTTGGGAGCGGGGACGCCGGTTCCGGGTGCTGCCGGACGCTGGATCTGCATACTTTTCGCTCCGGGACAGCCCGCGTGCTTGGGTGCTGTCTGGTTTTTCTGCGCTTCTTTCACGGCTTTCTCATCGTATGCGGGCGCTTCTCGTTCTTCAAAAGAAATGGCTCCTGTTGGGCATTCCGGGAGACAGTCGCCCAGCCCGTCGCAGAAGTGTTCTCTCACCAATTCGGCTTTTCCGTTTATGATCTCAATGGCCCCTTCGTGGCAGGCCTTGGCACAGGCGCCGCATCCGTTGCAGCGTTCCCGGTCGATTCGGATAATTTTTCTTATCATTTTTTTGACCTCCGTCAGTAGCATATCTTGGGAACCTCTGAATAAATCGTCTGCGGCTGGATAGCGGATCTTTTTCCCTATCCGTGCAGCTTCAAAA